>JADLBE010000109.1 GCA_020847915.1 Saprospiraceae bacterium | reverse complement strand
CCTGCTGCCTGCTGCCTGCTGCCTGCTGCCTGCTGCCTGCTGCCTGCTGCCTGCTGCCTGCTGCCTGCTGCCTGCTGCCTGCTGCCTGCTGCCTGCTGCCTGCTGCCTGCTGCTTTTTGCATATTCCACAATGCCCCACGATTTTGGAACGTATCTTTCTGAAAATTAAATGTTCCGCCACCCATGAAGATAGTTTTAATCGGCAACGGCGTCAGCGGCATCACAGCAGCCCGCCACATCCGAAAACTCAGCGACCACCAAATCACCGTCATTTCAGACGAATCGGATCATTTTTTCAGCCGTACAGCACTCATGTATGTGTACATGGGACACATGCGCCGGCAGGATATTCAACCCTATGAACCGTGGTTTTGGGAGAAAAACCGCATCGAACTCCTGAGGGCCAGGGTAACCAATATAGATTTTACTGGAAAAACATTAAGCACCTCCGATGGCAACACCATAGGTTGGGATAAACTCATTTTAGCTACCGGCTCGCAGTCCAACAAGTTCGGCTGGCCAGGGCAAGACCTTGATGGCGTGCACGGACTTTACCATTGGCAGGACGTGGAGGCCATGGAACGCCATAGCACAGGGCTGAAACGGGCGGTTATTGTTGGAGGTGGACTGATTGGCATCGAAATGGCCGAAATGTTTCATTCCCGGCACATACCCGTAACTTTTTTGGTTCGTGAAAACAGCTTCTGGAATGGTATACTTCCGCAACAAGAGTCGGAAATGATCAACCGGCACCTTGCCGAACACGGCATCGAGCTTCGTTTACAAGCTGAATTAAAGTCCGTTCTGCCCGATGCACAAGGCAAATGCCGCGCAGTTCTTACTTCCTCAGGAGAGACCATCGAATGCGGTTTTGTCGGTCTGGCAGTAGGCGTCAGCCCAAACGTCGGTTTTTTGAAAAATACACAACTTGAAATCCACCGCGGTATACTCGTCAACAAACACCTGGAAACCAACATCCCGGATGTGTATGCCATCGGCGATTGCGCCGAGATGCGCCATCCGCACCATGGACGCCGGGCCATTGAGGCGGTTTGGTACACCGGCCGAATGATGGGTGAAACGGTTGCCCAAACCGTCTGCGGCAAACCGACGCTTTACGATCCCGGCATTTGGTTCAACTCGGCCAAGTTCCTGGATATTGAATACCAGGTGTATGGTGATGTACGTGCCAAAGCGCCCGAAAACCATGATGCTGTTTATTGGGAGCATCCCGACGGCAAAAAAAGCATCCGTCTCGTTTTTGATCGTGATTCGGGGCAAATTCTTGGGTTTAACCTGATGGGCGTCCGGTACCGACATGAAGTTTGTGACCAATGGCTGCGCCGCAAAACACACATTGAGGAGGTATTGCAGCGGCTCGGACTCGCCAATTTTGACCCGGAATTTTATCTTCAACACGAATCGGAACTGGTCGCCGCCTACAACCGGCAAACCGGAAAAAACCTGATCCTGAAACAGAAACGCGGTCTGCCCGCAGTACTTCAGTTTTTACGGTAAAACCTAACTGTTTCAACCAATCCGGGACCATTTTGTATTGTCCATTTGAATAATAATTCTACCCAAATGCGCGACGAATCACTTTCCATAGCTACGCCAGCTCCGATGCTCACCACGGGCAAACAAAAAATAGCCCTGGCCCTGTCAGGACTCGGCATTTTGTTGCTATTGATCACCTGGGCCGCCGGCAAAGCCATAGCACCCATGCCTGTTTTTTTATTGGCCTTCGGACTGACCACCGCCGGCATCCTCCTTTTTATCCGGGAAGAATACCTTACAAGGCCGGATGGCATCAAAAACAACGGCACCTGGTTTCGCAGTCTGACGGCCCGTGGTATTTGGGGGTGGCTGGTAGGCATCGTGATTACGGGATTTTACATTTGTTTGTATTGGTTTCCTGAATACCTGGTTGGCTTGATACAGTTGTTTGATCCGCTTAGCCATCTGTTGCGTGGTTCGGCGGCAAACCAGTGGTTTGTATACGGAACCCTGTACACTGCCGCAGTGGTATTGATGGGTATCAAGTTCATCTTCAAATACAGGCACAATCCATACCAGCGTTTGCGAACGTTTTCCGTCATGTTTTTTCAATTGGGCTTCGCTTTTCTTATCCCCGGATTGCTGATGCGCCTGCAACAGCCGGAAATTTACTTCACCTATTTTTGGCCGCTTTCTTATTACCAGGGTACTCCCATGGCGCACCAGGGTTATGCCGGATCAGCCCTTGGCACCTTCTTTTTCTTCTTTGGATTGGCGATGTTTTTCATCGGCACACCCATTTTGACCTACTTTTTTGGCAAACGGTGGTATTGTTCCTGGGTTTGTGGTTGTGGCGGACTTGCTGAAACGGCCGGCGATCCTTTCCGGCATCTTTCCGATAAAAGTCTGAAGTCCTGGAAAATTGAACGCTGGATGGTGCACAGCGTTTTGGTATTCGTTGTGCTCATGACGGCCTTGCTTTGGGTCAATGTGGCTACCGGTCGCAGCGTATTGCAGGAGTACTCCCTGCTTTTTTACAAATCGTATGCATTCCTGATCGGCTCGGCATTTTCCGGGGTTGTGGGTGTTGGTTTTTATCCCTTGCTGGGCAGCAGGGTATGGTGCCGTTTCGGGTGCCCCATGGCGGCCTGGTTGGGCATTTGGCAACGGGCAAAATCCAAATTCCGGATCACGGTGAATGGCGGACAGTGCATTTCCTGTGGCAATTGTTCCACCTTTTGCGAAATGGGCATCGATGTGCGGGCTTATGCCCAAAAAGGACAGGATGTGGTGCGGGCGAGTTGCGTAGGCTGCGGTGTGTGTTCGGCGGTGTGTCCGCGTGGGGTGTTGCGGCTTGAAGGGGCAAGCGAAGATGTGGCGGTTCGGACGGAGCAGCTTCGGATAAAGGGTTGATGTTTAAAGGCGAATAAACTCTCATTGGTAATCTTTTATATGCACTTCATAGGTATTGCGACAATACATAAGCAAGTAGGACCAGTCCCAAAAATAAGATGAGGCCCATATTGAGCAGGGGTTCTTTTTTAAAAGAGAGTGTAATCAGGCAAACCATCAATCCAAAGCCGGCAAGTATACGGATCCACAAATCATTCTTGTCCCTGTGCAGATTTGCTTTTTGCAAATCACAATAATCTCTTCCATTTTTGAAGAAGGCGTAAATCTTGTATTTAAAAAATGTTTTGTCATACATGACGGATAGGGTGTCCCCAATACTGACTTCTTTCCTAAAGTCTTCATGATCAAAGTATTGGTAATCTGTCCCATTGACAATAAATACATTGTCCTTTCCTTTGAAATGAAACCGTATTTCCTGGTAATTAACCTTTCCACTGGATGAGCGGTATAAAATACTTCTTAAAACAACGTTATCCAAAGCAGTCAATTCTGACATTGCTTTGTTGGGTGTATCAATAAAAGAAAATAAAAAGAAAAATAAAAATACCCCGGCGCCAATTTTATAGTTCCGCTTTTTTTCAGACCAGGTTTGTACAGTGGTTTCTTTTTCGGATTTCACAGGTGGATTTTTGGGCGTTTTAAGAGCATGTTGATTTGTCGGTTTTGAGGCGAGAGCGAGGAAATTTAATTTTAAAGAAGGCAAAATTTGCAGCTGTAGCCGGGTGCCTACGGCGAAAATTTTAACGAACTTTAAAATAAAATTTGCCGTTCGTAGCCCAAAACCCGACAACTCAACATGCTCTATGAGCTTGGATTTCCCCTTATTTGGTTCGTATCACTTTCAAAACCAGCAATTCCGCAAAAAAAATGAGTTCAATAGCTGAATACCACTGAACTCATTTTTTTTGCTGCCTGCTGCCTGCTGCCTGCTGCCTGCTGGCCTACAACGCTCTCGACAACACATAACACACAAACACCTCATCCGGATTGGTTACACCCAACCTGTTGTTGCTGAGGTGGATAAGACTCGGAAGTGCCCTCTCAAGATTGTCGCCCAGCTCTGCCAGGATCATTTCGTTGCCCATGTGCCAGCGGCGCCATTCGGGTTGTTTTGCGTCGGATTTACCTGTTTGCAGGGCATCCCAAAGAGCGTCCATAACCGGGCGCAAAGCGGCTTCCTGGGCCTGAAACGATTGTTCAAACTGTTCACGCACATCCTGCATCCAGGCGTTGTCCTGTGCCTTATCCTCCTTTTCCGGACGAAAAAACAAAGGCAACCACTGGTCGGTGAGTTGGCCGAAATACCAGGCTGCACGTTCGCGGTTGAAACCTGCGGCATGCAACATCATCGCATTCAGTCTCAGCGCATCGTACAACGCGTCGCCATACGTGAATTCGGGTTGGGCCAAACGGTCGAGGACCACCCGGGCCGACAAGTGAAAATGTTCCTCAGCCCAGGCCATCGCTTCTTCGCCACCGAAACGATCGGATTCCGCATCGTAAGGCACTTCATTCCACGAACCGCGGTCTTTTACCAGCGTTTCAAACGCAGGCAACAACGTTTCCTGCAACCATGTCGGTTCACCGCGGAAACGCAGGCGCAGGTGTGGTCCCTTTTCATCCTCAAAACGTATAAAAAAAAATCGGGCGCCTGGTGTGTTCCACACGTTTTGAGCGAGGAAAGGGCGCAAAGCACGGGCGAGAAAAACATCCTGGGTTTCCAGGGGGTAAAAATGCAAAGAGAGCCAGACTGGGTTGTCCATGGTGTATAAATGGAATAAAAAGGAAAAAAGCCCTCAGTGCAACATGGAAGGCTACTAAACCTGCGTTATCAGAAGTAGGTTTCTGATTTCAGCAAAAGTAAGACAAATGGAAACAGCATACACACTCCATTGTTCCTTGCCTGGCCCAAAGATCCAACCTTAACAACATGGCAACAAAACAAACCAATGCACCCGATGCCGTAACTGCGCAGGCGCCGGGACGGATAAACATTATTGGCGAGCATACCGACTACAACGACGGATTCGTACTTCCAGCCGCCATCGAACACAAAATGACTGTGCAGATACACCGCAACGGCACGCCTTCAACCGTCAACCTGACCGACCTCAAGGAACAACAATCCTTTTCATTCAACCTTCTTGATTTTTCGCCTATGGAAGAAAGCTGGCAAAACTACGTCATGGGCGTGGTTAGCGAGTTGCAAAAATTAGGCGGCGACATCAAAGGATTCGATGCGGAATTCGAAAGCGATGTACCTATCGGAAGCGGCATGAGCTCGTCGGCAGCCATGGAGTGCAGCTTTGCCATTGCTTTAAATGCCTTGTTCGAGCTTGGTTTCGACAAACTGCAAATCATCAAGGCTTCGCAACTTGCGGAGCACAACTTCGTCGGCAACAAATGCGGCATCATGGACCAATTTGCCAGCGTGATGGGCAAAAAAGATCATGTGATTTTGCTGGACTGCCGAAGTCTGGAATTCCAGTACTTCCCGCTCGAATTGGGTGATTACCAACTGTTGCTGCTGAATACCAACGTTTCACACGCTCTCGCTTCCTCGGAGTACAATACCCGACGGTCGGAATGCGAGCAAGGGGTGTCTGTTTTGAAAAAGGAATATCCCAATATCAAAAACCTGCGGGACGTAACCATCGAGCAGGTCGTTGCCCAAAAAGCGCACCTGCCGGAGCCTATTTTTCGCCGCTGCCGCCATGTGGTCAACGAAAACCAGCGGGTGCTGAACGCCACGGAGGCTCTGCTGGCCGGGAACTTTAAAACACTGGGCGAGCTGATGTACCAATCGCACTTCAGTTTGCAAAACGATTACGAAGTGAGCTGTCCGGAACTCGATTTCATCGTGCAGCATACGATCGGAAAGGATGAAGTTTTGGGCAGCAGGATGATGGGCGGCGGCTTTGGCGGCTGTACCATCAACCTGGTTGAAAAGGGCAGGGTAGCGGAGTTTGTAAAACAGGTATCCAAAAGTTACCGCGACCGCTTCGGTATCGACCTCACGCCCATTGAAGTTGGTATCGGCGATGGTGCAAAAGTTATCCAGTAGGCTCCTAAACCCCAATATAAATGCTCCATTTTTCCAACGACCCGCATCTCCGTTACAACATCCTCACAGATGAATGGGTGCTTGTGTCGCCCCACCGCAACAAGCGTCCGTGGCAGGGTAAAACTGAAAAAACGACCGATGGCAAGCCGCCGTCCTATGACCCCGGTTGTTATTTGTGCCCTGGCAATGCCCGGGCGGGCGGCCAGGAGAATCCAAAATACACCGATACCCTTGTTTTTACGAACGATTTTGCAGCGCTCCTGCCCGACAGTGACCAAAGCTCCTTCGAAAAAGGTCTACTCAAAGCCAATGGCGAACGCGGCATTTGCAGTGTACTCTGTTTTTCTCCCGATCATTCGCTGGCCATTGCAGACATGGACGTATCGGCCATTGAAAAGGTCGTGGATCTCTGGCAAAAGGAATACCTCGAACTGGGCAGCTTGGACTTCATCAACCACGTCCAGATATTTGAAAACAAGGGCGCCATCATGGGAAGCAGCAACCCACATCCCCACGGACAAATATGGGCCCAAAGCACGGTACCCCAGGAGGTTTTAAAAAAATCTACCCAGCAGCTAAAACATTGGACCAAAACCGGACGAAGTTTGTTGCAGGATTACCTGGAGCAGGAACTGGTTGAAAAAGACAGAATCATCTGCCACAACAGCGAATTTGTAGCCCTGGTGCCATTTTGGGCCGTGTGGCCTTTTGAAGCGTTGATCATCCCCAGACGACATTTTCAACACATCGGACAAATGACTCCAGATGAAAAAAGCGCCTTTGCAGCCATACTTAAAGACCTGACCCATCGATTCGACAAATTGTTCGATACCTCGTTTCCATACTCTTCCGGTATCCATCAAAGTCCCACCGATGGACAGGAACATTCGGAGTGGAACTTCCACATGGCATTTTATCCACCTTTGTTGAGGTCTGCCACCGTTAAAAAATTTATGGTTGGGTATGAGATGTTTGCCAATCCACAGCGTGACATCACCGCTGAAACGGCGGCAGCACAATTGCGGCAAATAAATTGATTGGGCAAATTTTAGAGCATTCAAACATGCTCTTAGGCGGTGGCTGTAAACGCAAACAGGTCTGCCAAATGATTTGGCAGACCTGCGTGTCGGAAAAAATGTAACCAATTTAAAACCGGTTACCAAAGAAAATTTGTGGCGGAGACAGGACTTGAACCTGCGACCTTCGGGTTATGAGCCCGACGAGCTACCAACTGCTCCACTCCGCGATGTAGTGGACCGCAAAGGTAAGACCATTTTATTTACCACCAAACTTTTTTTAAAATATTTTCAAAATAGTTCAACAAAGGGGTTAATCCTTCTCAAACCAGTAAAAAACACCCTCTGTTACATCAAACGTGACCCACAGCCCGGGTCTTACTTCCTGTGAACTGCCAAAATTGAAGTTCGAGATCAGGCGTGTACGTTGCCACGTGCGGCCCCCGTCGGTGGAAGTGGCCAGGGCAAATTCCCCGTTTTGCTGGTTTGGACAACTTGTTTGGGTAACAATACCAAATCCGTTCTGGCCATCAACCGTAAGTACGATGAGTTTTCCAGGATCGGTGTCGGTCCAGGACTGACCGCTGTTCGTGGTATATTGGGTTATGTTGTTTAGGGTGTTGCCAAAATAGGAAGACAATCCGGAACGGTAATACACCTGAGGTTTGATTGCAGGTGTTGAAATGTCAGTCCAGGTTTGTCCGCCATCGTTGGTGATGTACGCCACGTCGTATCCATTGTGTGCAAGGCCTTCCTGGGCATTGCGCCACTGGAGGACAAACTGAGAATGTGCAAAAGTAGGCGTGAGGTCTTGCACTGGCGTCCATGTACTGCCGCCGTCGGTTGTCCGCAAAAAATAGGGGTAAAACAAATCATCAACGCCAAACCCCCAGGCAAATCCGTTTTGAGCGTCGCTGAAATGGATGTACGACAACATCCAATCCTGTACCACCACCGTTTGCCAATTCACACCGTCCGTGGTGCGTTGCAAAATCTGTACGGAAGGCCCCTGATCGTGTGGGAAGGTATCGGAGACTACAAACAGGGTTTGGGTGTTCACGGCATCCATGATGCGCATGTTTCCGGAGGAAGTGCGTGGAAAGGAGCTCACTTCTTCCCAAACGGACCCGCCATTGGTGGTTCGAATCAACGTTGCTCCTATGGCAAAGCCCTCCGAACCGTTGAGGAACTTGAATTGTGGGTTAAAATTTCCGAAAATGTAATTGGCAGGCAAACGTTTGGACGACCAGCCTGGAATGTCATCCGGTATGCTGTCGTTAACGGAACACAAATCCGCATTGCCGTCATCGGAATCGTCGTCCTTTTTACAGGAAAAGGTTGCCAAAATCAAAAGCAACGCTACGGGAAGAATTCGAAGGGTTGGAGTCATATCATTTGGTTTGTTTGATGTTTCAATTTTCAAAAATACACCATCACACCCATTATTAACCACCGGAAAACGATGTTGTTGATATTTGGCAAAAAAAAACATGGGCACACCGGAAAACCCGGGGCCCATGTTCATACTAAAAGCTAAAAAGCGTGTTGGGATGGCCTTGGAGCCAGGATTAAAAGAATGCTAAGGTGCCGGAATCAGCACGATGGCCTGGGGGGAGGCCGGAGGTTGGATGTCGAATGGGTTGGACGAAGATACTGGTACAGGTGCATTGGCAAACAGGTGCGGTACAACGGCCAGGGTTTCGTCCACGTCCCGGATGCGTACACGTACACGGGGCAGCGAGGAGGAGGATGCGTCGGTAAGTTCGGTCACTTCCAAAACATCAAAAGCTACAAGTCCCAGGTTGGCGCCCTGCAGGTTGCCGTTGAGGGGGCCGTAGTTGATGCTGACATCGCCGTCGTACACCACAGCCAAAATGGTCTGACCCTTAAGCATGGTCAATCCTGCGGCCCGCAGTGGGGTTACATCGGGGATTTTGTCGAGCAGTACTTCACGATCGTCGCTGCCGCCACCCAAACCAGGTCCCGCTTGCAAAAAGTTGCGGGCGCCATTGCTGGTCGGACCGGCATTTTTCCAGGAATCCGGAATAACTTTCAGGGCATGCCAGCCTTCGTCACCTACCTGGCCGGTGTAGAGGTCGATGGTTTTGCCCACATTGTCCCTAAAGTACTTCAGGGGTGTGCGCACACCAACTTCAGCGAGCTGATCGTTTACGTCGGTTTGTGAAAAATTGTTGGGTTCGTTGCCATTGTCGATGCTTTCTTCGTCAATGACCAGCAGCACAGAAGTGCTGATGTCGGGAAGCGGCTCGTTGTCGTCATCTCCGTTGTCGCAGGCGGTTGCAAACAAAAGAGAGGCCATTGCCATGGTAGCGGCAAAGTGCATAAAAGAGGGCAGTCGCATGATTTGGTGGAAAAACAGTTTGGTTAAAAATGAAGCGTGACAAGGATTAAAGGTGTTTGACAACTCTAACGTATGGCTTTTTTGGTTTAGTGCGTAAAATGATTTTTCAAGATTTTTCTTTAAAGCACTTTTTGTCGCACAACTGACCAAGTATATAAACCAACAAGGGTAAAAAGCATCCACCGAATATAAATGGCAGCGCTCAGGAATCCAATCCAATCCATCCCAATCCCATTTTGTCATCCCAGCGAAGCGTGGGACCTAAAATCCCAATCCCTACAATCCCAAAAATCCGGGTTAAGACAGATTCTTCCACGCCCGCGTCATTTCCCGTTTCCCTGGTGGCCCCTGAATCCGTTCCACCGAAAACCCCACCTTTTTTAAAGTTCTTTTGAATTCTCCCTGGGCGCAGTAGGTCACAAGGATGCCTTCAGGGCGCAGGGATTCGTACATGTTTTTAAACACATCCTGTGTCCACAACTCCGGTTGTGCCTGGGGAGCGAAAGCGTCGAAGTACACCACATCAAAGGCCTCCGGCGCGTAAAAATCCTGAATGGGGGTTAATTGTTTTTCAAAAACGAAGTTGTTCGACAAGCGGTGTTTTTCGCCCCAGCTTACGTTGTGCAGTTGTAAAAAATCCTCTGCACGTGTGGGTACACCCAGTTGTTCGGGATAATTGAACGTGGCGGCTTGTTCCGGGGTGATGGGTTGGATTTCGAGGCCCAGGTAACCCACCGTCAGGTTGCGGCGTTCCGCTTCCAGCCAGGTCATAAATGCATTCAATCCTGTGCCAAAACCTGTTTCCAAAACATCCACATGGTTTTGCACCGCAGCTTTGAACCGCAGTCCGGCATTGATGAACACGTGCATCGACTCGGTGGTCGCACCAAAGTGGGAATGGTAGGTAACCCCGAAACGTTCGGATAAAAGCGTATGTGAGCCGTCGCCGGTGAGCTGTAACATGGTGGAAAAGTACAGCAGGATTTATGATAAAACACAGGAGTCACCCCGAAAAAATCGGGATGACTCCTGTTTGTAAATTTGTGCGGGAAGCGAGACTCGAACTCGCACGACCGTGAAATCAATGGTGTTTGAGACCATCGCGTCTACCATTCCGCCATTCCCGCAAGCTTTGTATTTAAAGCGACGCAAATTTAGACAGGTTTTCCCGAATGCGCAACAAATACCGCTTTTTCAGAAAATAATCCTGAAGTTTTTCCAGGTCACCCGGTTGGTTGGTTTCGATGCTCCATTGCAAAAGCAGCGTATTTATCTGATTATCAAGACTTTGTTCAAGCTCATCAACATCCCGGTTCAATTTGTTGAGCTTCTCCGGATTGGGCTCAAATTCGAGATCAGCCATCGTTTCATTGAGCTCCATCATTTCCATGAGGAAATCTGCGGGTAATTTGGTCAGCTGTTTTTCGTCGCCAAGCAATCCGTGCAGTTGCAAAACATATTTCAGCCGTAGCGTCGGGTTGCTCAGGGTACGGTAGGCATCGTTGTTGAACGATGCCAGATCGAGGTTTTGGGCCTGCACATCCTCGTTGGCAAGGGTATGGACATCAGGGTGGTGCTCCTTGCTTTTTTGGTAAAAAAGCCGGCGCAGCTGTCCTTCATCCAGGTTCAGCGTTTGAGGCAGACCGTAAAACTCGAAGTAAGTCATGTTCCCTGCGGGATGACAAGTTGTATGGAAAAATCTATGGAACAGTGCCTGGGCCCAGCGGGATGACAAGCCGTTAGAAAAATCTTTGAAACACGTGGCGCCAGAGGTCGAGACCGAGGGCGTAAACCATGAGGCCGAGCATGAGAAAGAAACCGAAGGTTACGGCTTTTTCCATCACGTTGTCGCTCACTTTACGACCGGTAATGACTTCCCAGATCAGAAACATCACATAGCCGCCGTCGAGCGCCGGTATGGGCAAGAGGTTCATAAACGCGAGCAGGATGCTGAGTGAGGCGGTAAGTCCCCAGAAGCGTTCCCAATCCCAGCTGGTGCCGTACATTTTGCCGATGCTGATGATGCTGCCGAGGTTGTCCTTCACGGCGATTTTGCCCTTAAACATTTGGCCGAAGGCCTTCAACTGGTTGTTGAGAAAATCGACCCCCATTTTAACGCCGCCGGGCAAAGCCGCAGCCAGAGTGTAATGTTCGCGTTCTTCTTTAAAAAAGCCTTTGACTCGTGGAGCCACGCCGATGGTACCTTCTTCGGTAAGGGTGAGTTTCACCGAAACCGTGTCTTTTTCGTTGCGAAGGATGCCCAAAGTCGCCTCTTTGCCCTTGCTGGCCTTGGCAAGTGGGGTAAACTCGTCGTAAAACGTTGTAGGATTGCCATTAAAACTGATGATGCGGTCACCTTTCTGAATACCTGCTTTGACGGCCGGAAAGCCAGGTGCGGCTTCTTCCACATAAAACGGCATACGGGGCATCATGAGGGCGCCTTTGGCGATTCTTTTGCCTGTAATTTGCTGGGCCATGTCGGCAGGAAGCGAGATGGTTTGCTCTTGTCCGTTGCGCACCACCGTTACCTGGCGGGCGTCATCGAGCACGATGGCTTCCACAAAAGCAGCGGGATCGAGGCGGTCGAAAGGTTTGTTACCGATTTTGGTGATCAGGTCGCCGTTTTGAAAGCCGTTGTTTTGAAGGCTGGAATCGAAGGCCAATCCGTAAGTTTTGGCTTCGGAGGTCGGAACATACGATTTGCCGAAGCCCCAAAGCATCATGGCAAAAATGAAAAAACCCAGGATGAAGTTTACCGTAACGCCGCCGATCATGATGATCAGGCGTTGCCATGCCGGTTTCGAACGGAATTCCCAGGGTTGGGGTGGTTGTTTGAGCGCTTCGGTATCCATGCTTTCATCCACCATGCCGGCTATTTTTACATAGCCGCCGAGCGGCAACCAGCCGATGCCGTATTCGGTATCACCGCGTTTGGTTTTCCAAAGCGAATTGAAAGGTGCGAAATCAAAAAAGAGGTAAAATTTCTCCACACGGGTTTTGAACCAAATGGCGGGAAAAAAGTGTCCCATTTCGTGCAAAACGATGAGCAGGGACAGACTAAGCAGGAACTGACTGATGTTAACGATGGTATCCATGTAGCGAGATAAGAGGCGCGGTTCAGTTGATTTCGCGGTAGCGCTGGCTGAACGTTGGGTCGATTTTAGTCATGATCTGAATCACACGATCGCGCTGCGATTTGGGCGCAGCTTTCCACATTTCCACGATTTCATCGCGTTTGGAATTGGTGAACATCTGAACGATCATGGCATTGAAGTAGGCGGTGTTTGCTTTGTCGATCTCTTCCAAAGCGGAAAGAACAACATTGCGTCCTTGTTCTGGATTGGTGTAAAATACATCCAATCCGTTTCTGTGGTATTGGTATTGGGCAGCGCGGTAAGGTTTGATGCGCGGGTTGAGCATGTTTTCAACGATCCACCAGCGGTTGCGGTTTTTGCCGCCGTCTTTTGGGCGCCAGCCCGAATTGGCATTGGTGGAGGAGTTTTCAATGTTGGTCACGATTTGCTGGGCCACCAGGAAATAGGGCTCACCGCCGTACAAACTGTAGCTGTCGTAATCGAGACCGAGGATGATGTAAGCATAAAAGGCAAACAACGCAGCGATGTTTTGGTTGTCGGTAGCATCGGGCAAAAACTCGATGGGCATGCTTTGAACATAATAAAACGAAATATCCTTGTCGAGGTGCGACAACATGGGTGTTTCGTATCCGCTGCCGTAAGCAGGCCTTACCGATTGCACGGCAAGCTCACCGCCAAAAAAGCCGTTTTCATTTTCACTGCTGATGGTCAGGATAAAATTGCATTTGATACGTTCGTCGGTATCAAACTGATCCTTGGTCCACTTCGTGTTGTTGATGAAATCTTTCAGGGAGATTTCCAGTTCATCAAACACTTTGCGGTCCGTTTGTTGCAGTTGCGGCGTATTGATACGCACCGTGGCGAGCAATTCACCCTGTGCTACGGCGGGAAGAGCAGCGGCGGCAACCAACAAAAAAGGTATGAAAAAACGTTTCAGCATGGCGGCAAAATTAAACCAGGATTTTCTGGATTTTTTGAATTGCAGATTGGATTTGTGGATTTTCGGAATGGTTTTTTTGAAAAAAAACGACAACCCGAACAATCATGCCTTAGACGCTTTCTGTTTTAAAACGGTTGGCCAGGACAACGATTTCATCAACAATATCTGCGGCGGCTTCCGTTTTGCTTTTTAAATCAAACGTTTTGGCCTTGCCGTCGCGGTGCAGGATGCTGATTTTGTTGGTATCGGTCCCAAATCCTGCGCCGGGGTCGCGGAGCGAGTTAAGAACGATGAAATCGAAGTTTTTCTTATCAAGTTTGAGTTGTGCGTGTTTTTCTTCATCCTGCGTTTCGAGGGCGAAACCCACAAAGACCTGCCGGGGCATCTTTTCCTTGCCCAGTGTTGCCGCGATGTCGATGGTTTTGGCCAGTTGGAGGCTCAGGTCGTCGTCCTTTTTTTTGATCTTTTGTTCCGAATATTGGGTCGGACGGTAATCGGCGACGGCGGCGGCCAAAACGGCGATGTTGCAGGACGAAAATACGCGGCGGCAGGCCTCGTACATGTCCTGCGCCGAAACCACGGGCACCACTTCGATGGCTGGGTTGGTTGGTCTGAGTTCGGTAGGGCCCAGCACCAGGGTTACTTCGGCGCCTCTGTCGGCCAGGTCTTCGGCGATGGCGATACCCATTTTGCCAGTGGAATGGTTGCCGATGAAACGCACGGGATCGAGGGCTTCGTAGGTCGGACCGGCCGTCACCAAAGCTTTTTTACCCGCCAAATCTTGTTTTTGGGCAAAAAAATGGTCGAGGTAAGCCACAATGGCTTCGGGTTCGGCCATGCGGCCTTCACCGACAAGTCCGCTGGCGAGTTCACCATGGGCAACGGGAATGACGTGTACGCCGTATTTAAGCAGGGTATTGATGTTGTGGCGGGTGGTAGGGTGGTGCCACATGTCGACATCCATGGCCGGGGCCACAAACACAGGACATCGGGCCGACAGGTACACGGCGGACAAAATATTGTCGCAAAGGCCTGTGGCCATTTTGGCCAGGGTATTGGCGCTTGCAGGAGCAACCACGAGGGCATCGGCCCAAAGGCCAAGTTCCACGTGGTTGTTCCAGCCCTGTTCCGATTGTACATTGCTGTACACCGGGCGTTTGGATAAGGTAGAAAGCGTCAGCGGCGCAATGAACTGCGTGGCTGCATCGGTCATCAGGACCTGTACATCGGCGCCTTGTTTGACGAGCAAACGTGTCAGATGGGCTGCTTTGTAAGCTGCAATGGAGCCGCTGATGCCTAGGATGACCTTGCGCATGGAGGATGGTTCAGCGCTGCGAACTATTGTTCTTTTTCTTCAGTGTAGCGCCACTGGATTTCATCGTGCAGGAATTCGTTCGCAGCGATGATGGACGTGTTGGGCAGGCGCTCGTAAAATTTGGAGATCTCGATTTGTTCCTTGTTCTCCTGAACTTCTTCAATGGTGTCGGTATTCACGGCAAATTCCTCCAGTTTGCGCTGGATTTCCCATTTCAGGTCGCTCGAAATCTGACGTGCGCGTTTGGAAATGATCACGAGGCTCTCGTAGATGTTGCCGGTTTTGGCCACCAGTTCGAGAACGTCGCGGGGTTGCACGTTGGCATCAAGGCCCTGTGCTTTGCTTTTGATATCGCTCATATTAAGTTTGTTTCAAACGTTTTTTAAGCAGTTTGATCTGCTCTTGTGATGCTTTCCGGATCTCTTTGATCTCTTTGCTGTATTTCCCGGTCGGGTATTTTTCCAAAAAATCGTTGCAGCGTTCGATGGCCAGGGTGTAACGTTCTTCTTTCCGCTCCACGATGCTGTTTTCGCTGAGCAGATAGTTTGATTTTGCAATCAGGAACCGCACACGCTCCGCATCGGAACTTTCCGGGTAATCGCGAAGCAGATTGTCGAACGAAATGACGGCCGACTGGTAATGTTTGAGGTTGAAATAAAGTTCGCCTTCGGCAAATGCTTTTTCCTCTTGTTTTTTCCTCAGTTCATCAATGAGCCTGTTGCATTCCTTCACCCGCAAACTGGTGGGGAAAAGGTTGACAAACAACTGAAACTCCTCAATGGCCATGGCTGTACTGCTTTGCTCGAGCCTGTAACTGGGCGATTGAAGGTAGTTGCTGTATGCCGACATAAATGCCGCCTCCTCGCGGTAAGGCGAGTTGATGAACGTGTTGGCAAAGTTTTTAAAATAATAAGCGCCCAGCACATACTGCTTCTGGTAGTAGTACGTGTAGGCATAATAAAAATAGGCTTTTTCCGCCTCTTGCCGTCCGCGAAGGTTGTTTAAAACCTGGTCGAACAAAGTTTGAGCACGTTGGTATTCCTTTTTTTCGTAATACTCAAAGGCAGCCGCGAGTATTGCATCAGGGTTTCCACTGGTGCGGACTTTTTCGTAACCGCTCTTGCAGGAGCTCAGCATCCACATCATGCCCAACAGCAACAGCCAGCCATTCGATTTTTTCATAGGGCGCAAAGGTAAGATTTATTTGCTTTCTAAACTAAAATTACTGCCTATAAACGCCATGTTCTCTTAATTAGTGGCGCTGGTGTTAAAAAAAATCTTTCAAAACTTCACAACAAGCCTACCTTAGCTGGTGTTATTCAGACATATTCCAAAGATCAAACGACCTTTTTGAATTTTCAGAATTCACCGACCTTTGTAGCGTATTATCGTAATCAAACCGAATCAAACCATCACAACATGGAAGTGAGTGGAACCAGGACTGCAAACATTCAGTCGCTCGAAGAACAGTTTCAGGCCAAAATTGATGCGGAAATCCGCATTGAACCCAAAGACTGGATGCCGGATGCCTACCGCAAAACGCTCATCCGTCAGATCGGTCAGCACGCCCACAGCGAAATTGTAGGCATGCTTCCCGAAGGCAACTGGATCACCCGCGCCCCTTCGCTGAAACGCAAACAAATTTTGCTTGCCAAGGTGCAGGACGAAGGTGGTCACGGACTTTACCTCTACGCCGCCGCCGAAACCCTCGGTGTTTCCCGCGAACAAATGATCGACGAGTTGCACGCCGGCAAAGCCAAATACTCCTCCATTTTTAACTATCCGACGATCAACTGGGCCGACATCGGCGCCATTGGTTGGCTCGTCGACGGTGCTGCCATCATGAACCAGGTTCCGCTTTGCCGCTGTTCCTACGGTCCGTACGCCCGCGCCATGACCCGGGTTTGCAAGGAAGAAAGTTTCCACCAGCGCCAGGGATTTGAATTGCTGCTCGTGATGAGCAAGGGCTCCGACGAACAAAAAGCCATGGCCCAGGACGCCATTAACCGCTGGTACTGGCCGGCTGTGATGATGTTTGGTCCGTCGGACGGCGAATCGTTGCACAGCGCCCAAAGCGCACAATGGAAAATCAAACGTTTCAGCAACGACGAATTGCGCCAACGTTTTGTAGATATGATCGCCGAGCAAATCAAGTTCCTCGGACTTGTGGTTCCCGATCCCGATTTGAAATGGAACGAAGAACGCGGCCACTACGATTTTGGTCCCATCGACTGGGACGAATTTTGGAACGTCGTGAAAGGAAATGGTCCGTGCAACCGCGAACGACTTCGTACCCGTGTAAAAGCACACGAAGAAGGCGCCTGGGTGCGCGAAGCCGCTACTGCATACGCTGAGAAAAAAGAAAAACGCCGTCAAGAAAGCGCTGCCAAAACTTTGGCTGCCTAAACTACCCCAATGCAGGATACCTACATCCACCGCTTGAAACAACGGGACGAACGTGTTATTTCCGACCTGTACGACGCCTACAGCGGCGCTTTGTACGGCGTTGTGGTGCGCATCGTACAAATGCCGGAACTGGCAGAACAGGTTTTGCAGGATACGTTTGTAAAAATCTGGCGCAACAGCGACAATTACGACGCCGGAAAAGGCCGTTTGTTCACCTGGATGCTCAACATTGCGCGCAACACTGCCATCGACGCAACCCGCACACGACATTTTCAGGACCGCAGCAAAACCGAAAGCCCTGATAAGCTCGTATATCAACCGGGCGGCGAAAACATCAACCCCGACCACGTAGGACTTCACGAACTCGTGCAAAAGCTTGATGACAAATACAGCAGCCTAATTGACCTTGTTTATTTCAAGGGTTACACCCAGGAAGAAGCGGCTGAAGCAACAGGCGTGCCTTTGGGCACCATCAAAACCCGTTTGCGTTTTGCCATGCAGGAACTTCGCCGGTCATTTGGTCCGGCCATTGTTGCTGGATTTCTGGCACTTCTTCATTAATCTTTTTTAAGCTCAACGCCCCTACACAGGCACCCTACATAATGGACATTCAACAATTTCTCCAATCCGGTTTGCTTGAAACCTACGCCCTCGGCCAGGGCAGCGTCGAAGAACGTGCTCTGGTGGAACGTATGTTAAGCGAACATCCGGAAGCGCGCGCCGAGCTCGAAGCCATCGAGCTCGACATGGAGAAGCTTGCCATGGCAAATGCCATCACACCGCCTCCAGGCATCAAAGCCCGGATTTTGGACGAAATCGGCAACCAGAACATCAGGCCTGAGGGTCCGCCCATCAAAGGTTCAACATCACCTTTGCGCTGGCTTCCCCTTGCAGCATCTTTGTTGCTGGCCGGTTACCTGGGTTACCGCTGGAACAAGGCCGAACAACAAATGGCAGAAAATCAGGCCCAAATGGCGGCCATGACATCCAGACTGAACGATTGCGACACCCAAACCAAGGTGCTTGAAAACACCCGCCAGGCCGTAGCCATGCTGCGCGACCCAGATACCCGGGCGGTGCGCATGTCGAACGACAAAGATTTTGCCTACGTGTACCACAATGCCGTACGTGGAGAAACCGGTCTGGATGTGTCCGGACTGCCCGTACCACCCGCTGGCAAACACTTCCAGGCCTGGGCCATCGTGGACGGCAAACCTGTGAGCCTGGGCATGGTGGACCTGCAGTCCGCCGGAGGCTGGCAAACCATGCCTTTCCCGCAAAACGCTACGGCTTTCGCCATTTCCGCGGAAGACAATCCGCAAGGCAATGCGACGCCGACGCAGGTGGTGATGATTGGGAATGCGGGGTAGATTTACACAGAAGGTTTCACACAGATTTTCACAGATTTAAGGACAGATTTTCACAGAAAGGGTACGTTAGAATGATCCCTTTCTGTGAAAATCTGTCCTTAAATCTGTGGGCATCTGTGCGAAACCTTCTGTGTAAAATCTGCGCGAAACCCCTCTACGTATGGTCTGTGTGACGTCTGTGCAATACGTCTGTGAACGTCTGCGCGACCCCCTATAAGTAATATCTACGTGAAATCAGATGCAAATCGATGCATCGGATCTCTGATTTTCGACACGTAACGTTTCACCATCTCCTGACCGCAAACGCAGTCTTTTTTCGGATGGTTGTAGTAACCGCAACCCTGAGGGTTCGTTGCATAGTTGTAACGTTTTTTGATGCGGAAGGATTCTGAATACTACAATCAATGGATTTGAGTGCCTCGCTGTTTTGGTTAGCAAGTGTTGGTATATATGATAGGGCGATCACTATGTCTGTTTTGCCAACAGTCACGGACGTCGTAATTAGTTCAATTATGGTTTTCTTTTCTTCTTTTGTAAAGGTGTGCCATTGCTTGTGCAGGTTTTGAGCATCGCTCAAAACCTGCACATTATCTAGGCTTTGCATCCGAAACGCGTCTATCTCTCCTTGCAACTCCATCATTGATTGCTCGACCTGCATCTGTTTTTCATGTACTGGTGCATGATGCTCCCTAAATGCATCTTTAGAGAGCTCGCCGTCATGGTACAGGTCTAGGATATTAGCAACCTTCTCCTTAAGCTTTTGGTATTCTTTTTTACGTATTTCAAGCAACTCTTCTTTGTCTCTAAGCGTTAGTTTCTCCTTATCTAGGTGGCCTTGGATTTCGGTGTCAGAGAACAGGAATCTTTCCAGTT
>JADLBE010000108.1 GCA_020847915.1 Saprospiraceae bacterium | reverse complement strand
TTGTCGCCACCGTTAAAACCTCCGCCCGAACTGCCGGAATCTTCAGGCGAGACTTCCTCCTGTTCTAGGATCACTTCCATTTCGTCCAATTGGCTGAGCAACGGCATGTGGTTGTTATGCCATGCAGCGACGTTGGAGCCGGAAATGCCGGCAAGAACCAGAACGAATAGAGACTGTATTAACAGTTTCATGATGGGGTACCCCTAGAGTAGTCTTTTCAGTGATGCTTATTGGACAGCCCTGGAAACAAGGCGTGTACAATTTATCAACCGCAAAACTAGCGACTTACCCCCGGTTCCATACCTGTCCTTCTGATTAATCATATGTTAACGCTGTTGTACTGCCCCGAATCCCACAATTTCCCCGTTCCTCAAGTTGCAACAGCCTTTAAAAAAAAACCTGTCCAGGGTCTCCAACGTGATGCCTATGTTTGAAGTGTGAACGCTTACATCTCTCTTCGATTTGCAATTCTACTATGGATCGTGTTGTGCAGTCAGCTTTTGTCTGCGCAGTTACCAACCTACCATGGACAGGTTTTCGGGGCAGAGAATGGCCTGGATGCCGGGCGGATTTCCATTGTTTTTAAGGATCATCAACAATTTTTGTGGATCGTTTCGGATGCCACCATTCAGCGATTTGATGGCCGTAATGTTTACAAGCATAGCTTTGAATCCAATGTGTCTCAAGCATTGTGCGACCAAGACAACCGGATTTGGGTATTGTGCGGCCAGAAAATATGGCGCTCCGATACGGATCAATGGAACTTTAAAGAAACAGCTTTTGATACGGTTGCCCTGGGACAGCCGCTGGTTGTTTTTCAGTTGCGGGGACAACCGTTTTGTGTCATCACCAAAAAAGGATTTTACAACTGGAACGAAAAAACGGAAGGTTTTCAACCGTTCCACACGACAATCCCGCTTCCAACTTTTACCCCGGCTTACAACCGAATTGACACCTGCGTTACGACTGTTTTTTACCCGGGGAAAGACTGTTTCATTGCTGCGGATTTGGCAACAGGTAAACTCAAAAAAATAGCCCGAACCAAACCCTATTTTACCCTTTGTGCACTGACGCCCGACCTGGCGGTGGTTTCTTATTACGATGGCAATTCCTTCTGGCTGGATTTCAGCAATGGCACATCGATGCCCATGGATGCAGTCCAGTACCAATTGAGCGACCACCTCCACCGTGTAAATCTTATGGATGCCGAGCCTTTGGACGACAGTTTGTATATGGTCACTACACAGTTCGGAGCCTGTACTTATGACCTTCGCACCAACCGCTTTGTAAAGCACCGCATTTTTTCCGAGGGCAAACCCATCGGACTTGCCGAAGCGCTCGTGCGGGTTTTCAGGGATAAAAACGGGACCTTTTGGGCGCACAACTCGTCCAACATCATTGCTTTCAACTCCATCCGCACTTCCATCGGTTTGCTTCGCAATTTTTCCGACGACCCCGCTCAACGATGGAGTAACCGCGTGATCGGTTTTACGGAAGACAAGGCCGGAAACGTTTGGTTTGGAGGATTTAACGGATTCAACAAACTCGATGTAAAAACAGGTCAGGTAGAAATCCATCCCCCCGGGGATGAAAACCCCGACCGCCTGAGCCACATCAGTGTTCGGGGTATGGCAAACGATGGCCATTACATCATCCTTGGTCCTACCCTAAAAGGCATGTGGCTTTATGAACCGTTGACCGATCGTTTTCGGCGTCCGCATTTTGCCCACGATTCGGTACGGGTAAAAATGGATCAGGAATTTGTGCACGGCATTTATCCGCTTCGCGACGGCAATTTTTTTGTTTGCGGCAGGTCACAAGCCTATTTGTTGCACCGCAAATCTTATTTGCTCGAATGTTTGCAATTCCCGGGCAGCCATGGAAACATCCAAACAGCCTGTCAGGATGCACTCGACAGAATCTGGATTGCAACAAAAAACGGCATTACGGTACTGGATCGGGAGTACCGTTATTTGTTTAAAATTTCTACGGGTAAAGAGCAGGTAGTTTCCATTTTTCAGCGGTCGGAAAATGAAATGTTGTTTGGAACATCCACCGGACTTCGCAGGTTTTCGCCGGCCTCTGAACAGGGAAAATGGTTGAAGGTGGAAGGTCCGCTCGAAAATGTTTCCACCATTCTGATTCACCGCGACAGTCTGCAACGCTTTTGGTTTGGTACCGATCATGGACTGTATTTGATGGATAACCAATTAAAAACATTCCGGCACTTCGATTTTGCGGACAACATTCAAAGCGCCGTTTATTATCCCTTCGCCAAATTGCAGGCAAGCAATGGTATGTTGTTTCTTGGCGGACGGAACGGCATCAATTATTTTTATCCTGAGCAGATTGCATTGGAAGCCTTGCCCCTCGTGGTGGATTTGCAGTCGCTTTTTATTGGCAATGGTGACAGCGTCATCTGGAATCCTGGAAAGGATTTGGTGTTCGAGGCGGGTCAAAATACGTTAACCATCGAAGTTGTTGTCCCCTATTACAACAATGCCGGAAAATTGCAATACCGTTACCGTTTGGGACAAAATAACCCGTGGATAAACACCGGTGGAAGTCACAGGATCCGTTTAACGGATCTAGCCCCGGGCAATTACCAATTGGAAGTAGCAGCAAGTGTGGAAGGTGGTCTTTGGTATGCTGCAGAGCCTTTGGAATTCCGCATCCGGCCTGAATTTTGGCAATATCCCGCCTTTAAGGCAGGCATGGCATTGCTGCTGCTTGGGTTGGTTTATTATGTATTCAGGCGTCGGGAAAATTTGCTTAAAAAACGCCAGCAACAGTCGCTCGAGCTGGAAAAACACAAAACCACCGCACTGCAGTACGAATTGGAAGCCGCGGAAGCAAAACTGCAAAGTTTGCGCCTGCAAATGAATCCGCATTTTTTGTTCAACGCCCTGAATTCCATTCAGGAATTGATTGTGACCGGCAACACCGACGGCGCGGCCATGTATTTATCCAAATTTTCAAAATTGCTGCGTATGATCCTGTTGCACAGCGATCATGAGTCACTGACCCTTCGGGAAGAAATCGGCATACTTGAACTTTATCTTGAACTCGAATCCTTAAGGTTTTACGACACCTTTGAATACCACATCGACTGTGAACCCGGGCTGGACCAGGACGAGTACACCTTGCCCACCTTGCTCATACAGCCTTTTGTAGAAAATGCCATCTGGCATGGGTTGCTTCACAAGGAGGGCAAACGCCGTTTGCTTGTACGTTTTGACACAGACACCAACGATAACCTCATTTGCACCATTGAGGACAATGGCATTGGCAGGGCAGCTGCCTTAAAAATAAACAGCATCGGGGGGCATACGGGGAAAGGTTTGAGCAGCAGTGCAGAGCGCCTGCAGGTACTGAACAGTCGTCATGGCCAGAACAACGCACTGGAGATCATTGATCTGGTTTCAGACGATGGTGTTGCTACCGGAACTTGCGTCAGGATCACCATTTCATAACCAAATTTACAACCATCACATACCATCATGTTGAAAGCCCTTATCATCGACGATGAACCTCGCGCGTCTGGTATTCTGCAGATCATGATCGAGCGTTTTGTGCCTGAAATCGAACGCACGTGGGTATGCAACGATGCCCGTGAGGCAGCCCCGATGATACACGAGCTGGAACCGGATCTGGTGTTTCTCGACATACGGATGCCGCATCTGAATGGTTTTGATGTATTGGAGCAAATCCGTTACCGACGCTTCAAAGTCATTTTTACAACCGCCTTCAGCGAATATGCGCTTCAAGCCATACGTTTCAGCGCTTTCGATTACCTGCTCAAGCCGGTAGACCCCCGTGAGCTTATGGCGGCCGCACAACGCTACCTGACCAGCCTGGATGAACTGCCTTTCCAACCCGAACAATTGCACAATGTTTTGACCAACCTGAAAGCAGAAAGTCCGGCGCAATTTCGACTTGCCATACCTACCAAAGAGGGTGTTCACTTTTTTCAACCCTCCGAAATCATCCGTCTGGAAGCGCTTGGAAGTTATACGCAGATACACCAAACCGGAGGCAAAAAATTCATGGCATCCAAGGGATTGGGTGAATACGCTGAGCTTCTGGAGGCGTACGGGTTCATACGCACCCACAAATCACACATGGTGAACCGGTTGTTCATCTCCTTCCTGGATCACGACGGATTTCTGGTATTGCGGGATAATTCCCGGATTGAAGTGTCCAGAAGAAGAAAAGAAGAAGTGCTTAAGTCCATGTAAAAGGTCCTTTTTCAGGGCACCAACGGTCGTTTTCATTTGACGAATGGTCAATCCCGCCGTTAAAAAACTTACCCTTTCCACAAAACAGTGATTCAGGCATCCGCAACGGATTGAACCTCAACTTTGTAACATCAAACAGCAGGATGTTACAGGGTTAATGCATTGCTGTAAACACAAGTTCAATAACATGGGCGCTTTTTTAAACCAATTAAAATGAAACAAAAAAAATTGCAATTAAGTGTTTTGTTGTTGGGACTTGGACTGGCAGCACAAGCACAACAAGTAGTTACTGCTACGGGTGGTGATGCTTCGGGCAGCGGAGGAACCGTTGCGTACAGCGTCGGTCAGGTAGTTTATGCTACCAACACAGCAAACAGCATTTCGGTGGCCCAGGGTGTGCAACAACCCTATGAAATATCCATTGTGACGGGTATTGAGGACCATCCGTTGGGTCTTGGTTTGTTGGTTTACCCCAATCCAACTGCCGATTATTTGATCCTTGATGTAGGCGATTTGGAACTTTTAAATTTAGAGTTTCAATTGTTTGACATTGATGGGAAATTAATTGTGGACCAAAAAATAGCAAACACCAACGAAACCATTCCCATGGAAAATTTGCCGGGTGCTGTCTATTTTTTAAAAGTGTTAAAAAGCAACACGGCCTTAAAAACATTTAAAATCATCAAAGTTTAATACCATGAAAAAGATCTTCGCCATTGCTGCAGGGCTGATGTTAACGGCAAGTGTATTTGCCCAGGCTCCTCAAAAAATGAGTTACCAGGCCGTCATTCGCAACAGCAATGATGCTTTGGTAGCATCATCACCCGTGGGTGTACGGATTAGCATACTTCAAGGTACGTCCACAGGCACCGTTGTGTACAGCGAAACCCAATCCCCGGGCACCAATGCCAATGGATTGGTAAGTTTGGAAATTGGAACGGGAATACCCGTAACCGGAGCTTTTGAAGACATCGATTGGGCAGCGGGCCCTTATTTTATTAAAACCGAAACCGACCCTACAGGCGGCACCAATTATACCATTACCGGCACCAACGAATTGATGAGTGTGCCTTATGCCCTGTTTAGTGCCAATGGAGGAACGCCTGGGCCACAAGGTCCACAAGGTCCGGTAGGGTTAACCGGCGCAACAGGCGCAACGGGCCCACAAGGTCCCATCGGTTTAACGGGCGCAACTGGCGCAACTGGCCCACAAGGTCCGGTAGGTTTAACGGGTGTAACGGGCGCTACGGGCGCAACCGGTCCGCAAGGTCCGGTTGGATTAACCGGCGCCACAGGCCCGCAAGGACCAATCGGATTAACGGGCGCAACCGGTCCGCAAGGTCCGGTTGGATTAACCGGCGCCACAGGCCCGCAAGGACCAATCGGATTAACGGGTGCAACCGGTCCGCAAGGTCCGGTTGGATTAACCGGCGCTACCGGCGCAACTGGTCCGCAAGGTCCCATGGGTTTAACTGGTGCAACGGGCGCAACAGGTGCTACCGGTGCACAAGGTCCGGTAGGTTTAACGGGTGCAACGGGCCCACAAGGTCCCATAGGTTTAACCGGTGCCACCGGCCCACAAGGCCCTATTGGTTTAACGGGACCTCCCGGAGCAGCCAATGCCAACGGTACCGTTAATTATCTTTCAAAATTTACGCCTGATGGTATAACACTTGGAAACTCCCAACTGTATGATAATGGCACCAATATTGGCATTGGAACCAGTACTCCAGTGGCCAGACTGGATGTAAACACCAATGCCATATCAGGGTTAACTGCCAAATTTAATTCACCCGGCAATACTTATTTGGGGTTTTATGAAGCAAATACTTACCGGGGTTATGTCGGCTCTTTTTATGGTGATGATCCGGATGTTGATCTGGGAAGTTCATCGGGCGCGGTACACCTTGTTACGGGTAGCAGCATTGATTTAACGGCCAAAGCCGGTGATGTAGGCATAGGAACCACAAGTCCCTCCGCAAGGCTCGAGGTGTCCACAGCGGCCGACGGGCAGGTTCTAAAACTGAATGCTGCGGATGAGGTGTTTATGGGTTTTTGGGAAAACAATGGATACCGCGGGTATGTGGGCTCCTTTTATGGCGACATAGACGATGTTGACTTGGGAAGTTTAACAGGCGCCGTGCATTTGGTAACCGGAACCAGCATAGACCTTACCGCCAAGGCAGGAAAAATAGGCATAGGCACAGAAGACCCACAGGCTCAACTTCACATGAAGGGACTTTCTCCAGCATCAGAAACCACGTTAAGAATTACCAGCAATGTATCCAACCATGGTGCTGCCATTGAACTGGAAAGATTTGCCAGCGGCACGCAGTGGAGAATCTCCAACAGGGGATCATCCAATGGAATTGCCGGCAATCTTGTGTTGGAATCAGGATTTTTGAATTTCAGCAATACAACAGATGAGTTTGAATTTGGGGAGAGCGCATTAAATACCGGTTATTTTCGTGCCATTCCCGACAATGAAGATTATTTGGGAACCTCTTCGCACCGTTGGGCGGTGGTGTATGCCGGCAATGGCGTCATCAACACCTCCGATGCACGCGACAAGACCAACATCACCAACCTCAATTACGGTTTGGCCGATGTGATGAAACTGCGTCCTGTATCTTTTACCTGGAAAGAAAAACCACAATGGGGCACCAAACTGGGTTTGATTGCCCAGGAAGTCCAAGCAGTTGTGGGTGAAGTGGTTGTGCAGGGCGAAATGGATGTTTTTAAAGATGAAAACGGAAACGTCCTGCCCAATTCGGACAAATACGGCATCATGTATTCCGACCTTATTCCGGTATTGATCAAAGCGACGCAGGAACAACAAGGGATGATTGAAGCGATGCAAAAAGAGATTGATGAGTTGAAAAGGCAGGTAGGGGAGAAGAAATAAAGAGACAAAGGCAGCTGCCGCAAATGATGATCTGAGAGGATGGTTGTTTGCGGCGGTTGCCTATTTGCCCTTTTTTCCAGCTTTTAACGTCTTCAAATCCTTTTCCAATTCCTTTAAACTTTCAGATTTTTCCACTTCCAGTTGACGTTTTTTAAACATGTCGTATTCCTTCCCGGCCATTTCATCTGCCAATGCCTTTTGAATATGTCCAGCGTGTTCCAGCACCTCACGCTCGTTGATGACGAGGATGTCGTTTAAACGTTTGAGCCAGTCTTTCATGTACATGACTTTGCGCTGCTGTGCCTGTGCTTCCGCAAAGGCGAGGTATTGTTCCACCAGCAGGTTGAGTGCGGTGATTTCTTCTTCGGAAAGGTAGTTTTTGGCAACCGTAATGTCTGTTTTGCGCACCTTGGCGCCCGCCCAGGTATTCAAGCCCATGTTGGGCTTTTCAGCATCGGCTCGTCCTGCTATGATTTCCGCAGCCGTTTGTTTGCTGACGGCCCAGAGGAGTTTGTTTTGTACAATTTTAAAAAACTCCTGTGTCGCCTGTGCATCTTCCTGGTAATCGATGCTGGTTCGGTAGATGTCTTTGACTTTTTGGTAAAATACCTTTTCCGAACTGCGTATGTCGCGTATGCGTGCCAGCAGCTCATCGAAGTAGTTCATCTGGCCTGCACTTTTCAGGCGTTCGTCGTCCAGCGTAAAACCTTTGATGATGTACTCTTTTAAACGTTGCGTTGCCCAAATGCGGAATTGGGTGCCGCGGAGGGATCTGACTCTATAACCGACGGAAATTACAACATCCAAATTGTAATAGTCCAGGTCTCGTTCAATGTTACGTTCTCCTTCCAATTGAACTGTTCGGAATTTCCGAACAGTTGCTTCATCGAGTGGTAGTTCACCTTCCTCAAAAACATTTTTGATGTGTTCACTGATGGTTGACTTAGCCTTTTGAAACAGCTCCGCCAACTGGTTCAACGTCAGCCACACGGTTTCACCTTCCAAGCGTACTTCCACCTTGGTTTTTCCGTCTTCCGATTGGTAAATGAGCAGTTCGCTGCCTTCCATATTTTAAATAATTTATTTTATAAAATTTTACAAATATAAAATAAGTTGTTTGTAAAAACAAAAAGCTTCTAAAAACATTTCCAAACAAATCCTCAACCCCAACCTCCCCACGGATCTCGCCTAAATTCGACAACGCCCTTCGGGTGTCCTGCGCCAAGAAATCGCCCCAACCATTTGATTATCAAGACCATTCCCCCATTCCCAGATAAAAGCGCGGAAAACAGAGATAAAATTGTGATTTTTATCCCAGGAATCACAAGCAATGGTCTTTCATGTCTAAAATTACATTTATCGCATTTGCAGGCTTTTTAATGGCTGTGATTGGTCTTTGGAGTGCTTGTAGTCGCCAACAAGGCAATGACGGGTTGCCCGAAAAAATCAGCTACAACTTCCACGTACGCCCTATTCTTTCCGACAAATGCTTCGTCTGCCATGGACCAGACAAAAATCAGTTGAAAGCAGGGCTCCGTTTGGACCATGCCGAAGGCGCCTATGCCCCTTTGCAAGAAACCAAAGGCGCCTTTGCCATAGTGCCCGGCAATCCCGAAGCATCGGAACTGATGCGTCGTATCACCTCTCAGGATCCTGATGTTCAAATGCCTACCCCTGATTCACACCTGGGTTCATTGAGCGAACTGGAGATAAGGATACTGGAACGATGGATAAAGCAGGGTGCTGTTTATGAAAAACATTGGGCTTTGCTTCCGCCCGTAAAGCAGTCGTTGCCAAGTATTAAGGAAAAAGACTGGGCCAAAAACGAAATCGATTACTTCTGCCTTTCGAAAATGACACAAAATGGTCTGGCGCACAACCCGGAAGCCGGCAAAGAGCACCTGCTCAAACGTGTTTCCATAGATCTGACTGGCTTGTTGCCCAACGAGGCCGAGATGGATGATTTTGTAAACGACAACAGTGAAAACGCCTACGAAAAAGTGGTGGACAAGCTTCTGGCCACCCCGCAATACGGCGAAAAAATGGCCTTGTATTGGTTGGACATAGCCCGCTATTCCGACAGTTATGGTTATCAGG
>JADLBE010000107.1 GCA_020847915.1 Saprospiraceae bacterium | reverse complement strand
TCGGCTTGCGACTGGTAGTAAAAGTGCACGTCGAAGTGGGGAATGGTGTACACAGGCATGGGTTCGTGGCCGTGTTGGTTCCAGTTGAAGTAAACGTGTTTGAAACCCATCAGGTTTTGTACATCAACGGGTACGTTGAGGCTGGCGGAGAAATCGGCCTGGCTTTCGATGCTTTCGTAAGCGGCTTTGTTGAGGTTAACACCCATTTCCACAGGCAGATCGTTGGCATCCATGGTAACATACGTTTGGGCTTTGCCCAGGCCGAAGTTGGCGAGGGTGCCGTAGTGGGTGTGGGGTTTGGGATCTTCGTCATCGTCTTTTTCACAGCTGGTGAAAGCGAAGGCCGAAACGGCAAGCAGGAGCAGGGCAAAAAGATTGTTTTTCATAAAGCTTAATTCAGGTGATGAATGTGTTTTTGTTGCACCACTTGACGGCAAAGCCCCTTAACTGGTTACACCTGTTTTGCAGGATGTCGTTTTTATACAAGGACAAAAAAAGGCCATTCCGGTGTGTCGGAATGGCCTATCAACCTGATGTTCAGGTAATTGCTACTTTTTATCTTGTTTGGCAAAAACTTTTTTCAAAAGTTCGCTGTCGCGCTGCCCAATGTCGGTACGGATCTTTTCTTCCTTCTTTTCCACCAAACTGAAAAGGCCGGTGAGTGCCATTTTGGTTACGTGGTCGTCGAGTTCGGGGTTGGTTTTGGTCACCATGGGAAGCTTGTTGTAAGCGGTCACGGCGCCTTTCCAGTATTCACGGGCGTTTACTTTGTCGAGTGAAGTTTGGATCACGGGTTTGAATTCACCGTACAAAGCGTCGTAGGTTGATTTCTGCAAGTAGCGGGTCGCTGCGTCGCGGTCGCCCATGAGGATGTTCATGGCATCCTGAAAGGTCATTTTTTTGATGGCATTGACAAAAATCGGTTTGGCTTTCGTAGCGGCGTCTTCGGCGGCTCGGTTCATACGCTCGGTAAGATCGGCTTCGAGGTTGCTGAAACCGGGCACCACTTTGAGTTTGTTGATCACCGTTTGGGCTTCCGAAGGCACCAGAATTTTGTACGGACTTTTGTAATAACCGTCTTTGGCGGAGAGAAAGTCGACCGCTTCACCAACGCCTTTGTCGAGCGCTTCTTTGAGGCCTTTGCCGACCTCGTCCTGCGACAAGCCGCCGTCGATGACCGTGCCAACGTCTTTTTTGGCTTTGTCGAGTACTTTATTGAACTGGGCCTGGCTGCACTGGGCAAGCATGAGACCGAGGATGACGAGTAGTGATTGTTTGATCATGTTGCGTTTATGTTGGTTGATACGGTGTAATAAACGCAGGGAAACCGTTTTGATAACGGGTTTGACAATGGTTTTGCTTTTATTTAACAGAAAACAGATGAGCGGGGCACTAAGTTTATAGACCTGCCAAGTCTATAGACTTAGTGCCCCGTCCAAATTATTTCACCTCCAAACGCTGCAAAATCAGGCGTTGTATCCAGGATTTGATCGCCTCCGCGCCCATGTCGTAGTTGGACATCACCGCCACGATGTAGCCGTTGGAGGTATATATTTCGAGGTTGCTGTTGAGTCCGGGGAAGCCGCCGCCGTGGCCTGTTACTTTACCACCGGGTGTTTCCATCACATTGAAACCGAAGCCGTAACCTACGCCTGCATGGTTGGTCCACATGTTTTCGAGCGAAGCGGCCGACACGAGTTTGCCGGTTTGCATGGCGCGGGCGTAGCGGTGCAGGTCGCGCACGGTGGAGTAACCGCCGCCGGCAGGACCACCTTTCAAAACGTGCATGTACAGGTTGTTTTTCCATGCACCGTCGGGTGCGCGCAGGTAACCTTCGGCGAGGTTGTCATTGATGCGGTCGAGCTCGTAGCAATCGCTGCGCGTCATGCCGGCCGGTTCGTAAATGTGTTTGCGGATGTAATCGAAGTAGTTTTCGCCTGAGGCTTTTTCAATCACCACGCCGAGCAAAAGCATGCCGGTGTTGCTGTAGCCGAAGCGGCTGCCGGGTTCAAAAGCGAGGGTGTCGCCCTGCACAAGGCTTTTGTAATCGTCTACCTGGCGGAAAAGGTCGCGTGAGGTTCGGTCGTACGTTTCGTTGAAATAACTTCCCAGTCCGGACATGTGGGTAAGCAGGTTTTGCACCGTCACCCGGCTGGTGATGGAGCGTGGGAGCCACGTTTCATCTACATACAGGCTGATGGGGTCGTCGTATTTCAATTTGCCTTTTTCGGCCAGTTGTACTACCGCTGTGGATGTGAACATTTTGTTCATGGAGCCGAGGTTGAAACGGGTGTCCGGGTTGTTGGCGATGTGGAACGCTTTGTTTGCTTCGCCGCAGGCGCGTTCGTAAAGCACTTTGTCGCCTTTGGCGATGAGGACGGCGCCTGAAAAAATGTCTTTTTTGCAAAGCAAATCTACCTTCTCTTTCACCACCGTGATAAGTTCGGTTTCGGAGAGTGGTTTTTCAGCAGGGACATCGGCGGGGGGACGGGCGGGACCAAAGTTGAGGCGGTTGATGCGCTGATCGGGTCCTGAAAGTACAAAGGAAAAACTTTGCCAGCCGCCGAAAAGCCGGTCTTTAACAATCACCACATGCATGTCGCGGTCGGGTGTGTAGGTTCGCATGCTGTAAAAATCCAGACCACCGGTTTGTTGGTACGTGCCTCGAATGGCCTGAATGTGGTCTTCCATGGGGCCCATGTTGCGGAATTCGTCGGCCGTTTGGTGGTTGATAAACGTCCTGACAGCATCATCGGTGTTGGCATTGATGGTGGAAATAAGGGCATCGATGCGTTGGCCAAGAATGCCTGATGGTTTTTGGGTATTGTCCTGAAAAACAGGCGGTTGGCCACCCTGGGCAATTAAACATGGTGTTTGAAAAAATGGCAGGAAAAAAAGAAACAAGGAGAAAACAAGGGAAAATTTCATGGCTTAAATTTTAGACAAAAATAATTGATATATCAGATAAAAGAAAACCCCAAAAGGTTACAGCCTCTGCGATTCACAGGGTAAATTTTACGGTTCACCCGAGCGATACGGCAGTCCAGGACCTTTCACTTTCCCTGTTTTCCCATTCACCCCATGTTTGCAGCAGCAATCAACCCTGTCATTATCGAAACATGGACATCATGAAAAACAACCACTATCTTCCTATTTTTCCCACCCTGCTGGTGTTGCTTTTTGCATTTCAGCAAAAAACCATGGCCCAAACGCAAATCATCCGAGGTTTGGTGATGGACCAGCAATCCGAAACACCACTCATCGGCGCCACGGTACAGCTGGTTCAGGCCGATGAAACAGCGCCTGCCATCGGCGCCGTAACCGATGCCGACGGCCGGTTTGTGCTTCGTGCCGTACCGGTAGGCCGCCAGGCGTTAAACATCAGTTATTTCGGCTACGAAAGCACGGCGGTACCCAACGTGTTGGTTACGGCAGGCAAAGAAGTTCAACTCGACGTCCGCCTGACCGAGTCGTTTCAAACCATGAACGAGGTGGTCATCACGGCGCAGGTGGACAAAGACAAACCCATCAACGACATGGCCACCATTTCGGCCCGCCAGTTCAACACCGAGGAAGTAATGCGTTATTCGGGCGGCCGCAACGACGTAGCACGCCTGGTGGCCAACTTCGCCGGTGTGGCGGCCAACAACGACGCCCGCAACGACATCATCATACGCGGCAACGCACCCACCGGCGTGTTGTGGCGTATGGAAGGCGTGCCCATCCCCAACCCCAACCACTTCAGTACCCTGGGTACCACAGGTGGCCCGGTTTCGGCCCTCAATCCGAACATGATCGCGAATTCCGATTTCCTCACCGGCGCTTTCCCGGCCGAATACGGCAACGCTTTGGCGGGTGTGTTCGACATCAATTTGCGTACGGGCAACAAAGAAAAAATGGAGTTTATGGCACAGTTGGGCGCTTTTTCCGGGCTTGAGGCCATGGTAGAAGGTCCGCTGAACAAACAAAACAACGGTTCCTTCGTGGTAGCTTACCGCCATTCGTTTGTCGAACTGGCCTCTTCAGCCGGTCTCAACGTAGGAACAGCCGCTACACCCCTGTACAAGGATTTGTCGTTCAACGTCGATTTCGGCAACAGCAAAGCTGGTAAATTTTCCGTGTTCGGCATCGGCGGTACGAGTGCCATCGACTTTTTGGGCGCCGAAATTGATACCACCGATTTGTTTGCCGACCCCAATGAAAACGCCTACGTAACTTCCACTTTTGGCGTGTTGGGTGTAAAACACAACCTGCTTTTGGGCGAGAAAAGTTACCTGCGCACGGTTGTGAGCGCCTCCTATTCGGGCAATACTTACAAAAGCGAAAGCATCAATCCGGAAGATATGGTTAACGGCATGCCTTTGCCCACCAACGACGTGGATGACAACACGACAACCTTCCGCTTGTCGTCGTATTACAACCTGAAAATGAATGCCCGCACAACCTTTAGAACGGGTATGCTGCTGCAACGCAACCAACTCAATACCTATACGCTCTCCCGCGAACGTCAGCCCGACCTCGACGGTGACGGCTTGCCCGATTACAATGTGCAACGCGATTTCGACGGTGGTTTCAACCAGGCAGAAGTTTTTGCTCAGATACAGTACAGGCTTACCGAAAAAATCACCGTCAATGGTGGACTACATACCCTGTATTTTGAAAAAACAGAAAACTTCGCCGCTGAGCCACGTGCCGCCATAAACTGGCAGGTTGCACCCAAACACCAGCTTAGCCTCGGTTATGGTTTGCACAACCAAACCCAGCCTTTGCCTGTGTTTTTTCAACGTGAAACGCTGCCCGACGGCACCTCAGTGGAAACCAACAGCGACCTGGCGTTTACCCGCAACCAGCACCTGGTTTTTGGGTACGAGTTCAAACCTGCACCCTCGTGGCGTGTAAAAGCCGAAGCTTACGGGCAGTGGCTCACCGACGTGCCCGTGGAACAACAACCTTCCAGCTTTTCGCTGATCAATGCCGGTGCGGATTTTGTTTTTCCGGACAAAGGATCGCTCGTAAACGAAGGCGTCGGCACCAACATGGGCGCAGAATTTACGGTTGAAAAATTCTTCAACCGCGGCTATTACGGGCTTGTTACGTTGAGTTTGTTTGAGTCTTTGTACGAGGGCTCCGACGGCGTGGAACGCAGCACGGCATTCGACGGCGGTTATGTGTTCAATGTTTTGGCCGGTAAGGAATTTCCGCTGGGCAAAAGTGGCCGTCGCTTCTTTACGCTCGACACCAAAATGAGTGCTGCCGGTGGTCGTCCGTATACGCCTGTTAACCTCGAAGCCAGTCGGGAAGCGGGTTATGAAATCCTGTACGAAGACCAGGCGTACAGCGAACAACTCGACGATTATTTCCGTTGGGATGTTAAACTCGGCTTGCGTTTCAACAGCAGCAAACGAAAATTGTCGCAAACGTTTTACCTTGACTTCCAAAACGTGACCAACAAGGAAAACGTTTTTGCACAGCGTTACAACGAAACCAAAGGAGAAGTTGGACAAATTTACCAAATCGGGTTTTTCCCGGATGTGTTGTACCGCATCGAATTTTGACCAATCCCTAAAATCCGGGTTATGACAAAGTGTTTTCGCGACGTAGTGGGATTCGACGACAAATGGCTGGTCGTCCTCGGATTGCCGTTGGCCAGCGTGCTTATTTCGCTGTTGCTTTTTGGTGATGTGTACATCGTTGAAGGTTGGACATTCATTACCGTGTGTATTTTTATGTCGTTTGTACACACTGCCGCTTTTTGGCTGGTTTTGCGTTACGTTTGGTACGGGGCAAGGATTCGTTATCCGCGTTTCGAACATATCGGGATAAGGCTTGCGTGGGTATTTGTCGCTTTTTTGGGGGTTTATTTTACCCTAAATAAGGGTATACATGTTCTTTTTGATGTACTCTCTCCGAACCACTCGAACAACGAGCCCAACCCAATTGTATCTTTTATTTCGGCTTTTCTTATGTCTACCCTGCTCATCGTGGTGTATGAAGCCATGTCGTTTTACATTCAATTGCAGCGCACTGAAGCCGAAAAAGCCACCCTGGAACGTCAAAACCTCGAATCGCAACTGGAAGGTTTGCGCAGCCAGGTGAACCCGCACTTTTTGTTCAACAGCCTGAATACGCTCACTTACCTGATCCCGGAGGACGCCGACAAAGCCGTGCGGTTCGTACAGCAACTCAGCAAAGTGTACCGTTACGTGCTCGAAAGCAGGGATACACGCCTCATTCCGTTGCAGGAAGAACTGATGTTTTTAAAATCCTACGTGTACCTGCAGCACGAACGTTTCGGCGACAACCTGGTGGTGGACATGCGGGGTTTGGAAGGCAAGGAAAATACCGTCATCGTGCCGCTTACGCTCCAAATTTTGTTTGAAAATGCCATCAAACACAACGTCATTTCTTCCGAAAAACCCCTTACCGTGGAGGTTTTGGCGGAAAACGGTCATTTGGTGGTGCGCAACAATTTGCAAAAGAAAAATCAGGTGATGGACTCCACCGGTGTCGGCCTGCAAAACATCCGTGACCGCTACCGCATGCTAGCCGACAAAGAAGTGGGCGTCATTGCATCGCATCAATATTTTACAGTCGTTTTACCCTTGATAGAAGTCCACAGTCAACAGTCGACAGTCGACAGTCGGCAGTCCGAAGTCCAAAGTGCGAAGTAGCCTGGGACGATTTTTACCTCCGGCAAAACTTCGGACTGTTGACTGTCGACTATTTTAAATCCCATCCAATCATCCAAATCCCCAAATCCCTTTAAAATCCAATCCCCAAAATCCCTCAAATCCGGGTTTAGACAAATGAATATTCTGATCATCGAAGACGAAATCCCTGCAGCCAAACAACTTACCAAAATGGTTGCAAAGTGCGAACCCCAGGCGCGGGTTTTGGATACGCTCGATAGCGTGGAAGGCGCTGTTCGGTGGCTGGCAACATTTCCGGCGCCCGATCTGATTTTTATGGACATCCAAATCGCCGATGGGCTTAGTTTCGACATTTTTTCACGCTGTGAAGTCACCGCGCCGGTCATTTTCACCACCGCATTCGACCAATACGCCGTACAGGCATTCAAGGTAAACGCTGTGGATTACCTGCTCAAACCCATTGATCCCGACGATTTAAAAACGGCCCTGGAGCGTCACCGCGACCGGCGGCAAACGGCGCCTGCCGTGGATTTGCAGCAACTGTCGCGTTTTTTCCATCCTTCAACGTCGTACAAGGAAAGGTTTTTGGTAAAAAATGGCCAGCAGCTGAGTTTTGTTTTGAGCCAGGAGATTGCCTATTTCTTGTCGTCCGACGGCCTCACACAAGCATTTACCGAAGGTGGAAAAAAACACTTCATCGACCATACGCTTGAAGAACTCGAACGCCTGCTCGATCCGAGGCATTTTTTCCGCATCAGCCGGGGCATGACGGTTCGCCTGGAAGCCATCCGTAAAATTCATCCCCACTTGAACGGGCGGTTGAAACTGGAATTACATCCTTCACCGGGAGATGAGGTATTTGTGAGCAGGGAAAGAGCGGGGGAGTTTAAAACTTGGTTGGGAGGGTAAAAATCCGTTAAAATCTGTGTTGCTTGCATCTGTGTCATCTGTGTACCAATCACAACGTAGGGCAATGGTACACAGATGACACAGATGCAAGCAACACAGATTTGAACAGATTTTTATTTAACCACCAATTTTTTCACCGCAGAACCGCTTTGCGCAACCACATGAATCGCATACAAACCGGTTGGCACTCCGACAAGTGAAAGTTCTGGCGAGCCTGTGATGTTGGTCCACATTTTTACCATACGGCCTGAAGCATCGATCAGAGACGCCTGAACGGGTTCGTCCAGGGATTTTTCAAAACGCAGAACAATACTGGAGGTTGCCGGATTGGGATAAATGCCAAAAGTGAGCGCCGGGGAAATTTCCTGGGTGCTAACGATGGGTTGCAGCAGTCCGTTGCGCGGACCTTCCAACACGCTGCGCATAAGCATGGCTTGTCCGGCAGTAAAGGTGTTCATACAATCCTCGCTGGCGTAGTCCATGTAATTTTCGATCATATCGGGCACGTTGGCGCCGTAGGGAGGTTCAATGTTTGGGCAGGTATTGCGGGTGATGTCGCAATTGAATTCCGTTTGACTGTTGGCGAAGGGTGTATCGTCGATGCCGTCGCTTTGATCACACGCGTTGGGGCCGAACACGCCGCCGTCGCCCCAAATGTGGCGCAAGCCGAGGTAATGGCCAACTTCGTGGGTGGCGGTGCGACCACGAACCACGAGTGTGCCCGTGCCCGATGGGTCGTCGAGCGGATTGGGATTGTTGCGTCCAACCACATGGTAATCGAGCGCCACACCATCTTCTCCGGGTGTTGGTGCGGCTACATCGGGAGGCCAGTTGCTGAGACCGACAGGCGGGAAAGCAAAACCCAGGATTTGGGCCAGCGTAACGCCGCCGATGGTGAACGGGCGTATGTTGCAGATCCAGATGTTGAGGTATTGGTTGGGATCCCAGGCGTCGCTGCCGCCGCTTGCCGAACTTTTGAGGTTGGGCAAAATACCCGGATCAAAAAGGTTGATGGTAAAGTCTGCATTGGTTTGCACCCTTTCAATACCGGCGAGGTTGAATTGTATGTTGGGCGAACCGGCGAAAGGTTGGAAAACGGCGCGCAGGTTGCCTGTGTCGGCGTTGAGGCGGTTGTAATCTTCGTTCAGAACCTGCAACTGGTTGAGAATAACGCTGTCGGGCAGGTTTTCTTCCGGAAATTTCCACACCACGTGAAACACAACATTTACGGTGTAGGGCGTGCGATCGGCCACCGGATTTTGGGCCGCTTTCGCCTGGTCAAACGTTTCCCGGAAGGCTGTTTCCATTTCGGGAAAATGTTCGTGCATTTTGTATTCCAAAACAGAGTTTCCACAAACAATGGGAGGCAGTTGGTTTTGGGCTGTGAGATTGCAGGCGCACAACAGCAAAGCGGCGGGTAAAAGTTGTTTCATTGTGGTTGGGTTTTGTAAGAAAAATCCGTGTAAATCTGTGTTGCTTGCATCTGTTTCATCCGTGTGCCAATCACTACGTAGGGCAATGGTACACGGATGAAACAGATGCAAGCAACACAGATTTACACAGATTTTTTAGTTCGCGTAGTCGCTCAAAAACTTGATACGCATCAGCTGGATTTCTTCCCAGGTAATTTCATCGTCTTTGAGTTCTTTAAATGCGACGTCAATGTCGTCTGTTTCGGCTTCTTTGAAGTAGTCGATCACCGTTTCGCGCACGTATTCGTCGATCTTTTTGTCGAGGTAGTAGTCGAGCCTGATTTTGGTGCCCGACTGCACGATCATGTCGAGTTCTTCGAGCAATTCCGGCATGGTGAGGTCGGTGGAGCGCACAATGTCTTCGAGCGGAATTTTGCGGTCGATGGAGGTGATGATGTGTACTTTAGTTTTCGACTTGTTGGCCACCGATTTGATTGTGATGTCGGTTGGGCGTTCGATGTCGTTGGCCTCCACGTATTTGGCGATCATGTCGAGGAAAGGCTGGGCGAATTTTTGCGCTTTGCCCAAAGACACACCCTGAATTTTGGTCATGTCCTCCATCGAGATGGGGTATTGGGTGGCCATTTCCTCAAGAGAAGGGTCCTGAAAAACAACGTATGGGGGCAGGTTGTGCTTTTTGGCGACGCTTTTGCGCATGTCTTTCAACATGTTCATAAGTGTTTCATCGAGCACGGCGGTACCGCCTTTTTCGTCGTCAAATTCATAATCAGCGTCATCGAAGTTGTGGTTGACGGTGATGCTGACCGGGAACGGATTTTTTAGGTAATTGCGGCCTTCAGGTGATACTTTCAGCAGACCGAACTCTTCAACTTCCTTATAAATCAGGTTGTTGATCATGGCATTCCGGATCACCGAATTCCAGAAATTTTCGTCTTTGCCTTCACCGCTGGCGTAAAATTCCATTTCGGTGAAGCCGAAGTCTTTCATCTCCTTGGTTTCGCGGCCCATGATGAAATCGACCACCGTTTTCATCAGGTAGTTTTCGTTGAGTTCCAGGACGGCGCCCACCACGTTGATCATTTCCTGCTGGACTTCGATGCGTTCTTTGGGCGACCGGCAGTTGTCGCACATTTTGCCGCAGCGGTCCACCTGGAATTCCTCTCCGAAGTAGTGGAGCAGGAACCGTCGGCGGCAGTCGGCCGTTTCGGCGTAGGCTACCACTTCCTGCATGAGTTGTGCACCCATTTCACGTTCGGCGACGGGTTTGTCGCGAAGGAATTTTTCGAGGCGCAGGATGTCGTTGTAATTGTAAAAGGCGATGCATTTGCCGTTGAGGCCATCGCGCCCGGCACGCCCGGTTTCCTGGTAGTAGTTTTCGATCGACTTGGGCATGTCGTAGTGGATTACGAAGCGCACGTCGGGTTTGTCGATACCCATGCCGAAAGCGATGGTGGCGCAGATGACGTCGATGTTTTCCATGAGGAAGTCATCCTGCGCTTTGGAGCGTGTTTTGGGGTCGAGGCCGGCGTGGTAGGGCACGGCTTTGATGTCGTTGACGGCGAGAACCTGGGCGAGGTCTTCGGCAGTTTTGCGGTTTTGAACGTAGATGATGCCCGATTCGTTGCGGAATTCTTCTTTGATGACCTGAATGATCTGGCGGATCGTTTGGTCTTTTTTCACCTTGGGGCGAATTTCGTAGAAGAGGTTGTCGCGGTTGAACGACGAAACGAAGGTACGTTCCTCGAGCATGTCGAGGTTTTTCAGGATGTCCTGCTGCACTTTGGGCGTTGCGGTGGCGGTGAGTGCCATGATGGGCACTTCGCGGGCAACGGCATCGAGCATGAGGCGTATGCGTCGGTATTCAGGGCGGAAGTCGTGACCCCATTCGGAAATACAGTGGGCTTCATCGACGGCTACGAAAGAGATGTCGCAGGCCTGGAAAAACTCAATGTTTTCCTCTTTGGTGAGGGTTTCCGGGGCGACGTAGAGGAGTTTGGTTTTGCCGTCGGAAATGTCCTGTTTTACCTTTTTCATCTGCGCTTTGGTAAGCGAAGAGTTGAGGAAGTGGGCTACTTCGTCGTTGTCGGAATAGCCGCGGATGCTGTCGACCTGATTTTTCATCAGGGCGATGAGCGGACTGATCACTATGGCCGTTCCGGGCAACATAAGAGCCGGAAGTTGGTAGCAGAGGCTTTTGCCGCCGCCGGTAGGCATGATAACGAAGGTGTCTTTACCTTCGAGCAGACTTTGTATGATGGTACGTTGGTCGCCTTTGAAGGCGTCGAATCCAAAATAGCGTTGTAAGTTTTCGAGTAGTACGTCGTGTTCGGTGGCTATCGCTGTCATATTTTGTCTAGCGTTGAAAGGCTTTCGTTTCAGATGTTTATTAAAAAGCAGTTTCCAGGGATCACCACGATGTAGTTAATGGTTGTGCCCATGAAGTTAAATCAAATTGCCGGAAAACTGCTACGCTGAAACGGCTTTTTGGACTAAAATTTTTACCCGGCTCCCCAGGGGAAGTCGTACTGTGTTTTTCGGTCTGGTTCGGGGAAGCGTACTTATTAAATCGGACAAAACCCCACTTTAGACAGGGTCTTTTTCAAAAAGGAGTCAAAGATAAAAAAATAATTGTAGATACAAAGTTTATTTTTTGCAAGAATTTTGCAAACAAAATGCAAATGCGCAAAGGATTGTTTGGTATGAAATGGCTATATGTTTCAAAGTCGAAATAAAATTTTGTTAATTTCTTTTGGCGTCGGTTATCGTAGGGTTCCTGAAAGTGTTGAATGGCAAAAATTCTAACTGGAGGCAAAGTTTATTAACTTTCCAGGTTTTAAGACTTTCCAAGTCTTAAAACCTGGAAGGTCTATAGACTTAGTGCCCCGCATGCCCAATCGTTGTTGTACCAAACACCATGTTTGCCCATTTTGAAAACTGATAATCAGCACATTAGATTCTCATGCCAAGTCTTAAGACTTGGAAAGTCTATAGACTTAGTGCCCCACCGCCTTCACATTGCCAGAAAATACCGACTTTTGCGACCTTAGAGCGTGTTGAGTTTTCGGGTTTTGGGCTGCGAACGGCAAATTTTATTTTAAAGTTCGTTAAAATTTTCGCCGTAGGCACCCGGCTACGTCCCGATTCAATCGGGATCAAGCCCTGCAAATTTTGCCTTCTTTAAAACTAAATTTGCTCGCTCTCGCCTCAAAACCGAAAACTCAACACGCTCTTAACCAGCACACTTTGGAACAACATCCCGACATCCTCGACCTGGCCCGCCAGACCATCCGCATCGAAGCGGAAACACTTCTGGCCATGGCCGACAGTCTCGACGACACGTCCGACTTCCGCCGTCTCGTGGCCGCCATTGCCGCATCGCCCGGCCGGCTCGTCATTACCGGCATTGGCAAAAGCGCCATCGTGGCCCAAAAAATCACGGCCACGCTCAACTCCACCGGTACGCCTGCCCTTTTCCTGCACGCCGCCGACGCCATCCACGGCGACCTGGGCATGGTGCGCCAGCACGACCTGGTAATGTGCCTGTCCAAAAGTGGTGAAACCTCCGAAATCAAAGTACTGGTACCGCTTGTGAAAAATTTCGGCAACCCACTTGTCGCCATGACGGCCAACCGGGAGTCATTCCTTGCCCGACACGCCGATTACCTGCTCTACACGCCCGTCACCCAGGAAGCCGACCCCAACAACCTCGCGCCCACCAGTTCCACCACCGCCCAAATGGCCATGGGCGACGCCCTCGCCGTAGCCCTGGTGGCCATGAAAGGGTTTTCGCCGCAGGATTTTGCGAAATTTCACCCGGGTGGCGCCCTGGGCAAACAACTCTACCTGCGCGTGCGTGAACTTTATACCCAGCACGAACGCCCGTCCGTAAGTCCCGACGCAACCCTACAACAAGTCATTTTTGAAATATCGGCCAAACGCCTCGGCGCCACCGCCGTGCTCGACGATGCACAAAACCTGCTCGGCATCGTCACGGACGGCGACCTGCGCCGCATGCTCGAACGCGGCGCCGACTTCAATACCCTCCGCGCCCGCGACATCCTCAACGCCACCCCAAAACGTATCGGCCCCGATGCCCTCGCCGTCGACGCCCTCGCCCTCATGCGCAGACACAGCATCTCACAACTGCTCGTGGTGGACGAAATCGGCCGTTACCACGGCATTGTGCATTTGCACGATCTGGTAAGGGAAGGAATCGTGTAGCAGGCAGCAGGCAGCGGGCAGTAAAAAAGACGCGAGGGATCCGTTACCCGCGTCTTTTTTACTGCCTGCTGCCTGCTGCCTGCTGCCTGCTGACCGCTTCGGACCTCGGACTTCGGACTAAAAAAGCTACCCACCCAAAAAAGATAAACACCGCCGCAGCAATGATCGGAAGCATGATGTTGAAACTGTTGAGGTAGCCGGCTATGATGGGCGGCACGGCCTGTCCCACCGATATCATGCTTTGGTTGATGCCCAAAATTTCACCTTGTTCGTTGGCGCCGGCACTTTTGGATACCACCGTGGTGAGGTTGGGCGAGGTGAGGCCCTGAAAGGTGGCGATGAATGGATTGATGAAATAAATAATGCCGGCCGTTTGAGGTACCAAAACTGCTCCAACACTGATGCTGAGAAACAAGATGGAAAAACGCAAAATCCGCTCCGGCGATATTTTGTCGGCCAGTAGCCTGACGGTGAATCCCTGGGTAATCACCAGCCACAAACCCACCCAAGCGAAAATGATCCCGATCTGCCGTTCCTGGTAACCGAATTTGGTCATCAGGTACACGCTGAAAAACTGCGTGAAAAACGAAAAGCCCAGCGAAATGAACAGCGACACCATAAATATACCGCGCAGGTGTTTGGCCGAAAACGCTTTGCCGATGTTTTTAAAACCACTCATAAAACTCACCTCCGAGTGCCGTTGCTTCGTATTGGTTTCCTGAAAAAGAAACTGTACCACCGCCAGGTTTACCACCGTTAGCGCCGCCGTAAACCAAAACGGCGTGGCATGGTCGAACCACGAAACCAGGGTGTTGTCGGCCAGCAAACCACCCAGGGCCGGACCCATGATGAACCCCAGTCCAAACGCCATGCCCACCAACCCGAAATAACGGGTGCGGTTCTCCGGCGTGGCGATGTCCGACAACGACGACATGATGATGCTGATGTTGCCGCCGGTAAAACCAGGCAACATGCGGCTGAAAAACAACAAAGGAAGGTTTTGGGTGTAAATGGCCCAACCAAACAGCAAATAACCAATCAACGTGCCCACCAGCGAAATCTGCAACATGGGTTTTCGTCCGAAACGGTCGGAAAGCGAACCCAAAATCGGCGCGCCGAAAAATTGCATGATCGGATACATCGCCGTCAGGTACCCATACAGGATGCTGCGCTGCGCCTCGGTGGTTTCCGGCGGCAAAATGCTGCTGTCCGGACCGCCCATAAACAACGCCGGCAATACCGGTATGACGATGCCCACACCGAGCATGTCGAGAAATACGGTTAAAAAAACGGTGTAAACCGGCGCGTTTTTATTCATTCGTCTCCATTCCTTAAAATCATCAGATCAATGCTGGTACACCGGATTTTATTTCACCAGTTCAAAAGAAGTTTCCTTCACTTTGTCTGAACTGCCTCCAACAAACACGTTGAATTTGCCCGGATCGGCTTTGAATTTCAGATCCTGGTTCCAGTATGCCAAATCGACACCCGGATTGAGGCGAAAGGTTACGGTTTTGCGTTCGCCCGCAGCAAGTTTTATTTTTTCAAAACCTTTCAGTTCTTTCACCGGACGCGCCACGTCTGCCGCCAAATCGCGCACGTACAACTGCACCACTTCTTCGCCGGCCACCTTGCCGGTGTTGGTTACGTCCACCGAAATTTCGATGATGTCTTTCATCGTCGGATTGCTTTTGTTCACACGCACGTCGCCGTAGCTGAACG
>JADLBE010000106.1 GCA_020847915.1 Saprospiraceae bacterium | reverse complement strand
GACCGGAAACCAGGTAAAATCAACCAAAGGGATGGATTAAAGGATGATAAAGTAAGGTGCAAGTTTACGTTGATTTTTGCGAACCAATCAAATAAATTTTACACACCAAAAATTACTTTTAAAGCTTATTGCATTGTTTGTCAAACACTTAAATGAAAAATTGATGCCTGAAGGAAGTTACATTTTATTCATTTAGGCACCTTAACGTAACACTTTAAGGTCACAAACACATTACAACAAGCCAAAAACCGTACCAAATTTAAGGTATTTTTTGTCAATCACAAAAAAGTGCACGTAACAATATGCTTTCATCCTTAACGGCAGGCTGATCTTGGTTTTACGCAAACCCTTTTTTTTTGTTTCAGCGTTAAGGCAACTTATATTTGCCACATGGGTAAGAAAAAACAAAAAACCAAACTGCGCAAACGTGGCCTCCCCCCCGGAACCCTCGTCTACACAGGCGACCGCGATGCTCACCCCGCGCATGTACTCACGATTGCTTACAACGAAATTGATTACACAGAAATCAACGGTTTCGACGACGCTTTTCTCCTACAACACAAAGAATTCGTTCGCTGGATCGATGTTCGCGGACTCACAGACACCACGCTCATCGAAAAAATCGGACACGAATTCACCATACACCCCCTCGCACTCGAAGATGTGCTCAACACCGGACAACGCGCCAAACTAGACGAATACGAAAACGGTTTGTTCTTCTCCTTGCCCAACCTCCGGTTCGACCATGACAACCTCGAAATCATCGCCGAACAAGTCTCCATCTTTGTAGGCAACAGATTTGTACTCTCCTTTCAGGAAGACCCCGACGATACCTTCGCCTTCATTCGCAACCGTTGCAGCGAAAGCATCGGACGGCTTCGCAAAAAAAGTTCCGACTACCTCGCCTACTCCCTCGTCGACAACATCGTAGACGGCTATTACCTCGTGCTCGACGACATCGAAAACCATCTCGGCCAGCTGGAAGAAAATTTGCACACCAACGGCGCCAACCCGGTGAGCAAAGCCCGCATCTTTGAACTTAAACGTGTCGTCAACCAACTCCGGCAACGCCTGCTCCCCCTGCGCGATGCGGTCACCCGTTTTTACCGCACCGACAGCGAACTCATCGACGACGCCAACCGGCTCTACCTGCGCGACGTCGTGGACCACGTCGCCCAACTCATCGACGGTGTCGACAACGAACGCGAGATCCTGGCAGGCATCGAAGCGCTTTTCCACGCCGAAGCTTCCAATCGCCTCAACCACAGCATGCGCCTGCTCACGGTCATCAGTACGATTTTTATCCCGCTTACGTTTATAGTAGGCATCTACGGTATGAACTTCGACAACATGCCCGAACTCCGCCAACCCAACGGCTATTTCATCGTTTTGGGCATTATGGGCTGTCTTATGGTCGGTATGATGGCGTATTTTAAGGTGAAAAAGTGGCTTTGAAATAACCACATTAGGCACATGAGAATACTAAGGCACATTAGAAGATCAACTCTAATGTGCCTTAGTATTCTCATGTGCCTAATGTGGTTATTTTTCGCACTTAGCACTTAAATGACCTTCCCCGGATTCAAAATACCGTTTGGATCAAACACCTTTTTAATTTCTCTCCTCAACCGCATTTCCGTTTCGGAAAAAAAGATGTCCATGTAAGGTCGTTGCACGTACCCTACCCCATGCTCGCCGCTGAGGGTGCCACCGAGATTTTTTACCAAAGCGAATATTTCACGAATACCTTTGGGCACTTCCTCGTTCCAGCTTTTGTCGTCCAGGTCGCCGCGAAGGATGTTCACGTGCAGGTTGCCGTCGCCGGCGTGGCCGTAACAAACGGATTCGAAACCATATCGGGCGCCTATTTCCTTCACCGTTTTTAGTAAAACAGGCAATTCAGCGCGAGGCACCACCGTATCTTCTTCTTTGTAAATGGAATTTTTTTTCACGGCATGTGCCACGTTGCGCCGCAGTTTCCAAAGTCCTGTTTTTTGGGCGTCGTTGTCGGCAAAAAACACTTCACCACAGTCGAAATTTTCCAAAACCCGGGAGATGGTTTCACAATCGGCGAGCAAACTTTCGGCATGAAACCCATCCACCTCGATGAGCAGATGCGCCGCATCATCATCACCAATGGGTACCGGCGACTCACCCACGTACCGCACCGCCCATTCGATGGCGCTGCGCTCCATAAACTCGAGCGCTGAAGGCGTAACACCCGCCTGAAAAATGGCGGCCACTGCCGCACAGGCACTTTCCGCCGAACGGAAGGGCGCCAGCATCAGCAACTGTTGTGTCGGTAAAGGCTGCAGTTTCAAAACAATTTTACTCACAACACCCAAAGTTCCTTCGCTGCCCACCAAAAGCTGGGTGAGGTTGTAACCCGTCGAATTTTTGAGGGTATTCGCGCCGGTCCAAATGACTTCGCCGCCCGGCAAAACCACTTCAAGGTTGAGTACATGGTCTTTCACAACGCCGTATTTTACAGCCCTCGGGCCACCGGCATTCGTATTGATGTTGCCGCCGATAAAGCTCCAGCCCCGGCTCGACGGGTCTGGCGGATAATACAATCCGCGCTCCTGGAGGGTATTTTGCAAGGTTTCAGTTACCACACCCGGCTCCACCGTCACCTGAAAATTGCGGTCGTCGATGTTCAAAATGCGGTCGAAACGTTTCATGGAAAGCACCAAACCGCCTTCGATGGGCAATGCCCCGCCCGCCAATCCGGACCCGCCGCCGCGAACAGTGACGGGAATTCGTTCTTCATGGCAAAGCTGCATGATGGCGCTCAGCTCCGCCACCGTGCCAGGCCAAACCACCGCTTCGGGCATAAAAAGCAGGTCCTCCGTTTCATCGTGCCCGTGGTCGCGAAGCACCTCCGGATCCGTACTGAAATGGTTGTCGCCCACCATGGAACGCAATTTTGTAACAAGTTCGGTCGTAATGGGTTGGAAGACGTTATTTTTGCCGTTCATAGCAATGTCTAAACTGAATAGATGATGTATTTTGTACGTTTCCTTGTCTTGCTGCCGATGCTTCTGGCGATGTTCACCGATGCCCGGGCACAAAAACGTTTTCCAGAACACCCGGAAGGCACGGATTTTCGCAACAAAGGTAGTGCGATTTTGCTGCACCTCAACGGTGGCTTCCACATACCCGCAGGCGATATGGCCGACCGGTTTGGTTCAGATGGTTCTGCCGGTTTGGGCCTCGAACGCCTCGGCGAAAACAACTGGATCATCGGTGGCGAAACCTATTATTTTTTCGGCGGCCAGGTTAAAGAAGACCCGCTCGACATCCTGCGTACCCCCGAAGGTGAAATCATCGGCAACGACCGTCTCGTCGCATCCGTGGTGTTGCGCGAACGCGGCTTTTACGCAGGCGCTTTGGTGGGTAGGATGTTTCCCATCGAAGGTACTCGATCCGGTTTGAGGGTCACGCTCGGCGCCGGATGGCTGCAACACAAAATAAGGGTCCAGGACGACTCCCGCACCGTAACCCAACTCACGGGCGATTACCTCAAAGGGTACGACCGCCTCACCGCCGGACTCGCACTCAACGAGTTCATTGGTTACCAAAGTTTGGGCGCCCAGGGCCGCATCAACTGGTATGCCGGTTTTGAATTCAACCAGGGATTTACCAACACACGCCGCGAATGGGATTTCAGCGACCGGCGCAAACTTGATGAAAACCGTCTCGATTTGCGCATCGGTATCCGTTTTGGCTGGACTTTGCCGTTTTACACCAGCATGCAAGAAAAAATTTACTATTGAATCTCCTGTACAACGCCGGCATCGTTTTGTATGTCGCTTTGATCCGAATCGGCGCACTTTTTTCTCCCAAAGCACGGCTTTGGCTGGAAGGCCGCGCCCAATGGCGCACACGTTATGCCGAAAAATTGGGGGAGAAAAACAAGTCCAGAATTTGGGTTCATGCCGCATCACTCGGCGAATTTGAACAGGGCAGGCCATTGATAGAGGTTTTCCGGGATAAACATCCCGATTGGGAAATGGTGCTCACCTTTTTTTCGCCGTCAGGCTACGAAATACGGAAAAACTACCCGCTGGCGGACCATGTCTTTTACCTGCCTGCCGATACGCCAACCAATGCACGCGCCTTTGTAAACCTGGTACAACCCGACGTGGCTGTTTTTGTGAAATATGAATTTTGGGCAAACACCCTTTTGGAACTTCACAAACGCAACGTCCCTACCCTGCTCATTTCAGCCCTTTTCAGGCCTGCCCAGCCGTTTTTTAAATCCTGGGGAGGTTTCTGGCGGCGTATGTTGGGTAGTTTCAGCCATGTGTTTGTACAGGACCAGGCTTCGTTTGATCTTTTAAAAAACATAGGTTTTACCGAAGTGACCGTTGCCGGCGATACGCGTGTGGACCGCGTGCTCGACCTCGCCGAACAAGCCGGAGAAAATGTAGTGGTGGCTGCTTTTGCAGGTCAATCACGGACGTTGATCGCCGGCAGTTCGTGGCCGGCCGACGAGGCCATCATCCTTCCCGCGGTTTTGAACGAACCCGCCGGATGGAAACTGGTGATTGCGCCGCATGTTCCTTCGGAGGCACACCTCGAAAAGCTGGAAAAACAAATCGCGACGTTCGCCCACCCAGGTACTGTTTTGCGTTATTCGGCGGCTACACCCGAAACGGCGGCAAAGGCTAGGGTGTTGCTGATCGACAACGTGGGGTTGCTCAACACCTTGTACCGATACGGCACGGCGGCCTGGATCGGCGGCGGATTTGGTAAAGGCATCCACAATACGTTGGAACCTGCCGCCTGGGGATTGCCCGTTTTGTTTGGTCCGAAATATGAAAAATTTGAAGAAGCAAGGCAGTTTGTAACAACGGGCGGTGCGTTTGTAGTGCGTGATGCTCCGGCGTTGAAATGGCAACTCGAAACTTTGTCCGTTCCGGAAAACCGCGCCAAAGCATCCGCCGCTGTTGTTGCCTATTTGTTGAAAAACAAAGGCGCCACCCGAACCATCCTGACCTGGCTCGGGGAAAAAATGCCCGATTTGCGCTGAAATTTCATTTTTTTTATAAGAATTACCCTTGGGTCGGGCCTTTTTTTCGCCTTTGGCTTCCTACCTTCGCAGCGCTTCCATAAAACCCTTTTTTCCAACGATCAAATAAGTACAACTACAATGACAGGTTCCGCAATTACCATCAAAAAAGGCAAGCTGAAAGTGCCCAGCGACCCCATCATCCCGTTCATCGAAGGAGACGGCACCGGCGCCGACATCTGGGCTGCATCCGTACGTGTTATCGATGCTGCGGTTGAAAAAGCATACTTAGGCAAACGCAAAATCGTTTGGCGCGAAGTGCTCGCCGGCGAAAAAGCTTTCAACAAAACAGGCAGCTGGCTCCCCGATGAGACCCTGAAAGTGATCGACGAATTCAAAGTCGCCATCAAAGGACCACTCACCACGCCCGTTGGCGGCGGTATTCGTTCGCTCAACGTTGCCCTGCGCCAACAGCTCGACCTCTACGCCTGCCTGCGCCCCGTGCGTTGGTTCAAAGGTGTGCCCAGCCCGGTGAAAGAACCCGGATTGGTAGACATGGTTATTTTCCGTGAAAACACCGAAGACATCTACGCCGGCATCGAATACCTCGCAGGTACCGACGAGGCTAAAAAAATGATCACCTTCCTCCAGGAAGAAATGGGTGTAAACAAAATCCGTTTCCCCAAAACGTCGTCCATCGGCATCAAACCCGTATCCAGCGAAGGCACCGAACGCCTCGTGCGCTCGGCCATCGAATACGCGTTCAAATACAAGCGCAAATCGCTTACCCTCGTGCACAAAGGCAACATCATGAAGTTCACCGAGGGCAAATTTAAGGACTGGGGCTACGAACTCGCCGAACGCGAATACGGCGACCGTGTGTTCACCTGGAACCAGTACGACCGCATTAAGGCCGACAAAGGTGAAGACGCCGCCAACAAAGCTCAGTCGGAAGCCATCGCCGCCGGCAAATTGCTCGTAAAAGACGTCATCGCCGACGCCTTTCTGCAGCAAATCCTGCTCCGTCCGGCCGAATACGACATGATCGCTACGCTCAACCTCAACGGCGATTACATCTCCGACGCACTCGCTGCCCAGGTAGGTGGTATCGGCATCGCTCCCGGCGCCAACATCAACTACCTCACCGGCCACGCCATTTTTGAAGCAACCCACGGCACGGCGCCCAAATACGCCGGCAAAGACATGGTAAACCCATCTTCGGTGATCCTGTCGGGCGTGATGATGCTCGAATACATGGGCTGGGACAAAGCCGCCAAACTCATCGTTAAAGGCATCGAACGCAGCATCCGCAAAAAACGCGTGACGTACGACTTCGAACGCCTGATGAAAGGCGCCACCAAACTCAAATGTTCCGAGTTCGGTACCGAGATCATCAGCAACATGTAAACAATTGTCTTAACCCGGATTTTTAGGATTGGGGGGATTGGGATTGGGATGGATTTGCAGGATTGGGATGGATGGGATGGGATTTTCGGTCCTCGCTTGGCATGGGTTTACCCTTGAAATAATTTGATTGTATAGAAGGGATGATGTGTTTGAAAAAACAGCTTTATTTGATCCATCATTTAAAAATCTAATGGTCAGCCCGGCAGAGCACGGGACAAAGAAAATCTAATCCCATCCATCCCAATCCAGCAAATCCATCCCAATCCCAATCCCCAAAATCCCTTAAATCCGGGTTTAGACAATGAATTTCTCACATTACCGCCAATTCGACGCCCTCGCCCTCGCACAGCTTATACGTCAGGGGGAAACCAATCCCGCCGAACTTCTCGAAATTGCCATCGCACGCCTCGATGCCGTTAACCCGAACATCAACGCCGTTGTAGAGCCGTTGTATGCCTTCGGAAGGTCGGCAGCCCGCGAAAACCATGCTTTCCAAACTTTTGCAGGCGTACCTTTTCTGATCAAAGACCTCGGTCTCGAACTTGCCGGAACGCACATGCGTGTCGGATCGAAAGGTTACAGCAACTTTATCTCCCCGGAAGACAGCCATGCTGTTCAGCGCATCAAAAAAGCCGGTCTGGTGATTTTTGGCAAAACCAATACACCCGAATTCGGACTCACCCCTTTCACCGAACCCAAATTGTTTGGTCCAGCACGGAATCCCTGGAACACCAACTTTACCACGGGAGGCTCGAGCGGAGGTTCCGCGGCCGCCGTGGCTGCCGGTGTGGTGCCCATGGCTACAGCAAGTGATGGCGGTGGCAGCATACGGATACCGGCTTCCTGTTGTGGCATTTTTGGCCTAAAACCATCGCGTGGAAGGATACCCATAGGTCCCCGTTACGGAGAAGGTTGGGGCGGCGCCATCGTGGAAGGCTGCGTTAGCCGCAGTGTACGCGACACGGCCGCTTACCTCGATGCCATGCAAGGTGGCATGCCCGGCGATCCGTTCGTCATCGCGGCGCCTTCGCGTCCTTACCTACAGGAAGTTGGCGCCGATCCCGGACGTTTGCGCATCGGGGTGTCGTGCGATCACGTGCTCGGCTTGCCTGTCGACGATGCTTGCAGAGATGCCATCGACAACGCCGTAAACATTCTGCGTTTGCTGGGGCATGAGGTGGAAAACTGTGCACTACCTTATCAAAAAGAAGACTTAACCAAGGCTTTCCTTACCGTAGTTGCTGCTGAAACTGCTGCTGAAATCAATGTAATGAGCACGTTTTTGGGCAGAAAAGTGCGTCCGTCCGATGTAGAGCCCAATACTTATGCTTTGCACCTGCTTGGAAAAGGGTTTTCGGCTCTCGAATATGCCGAGGCCAAACGCCGCTGGAACGACCTCACCCGCCGTACCGCTGTTTTTCATGAAAAATACGACCTGTTGCTTACCCCGACGGTAGCTGCACGGCCCATTGCAATAGGTGCATTGCAGAATACAGCTTCCGAAAAACGGCTGGTCGATTTGGTGAACACCCTGGGTATGAGCGCTGCCGTACGCAGCCAGGTGGACCCCCTGGCCGAAAAAATCTTCGGCTGGATTCCCTGGACGGCCTTTGCCAACATGACCGGCCAGCCCAGCATGTCGGTGCCGCTTTTCCGCACACCTGAAGAAAACCTGCCGGTCGGTGTGATGTTTACCGCGCCATTCGGAGCGGAGGATTTGCTGATCAGGCTGGCTTCACAACTCGAAAAAGCAAGTCCGTGGTTTGATGCGGTACCGGGTGAATTGGCATAAATGCCGCCGGCATTTTTTTTAAATCGGCGTAAACGCGCCGTTGGTACGTTTTTTTGATGCGGCATAAATGCCGTTGGTACGTTGCGGCGTGAACGCCGCGTTACCGGACGTGCACCCATGGCTTTCGGGAAGGGTCAATTGCGCAAAATCTGTAGCCATTTCTAAAACCGCACCATCTTCCTTTGCTACTTCCGGCACCAAGGCGTGAGCACCTCCGGTAACGCAATGTACCAGGGGTTGTGCAAAAAGGGTAGTGTTGTATTAAATTTAATTTTCACTACCGAATAATCTTTGGTTTCGGGGGCTTCAGCCCCTTCCTCCCCAAACCCAAGCGACTTGTCATCCCAGCGAAGCGTGGGATCTGTTCCATTCCTTGGAGATCAATATGATTGTATAACTTATTGATCATTAGCATTGTTGAAATGAAAAAGGGTATGCAGGATAAGGGAACAGATCCCACGCTTCGCTGGGATGACAAGACGATGGGTTGGGGAGGGGTTGGGGCTGAAGCCCCTAAATCCATAGATTATTCGGCGACAATTATTGAATAATGGCTAACTCCCCCTTTTTGCACAACCCCATCAAAAAACACGCAACGCGGCGTTTACACCGCATAAAAAAATAAGGCGGCGTTCACGCCGCAACCTACACATGCGGAGTTCAATACTTTTTTGTTTTTTTGCAATCATTATCCTTTTAACCACCAACCGATTGATTCATGATGCGCCTTGTTGTAATCCTGTATTTTTTATCCCAAACCTTTTATTCATTTGCACAAGTCACGTACGGCACCGTACCCAAACCGGAGGGTTTTTTGGCCGATATTCTTGGCGCTTCGTACAACAAAAAAATCAAGCAATGGATCCTGCCCAACACATCGCCTGCCTTTGCAGCTGCGCAGGATTTGAAGGGCGACGGCGTTCAGGTGCAGGTAGACAGCATGGTGATGCGGCAGGTGGATGAAGAACTGGAATCCTGGGTGTTGTTTTCCGTGGAAAAATACGTTTACGGCTTTGCACGGCTTCGGGTAAAAGACGGCGGCTGGAGCGACCACAAAATTTATTACAAACTGCACGAAGGCGCGCCCGGTGAATACAGCCGACTGAATTTTATGTTGCAAACCCTTGGGCCCAAAACCTGCATCGGCATCCAGGAACTGTGGTACACGAGCGGCGTCACCGATGAAAAATGGCTCTTGTTTGATCCTTTTTCAGGAGAAAACATTGGTTCGTTCGACATGTCATCCTTTGGGGAAAAAGAGCAAAAACCCGCTGCTTATACCGAATTTGAGACCAACGACATCGAGTTCCATCCCGTAAAAAATGGACTTCCAGACGTCATTCTCGTGCAAAAAGGCATTCAAAAACTGAAAGACAAACCTGAAACGCCGTTCAGCCGAAAACTGAAATTTCGGTACGACCCCAAGAAGAAAACGTACGTGCGTACCTGATTCCCATCCCCTATTTACCAACAAAAACATACCGTAAACCTGCCCGAAACCACCGTCCGGGCATGGTCAATACCGCCGTTTCGGAATACCGGATGTCGCCGTACGTGACGTCAAAAAGGTTGGTTGCTTCCGCAAAAACAGTAAAACGACCCGTGTTTGCTTTCAAACCGGCATCCACAACGAAATAATCATCCTTCGTTTCCGTGTTTGTTGTCACCCTGTCGGCCCAGCGCGCACGTACGTTGCCGCTCAGCCACTTCCAGCGGGCATCTGCGGAAGCTGTGATCTGGTGTTGCAGGTGGTTGAGGGTGTAACGCGAATAGGCCACGTCGGTGTTTACATCGGCATCGAGGTAGCAGTAGCCCAGGGTAAGGCGTTGCAGCCCGTTTTGTTTGCCCGTCATGGCCGGCACGTACCAGTTCGCCGACACGTCGATGCCGCGCATGGCCAAATCATTAAAATTGCGCACCTGCCATTTGTCGGCTTCGTTGTCCTTCGCCCAATCGATGAGGTTGGTGCCGGCCCTGCTGAACACGGCTGCCTGTAGGTTCAATCCACGGTGGTTGTACTGCACGCCACTTTCCAAAGAAAGCGCCTTTTCAGGCTCCAGATTCGGATTGCCCACATTGCCGGCGTCTTCGTAATACAGATCCGTAAACGTGGGAATGCGCGTGTTGTACCCCGCGTTGGCGATGATTTTCCATTGGTTGTTGAGTCTTAAACCCGCATCGATACCCGGGTACACAAACGTGCCAAAATCGGTAAAATGGCTCACGGCCACGCCGGGTACCACGTCGAGGTGGTTGTACAAAAAGGAAAAACGGTGCTCTGCAAACACGTTGTAAGTCATACGTTCGCGGTCGCCCAGGTTGCTGCTGAAAAGTGCCGTGTATTCGGCACTGACGCCCAAACCTGTTTCACCCAAACTGTTTTTCCAAACGCCGTTCAAATCCACGCCGCCCACCTGGCTCAGGTGAAAATTGCGAAAAAACCCGGGGTCTTCGCGGCGGAACACCCACTCGTCCTGGTTACGGCGCCAGTACACGCGGGGTTTAAACAACCAGTTGTTCACCTGTTTGCGGTAATCGAGGCTCACCACGTTGGTTTGTACTTCTTCGTACTGGTCGGTAAATTCCAGTCTGCCGTAAAAACCGTTCGCTCCGAATTTTTGGTCCACGATACCCGCGCCCAGACGCCAGTCGCCCCCGCCGCCATCGGTCCACTGTGCCTGGTACCAGCCTTTCCAAATGTTAAAATCGGTGTTGTAACGGTAGCCGTCCGACACATCGGTTGAAGCGCTCAACTGGTGTGTTACGCCTCCGGTGGCTGCTGCGGCGTACAGTTGTCCCTGAAAATACCCAAAATCACCAGCCGAAACGCCGATTTCAAGCGCAGGCTTACCAGGCGATTTGGTCACGATGTTTACCGCACAGGCAAAGGCATTTTGGCCGTAAATGCGGGCGCCAGGACCTTTCAAAACTTCGATACGTTCGATGGCCGACCAGTCCACAGGCAAATTCATCACGTGGTGGCCCGTTTGAGGATCGCTCAATCGTACGCCGTTGATGAGCACGAGCACCTGGTCGAAACTGCCGCCGCGCACGTGGATGTCGGCCTGGACGCCGAACGGTCCGCGTTGCCGCACATCCACACCTGCCAGTTGCTGCAAGGCCTCCGCTACGGTGTGCACGGGCATGGCGTCGAGTTGTTGGCGGTTCAAAACCTGTATGGTTCTGCTTTGTTGGGAAAAGGGAATTTCGAGACGGTTTTCACGGATGGTTAGTTCAGGAATCTGACCGGTGGTGTCGGTTTGCGAAATAAGATTCTGAAAAACAAAACATAAGGCCATGCCGGCCAAACATCGTTTGCGCATAAGGGTGGTTTTAGCGGCGCAAGGATAAGGCAGGTCTGGGAATTGGGGATGTCACAATTTTTTGACGAATAAAAATCCGCGCCGTCCGCGCTTCTCCCGGCATCCTTATTGGAACGCGGATAACGCGGATCTTGCGAACGCGGATAAACGCGGATTTTTTACGGTAAAAGCAAGTTGCATGTTAGGAAATCAGCTTTCGAAGCAGTGAAATCTGCCCCAAATGGTAATAGCTGTGTTCAATCATGGCTTCGATGTTGCGGCGGAAGGTACCGTAAGCTTCCTTGACAAAAATGGCATCGAGTTGTTCGTCCGTTAAGCGTGCAACATGTTGTGCGAACTTTTCTGCATTCGCAAACAACGTTTCCTTCATATCTTCCCAACCTGCATCCGAATTCAGGGGAGGCATGTCGAAACTGTATGTATCCCGGATTTCAAGGTCACCGCCTTCAAACACGTTCAGGATGCCGGCGATGTAATAATTGATGTGGAAAGTCAGGGCAGCAATGGTATTAAGAGAGCCGGTTTTATGGATTGCCTGTTCCAGCGTTACGCCGGAAAGTTGATCCTTAAAATTGGTATTGGCGATCCATTTGCCGTTCAGAATAACTTCCCGGAAACGGTTGGCGAGTTGGGTGGCGTTTTCCATAAATAGGGCAGCAATGTTTTTAAATCGTATTACTGGTCAATGGGTGCACAAATTTATTGCGAAAAACAGGTGCACGCCACCAAACGTTCCCTGACGCAAAGCATTTAAATTTTCACCAACCTGCCCTCCTGCATCACCAGACCTGGATACCACACTTTCCACAGATAAATGCCGGAAGGCTTGTCGGCCAAAACCGGGGACACGATGTTTTGCGAGCCTTTTTCGAGCGGCGCCGTTTGCATCCACAACATTTGGCCGAAGGCCGAAAACAAAGCGATGCGGACGGACAAGGCTTCCTGCGAATCAATCTGAAAACGTACATCGCCCATATCATTATCCAGGGTACAATTTGCCCTTACCAAAGTGGAAGTGATTGGCGCAGGCACCATTGCAGGCGTATACGAGATGCGCTGTTCGTTGTTTGAAGCGTCAAAAGCTACGTTGCGGATGATGTTGTCGTCGAACCAAAGCAGCAAGGCGTTTTCCGGGATGTCTTGCAGGACTTTAAATGAAAGAAAAAACAACTTTGTGTCCGGTTTCAGGCCAGGCTCCGTTTCGGTGAGGTCGGTTAGCCAGGTGGTACGGATTTCGCCCTGGAGCAAACGTTTGAGTCCAAAAAACGTTTCACTCATGCCTTCAAGATCGCCCTGCGACACGCCCACCCACATCAGCAAACGGGTATCAAACCGCAAACCGCATTGGTAGGCTTCGATCGGCTGATAACCTGAGTAGATTACTGGAAATGTAACCACCTCGCCTGCCTTTACGGCCGGCGTGTACCATGAAAACGTTGTTACCGAACGTTTTTCGACCGTCGCAAAAGAGCGGTGGGCCGAGCCGTCCACGTCGCCTTTTTTGATGGACACAAAGTCGGCGTCGCCGGGCGTCATAAGGGTGTCGGGAATCCTATCGGACAACCCGAACTTGTCCTTAAAGACGTATTTTTGGGGAAAAACCTGCCAAGGTGTATTGCGCGAAACAGCATCATCATTTCCAAGGAGAATTTTGTTCAGTTCGGCCACATCGGTCGTTGTAACCGATTGATTGTCATTCACATCGGCGGCCAGGATGGCGTAAGGATTTTCCAATGGCGTGATGGAATGGATGTGGCGTTGTATGCACAACATGTCGTAAACGTCAATTCCCATTGCCCAATCGGACACAGCTGGGGGCAAAGTACGCAGGATGAAAGGCCGGTTTTCCGGACAAGCGGAGAAACGGTATATGCCATCGCCGCCGCTGTACACCGTGTCGGGATTTTTGTGTGTTGCCTTACAGGCGTCTTTCCCGGGGTGCCGCAGCTCAATCCCCACGTTTGCAAGGGGGGCTTTTTCACCCAAAACCATGTGCACTGTGCCCGTTTGCGCACGCAAGAAGCATACAAAAGAGAAAATAACACACAACAGGAAACAACGACGGGTATTCAGGATCATTTTTTAATAATTAAAATGGTGACAGGGCATCAACGCACCACCAAATTTTCAGTGGCTAAAAGCAAACCATGTTCGTTTTTTACCACGGCAACATACGAACCTGCCTTCAGCTGGTCCAGGGGAATGCGTTGCACGCCCGGCATGGCACCACGCTGTACCACACGACGGCCCTGGGCATCGTACATTTCAAAGAAATAAGCCTCGCCGGAAGCAGCCGTTAGGTCGATCCACACGCCATCTGTTGTCGGATTGGGGTATAAACTGAAAGTCACGCCACGTCCCGGATTTGCAGTTCCAATGGTAAAAGAAACCTCGTAAGTCCATTCGGACTGGCATCCTCGCACATCGGTCACGATAACCGAGTACAACCCAGGCGCCACGTTGCTGAGCGTATTACCTGTGCCACCACCGGGCGACCACAGGTAACTGTACGGTCCCGTACCTCCCATTATCCCGGAGATAGCAATGCTTCCGTCGGCTTCCGCAGGACCTGTAGCATTTTGCACCGTGGCGGCGAACTGCAGGCTGTCGGGTGCGCTGATGTGGTACGTGTACGTGACGGAACAACCCAGGGCATCGGTGGCAGTGACGGTCCACATGCCCGCACCAACAGGCGTCAGAATGGAATCGGTGATGCCGCCCGTCCACAAAAAAGTAAACGGCTCTACGCCGGTAAAAGGCGCAACGGCCAGGGAGGCATCGGCTTCGCCGAAACAAGAAATGGGAATGCTGTCGGCTCGAATCTCGGGACCGGGAAGTTCAGGCACCGTGACGGTATCGGAAAAACTGCGGCCGTCAGCGTCGGTTACGGTGAACGTGTAGTCCCCGGCTGCAAGTCCTGACGTCGAAGTGCCGCCGCCGGGTTGCCAGAGGTAGACAAACGGTTCGCAGCCGCCTTCCGTTTCAAAAGTTACAGCGCCGTTGGATGTACCGAAACAGGTGCCTGTGGCAATGGGATCGGCAGCCGGTGCGAAGTCGGGTATTTCGTAAGCGCCCATATCCACCGTACCACCAAGAATGCGTGGCCGGCCGTCGAGATCGGTAAGCAAGTCTGCAGGAACGGCATTGTTGGAACCCGCATCGCGCAGGGGAGAGCAGGGTTGCAGGCGGAAGTCTCCATTGGAGGGATCGACGAAGAGGGGGTCAATGACAGTTTGTATACCCGAACCGCAAGATAATGTTGGAATTGTACAATAGTCTACATCTAAATAACAGTTTTCGATTGATTGTAAATCATAATTTAGAGCAGTTGCATAATTCAATAAATAATTGGAAGCGCTAGTCTCCCGTATAAAAATATCATTTTTTAAATCAATGCTGATAACATCTGAAGTAGTAATCGATTCAAAAAGTTGACCACAAACTACTGTGTTTCCATAAAAATAGATTTCAGAAGGGTCCTCGACATAAAACAAATTTGCATTTCCGCAATTTATAAAATTTGAAATACATTTAAAAGCATTTCGCACATGAAATACATTGCTTACACTACTCCCAGTTACATGATTTTTAATAAATTGAGCACCTAAAGTATCAATACTCCAATCATGAATTGTTATTAAAAAACCAATACCAGAAATAATATTACGGTATATGTAAGGATTATTGCCAAAAATATTGAGCACAATTCCAAAAAAGGTATCACAATCCAAAGTACAGTCTGAAATTGTAGTTATTGCTCCTGTCGCCGAAGATTCAATGTAAATCAATCGTCCTGCCTTATTATCATAAAAATGTGAATTTGATAATTTTATATTGGATTCACTTGTTGAATTAGTAGTTACATGCATTAAAGCATAAAGATCTGAATAATTATCATATGCTTCACATTCATATATATCTATTAATTTGGTATTCTGAAAATTGTTTGATTCTAAATGCAACATGGGACTTTCACGCGCATGATTAGCATCATAAACACAATCATGGATCGTAACCAAACTGCCCTCAAATCGTCCTAAATTTATGTACTTTGCCCCGCCTTGTAAGTTGGCTGAGTTTTTTTCAAACAAACAATTCAACCAGTTGATGGTATCTGTTCTTTCCCGATCCAATACATACATGCCGCCGCCACGACGTTGAGCATGATTCCCTACAAAAATACAATCTCCAAAATCGGGAAAACGTTCAATCCAACTGCTGCCATACCGGTAAATACCACCACCGTCCAATCGTGCTTTGTTGTCTCGAAACGTACAATTCAAAAACCTTGGCGCTACAGATCCTAATCCCAAACCGTTTACATAAACTGCACCACCGTTGTTGTGAGCATAGTTGTACTCAAAAATACAATTTTGAACATCAGGGTACGCCCATCCATCCTGCCCCATAATGTACATAGCGCCTCCACATTTCTGGGGCCCAAGAGACGGAATCGTATTGTCCAGGTTATCGGCATTTCCGTAACGAAAAACAAAACCGTCCACGACCGTACCAGTGTCAGGGTTTTCCAAATACATGATGGTGTAAGCGTTGTCGGTACTGTCACCATTCACCCCAATATCACCACTCAAAACCGTCGGATGTGCAACCCAATCGCGCTCGGACAGATCCATTTCGGTGCCTGCAAAACCACCGTAAAGCCTAACGCCGCTTTTCGGTTCAAAGGCAATGGCACGGTCGGTGGAATCGGTGGGAAAGTAAGTGCCTTCTGCCACCCACACCGAATCGCCTGCCTGGGCAAGTTGAAGGGCCGTTTGCAGGTTGGTGTAAGCATCTGCCCAGGAAACACCCGTATTGGCCCCACCGGCGTTTGCTGAAACGTAAATACGCGTTTGGGAAAACAAGGGAAACGAAGCCAGGAGTAAAAACAGGATTAAGGTATTTTTCATGAGGTCATCTGAAGCGGGTAAAGAGATGCAGCTAATGTATGCAATTCGATTGAAACTTTAACCGTTTTGTCAATGAAACACCCAAAAATCACCGTATCCCGTACCTTAGTACCATGCGACACCTCCTGCTCCTTTGCCTTGTTGTACTAACCCAGACTTCGAATGCCCAGCGCACCTGGAACTCCGAAGTCAAAAACCACCTCGACCGGCCCACCCTGTTCGTCAACGGCAAACCTCAAACACCACTCATGTATGCCCTGAGCGACGCGCCCGGCGGCCGCTGGAGCTGGGAGGAAATCAACCAACACAACATCCGACAGTTTTATGCCGACGGCATCCGGCTTTTCCAACTCGACCTGGCGCTGTCAGACCTGTGGTTACCCTCCGGCGATCTCGACCTCACCCTCGCCGAACGGCAAATCAACGGTCTACTCGAAGTTGCCCCCGAAGCCATGGTTTTCCTACGTCTGCACGTGGACGCGCCCGAATGGTGGTTGAAAAAACACCCTGAAGAAACCGTGGCTTATGGGAAAACAGTTCCCCATCCAGACCTCACCGGCAGTTTTTTTCGCCGTATGGAGGCTGATCCGCGCGCACCTATACGTGTAAGCCTTGCCTCGGTGCTTTGGCAAAACGAAGCCGGAGTGCAGGTGGCCGCATTTTGCAAAAACCTGAGTAAAAACAAATCCGGCAGGCAAGTGGTGGGCATCCAGGTGGCCGGCGGCGTGTACGGCGAATGGCACCAGTGGGGATTTTTAAAATGGGAAGCCGATTCCGGACCTGCCATGACGCGGCATTTTCAATCGTGGTTGAGGAATCAATACCCTGAGGTTCAGGAACTTAAAAAAGCCTGGAACGATCCGCTGGTTACCTACTACAACGCTACGGTGCCCGACAGTGCAGCCCGTGCGCAAACCGGAGCAGGCAACTTTCGTTTGCCTTCGGCCGACCAGCGGGTGATCGATTACTACCGTTGCCAACACGAAATGGTGCCCGTCGTCATCGAATTTTTTGCCAAACAAGTGAAAAAAAACTGGAACCGTCCGGTAGCGGTGGGCGCATTTTACGGGTACTTTTTCTCCGTGTTCAACCGGCAGGCAGCCGGCGGCCACCTCGAACCCATGCAACTGCTGGGTTCTCCGTGGATCGATTTCCTCGCCGGTCCGCAAGCCTACGAACCCCAGGCAGGTTTGGAAATGGGTGAACCTTACCGGTCGAGGGCTTTGTTGCACTCCGTACGTCTGCACGGCAAACTTTGGTTCGACGAAATGGACCAGCAGCCCAAACGCAATTTTGAGTACCTGGGCGGCAACTGGGACAACCGCAGAAACAACGCCGTCACCCAGTCTGACAACGCCGCCATGCTGCGCCGCAACCTCGGTTTCGCCCTCACGCAAGGCATAGGCATGTGGCTTTACGATTTCGGTGGTGCGGGTTTGGATTTGCGCAAAGATCACCAATGGTCGGGTCAACACGGCAAAACGGGTTATTGGGACGACCCACTCAGTCACGCCGCCATTCGGGAAGCCAAACAGTTGTACGACAGCCTGTTACAGCAACCTTTCCAAAGCACCGCCGACGTCCTTGTGGTGTTCGACACCGAAGTGTACTACCATACACGCAGCACCTTTAAAAACGTCGATTCCGTGTCGCTGCAAGCCGTTGACCACACCATATTAGCATTGCAATACACCGGAGCCGCATACGACGCGGTTTACCTCGACGACCTGATGCTGGTGGACATGACGCCTTACCAGGCCGTCATTTTTGCCAATACTTTTTTGTTGGATACCGTGGAACTGCGGTACATCCGTTCGCATGCCGCCGGCAAAGGCAGGCATCTGTTTTGGGTTTATGCGCCGGGCTATTGCAACGGCGACACGGCAGACATCGTTTTAACCGAACAGGCATGTGGCTTTAAACTGCGTCCACTCACCGAATGGCACTCATCCAGGATGCATTACGACGAGCATCTTGGAGACACGGCCGTTGCGCGACTTTGGGGATATACTTCACCCCTTTTCGCCGTTGACGACCCGGTTGCCCAGTCGCTGGCCTGGTTCGACCAGGACGGACTTTCGGCCCTGGCCTACAAACCTGATCCCAAAGGAACCGGAGGCGATTGGTTTCTTTCCGTGCCTGTGATCAGTGCCCCTGTTTGGCGCGAATTGTTAAGGCGCGCAGGTGCGCACATGTACACTTCCGAGTCCGGTCATGTGGTGTACACCGGCAATGGTTTGTTGGTTTTTCACACCAAAAAAGACGGGAAACACCTTCTCATGATGCGAAATTGGGAAGAAGTGGAAGTTGGAAAAGGAACAACGGTGTTGAGAAAATGACATGGAGCGCGGGCTTCAGCCCGCCAAGGGGTTGTTTCGATGTTTGTAAAAATACGGTTTAGGCGCTTCGCGCAAACGGCGAGCTAAAGCTCTCTTGTGTATAAGCCTAATTGATCATAAGCCAATGTTTGTGCGCTTCGCGCAAACGGCGAGCTAAAGCTCACGCTCCACAAAAAAAAGCGGCCCGGCGTTCCCACGCGCCGAGCCGCTGCTACTTGGTGTAAGTAGTAACAGAATACCGAATTAGTTTGTGTTCCGGCCACCGTTGTGCCCGAAAGCCGGAAAAATTAATCTACGTTGTCGTGCAAAAAACTGTTGCCGCCGAAGCGGATTTCTGTCTGATCGTCTTCAATGGATACGGTCCATGCCGACATGCCAGGCTCGCTGGCTTCGGGAACGTCGTCGAGGTTGATGTTTTTACGCAGGTACGCTGGTTGGCTTTCGAGGTCAATAATGGTTTGTGGTGAGTTAAGTTTTACCACATTGATCGGACGGTTGCGGGCTTCTTCCCGGCGGCGCTGGGCTTCTTCGAAGCGGCGGCGGCGTTCTTCCGGCGTAAGTTCCTCAGCATTGGCCGCATTGTTGCGCATGAAGGGATCCTCAGGCAACGTATGTTTTGTACGGCGCAGTTGTTCAACCGTTTCCCGGATGTTGTCGAGCTCAAACTCGATGCTGTTGGCGGCCTTCTCTTCTACCGGGCGGTATTCTTCTTCAGAAGTTATTGTATAAAGAGAAGGCTGGGACTTTTTTACATCTTCATCCAGGTGGATCACCTGCCTTTCGTTCGGATTGGCGGCTGCGCGGATGCCGATGGCGCCGTTGCGGCGTTCGTGGGCTTCAAAACCGGTGGCGATGATGGTCACGGCGATTTTTTCGCCCAGACGTTCGTCGAAACAGTTGCCCCAGATGAGGTTGGTTTCGTTGCCGGCTTCTTCCTGGATGAATTCGGTGATTTCGAAAATTTCATCCATCGTAGCCTCGCGTACACCCGAAGTGATGTTCACCAGGATGTTTTTGGCGCCGCGGATGTTGTTTTCCTCCAGCAACGGTGAGTTGAGCGCTTCGTCGACGGCGCGGCGTGCACGGCTTTCGCCTTCCACAGCGGAAGTGCCCATGATGGCCACACCCGAATCCCGCATAACGGTGTTGACGTCTTCGAAATCCACGTTTACGTAGCCCGGCACCGTGATGATTTCGGCGATGCCTTTGGCGGCGGTACAGAGGATGTTGTCGGCCTGGCTGAAGGCAGCCGAGATGGACAGGTTGCCGTGGATCTGGCGCAGTTTGTCGTTGCTGATGACCACGAGGCAATCCACGTTTTTGCGCAGTTCCTCAAGGCCTTCCATGCCGTTGCTCACACGGGTGCGGCCTTCAAAGGTGAAGGGCAGCGTTACGATGCCGACGGTAAGAATGCCCAGTTCCTGGGCTGTTTTGGCGATGATGGGTGCTGCGCCGGTACCGGTGCCGCCGCCCATGCCTGCTGTGATGAAGGCCATTTTGGTACCCGTTTCCAGGAAACGTTTGATGTCGTCGAGGCTTTCCATACAGGCTTGTTTGCCCACGGAGGGCTTGCTGCCTGCGCCGCGCCCTTCGGTAAGGCTTTGGCCGAGGGAAATGCGGTTGGGTACCGGTGAAAGTTGCATGGCCTGGGCATCGGTGTTGCAAATGGCGTAATCCACGCCCACGATGCCCTGTTTGTACATGTGCGTTACGGCATTGCTGCCGCCACCGCCCACGCCGATGATTTTGATGATTGAAGGCTCGTCCTTCGGAAGATCGAACAGCATATCTTTTGAGTTTTAAGAGTTATCGGTTTTTTTCCAGGTCCACTTCAGGGTCGGCCTCGAACCATTCCTTCGTTTTGCGGAAAACACTGTCGAACCAGGTGCCCGACTTCTCTTCTGCGTTGGAGGGTTCTTTTTTGGCGTCGCTGATGGCCTGTGGCACTTCGGGTTCGGACATAACGCGACCGGCCTCCACATCGATCAAACCGCGCAACAACAAACCGATGCCTGTGCTGTAAATCGGGCTCGAAACGTTTTGGTGGTAACCGTGGGCAAGTTGTTCCACGGGGATACCGATTCGGCAGGTCATGCCGGTGTGCAGTTCGGCGAGTTTGTCGGCATGCTGCAGCAGCGAACCGCCGCCGGTGAGCACGATGCCGCCGATGAGCTTGCGCTCGTAGCCGCTCCGCCTGATTTCCCAAAGTACGTAGTCGAAAATTTCCTCCATACGCGCCTGGATGATGCGGGAGAGGTTCTTTTCACTGATCTCTTTGTGATCCCGGCCTTTCAAACCGGGGATGGTGATGATGCGGTTGTCGAACACTTCGTTGGACAGGGCTGAGCCGAATTTTACCTTCAGTTTTTCAGCCTGCGGCTGCATCACGGTGCAGCCTTCCTTGATGTCGGAAGTTATCACGTTGCCACCGAAGGGAATCACCGCAGTGTGGCGGATGATACCTTCGTAAAAAATCGTGATGTCGGTGGTACCGCCGCCGATGTCGACCAGGGCTACACCTGCCTGTTTTTCCTCATCGGAAAGTACGGCGTCGGAGCTGGCGATGGGCTCGAGGGTAAGCTCGGCTACGGAAAGTCCGGCTTTTTCGATGCAGCGGTAAATGTTGTTGATGGCCGTAATCTGGCCGGTAATGATGTGGAAATTGGCCTCGAGGCGAACGCCGCACATACCGATGGGGTCGGTGATGCCTTGTTCGCTGTCGACGGTAAATTCCTGCGGAAACACGTGAATGATCTTGTCGCCCGGTGGGAGAACGAGTTTGAACATGTCATTCACAATGCGGTCAATGTCGCGTTTGGCGATCTCCGTGTGATCGCTGTCGCGGGTGAGGATGCCGCGGTGTTGCAGGCTTTTGATGTGCTGGCCTGCAATGCCGACGTGTACCTGGCGGAAGGTCATCTGCGCCTGCCTTTCAGCAAGTTGTACGGCTTCGCGGATGGCATTCACCGTTTTTTCGATGTTGCTCACCACACCGCGGAGTACGCCGGCGCTTTCAACCTTGCCCACGCCAAGGATGTCTAATTTTCCATGCGCGTTTTTCCTGCCGGCAAGGCAGCAAATCTTCGTCGTGCCGATGTCAAGGGCGACGACCACGTCATGAGGTTGCGGGACTAATTCGGTCATCATGATTTTTTGATTATTGGTTTTGAGTTTCAGTTTGTGTTGCCTCCTGTCGCCGGCGAAACCCATTCCTGCAACAAAAGTATTTTTAAAACTTTTTATTTCAAATTTTTTAAAAATATTTGTTTTAAAAAGTTTGAAACCATCAAAAAGTGTATTTCACTTAAACACCTTTTATTCCTCCAAATTCAAGTCACTTTTTCGTGTACATCCGGCTCCCTCGCTGTGCTCGGGACAAGTCCTGTTCATTTTTTACACACAACCTGGTCTGCAAAACTCAGGTTGATGCTTTGGTACGTTTGCCAACCGGCGTAAGGCATGCCTTCCCGGTAGAATATTTTTAGCCTTTCGAGCTTTTCGTCCAATTTTTTACTGTCGCCGAGGATGATTTTCTGGTCGCCCACCAGGGGCACCAGAATGATTTGTCCGTCGGGATTGACGTGTATTTGTTGCACGAAAACGCTGAAAAAATCGTCTTCGGCCAGTTTTTGGGCCACCTGAAATACGTCGTTCAGACTGCTGCGTTTTTTCTCACGGAACGTAGATGAGTACGCCGCAATATTGCCGGTTGCCACCAAAACCCGCGCTGCAAAATTTTTCGACGGCGGCATTTTTTTGCCTTCCGGATCGAGGTAATAGTTGCCGCCTTTGCTGTCGAGCACACGCAACAACGGTTCGCGTTGCTCTACTTCCATGTGCAGGATGTTGTGCTGATCCACGTACGTTTCTGCATCGCGCACAAAAGGATCTTCTTCCAAAACCCTTTCCATACGTTCCACATCCAGGTACCGGAGCTCCGTGCCTTCAAGCGTATTGCCAAATGCGGAAAGCAATCCCTGCCGCACGTCGTATTCGCTGATGAGTTTTTCACCCCCTTCCAAAGGAACCACCTTCACCTCCACCCCATCGGCGAAGCTGTTTTTTTTGCGCGTGACCGACGACAGCAGGATCCCTACCGTAATCAGCAGGAAAAGGACCCAAATGATGCGGTCGTAACGCAGGCGGTTCAATGTTTGAAAAGGCAATCGCATGTTTTTAGTCTCGGTGCTCCAAAGCGTTTTTAATGGGTTCAACAAGGGTGTCGATGCTGCCGGCGCCAAGGCTGAGCAGCAGGTGTGGTTTTTCCTGGCGAATAAGGTCCACCACATTGTCCATGGAACAATAATGCACTTTCGCCTTGTGCATGGTGTTGGTTATGGTATACACGTTGATGCCCTCGATGGGCAGTTCACGTGCGGGATAGATGTCGAGCAGATAAAGCACATCCACTTTGTCGAGGGCTTCGGCAAAGCCTTCTGCGAAATCGCGGGTGCGGCTGTAGAGGTGCGGCTGGAAAACGGCGCTCAGTGTTTTTCCGGGGTACAGGCTCCGAGCCGCACCGATCACGGCTTCGAGTTCGGCCGGGTGGTGCGCGTAGTCGTCGATGTACACCGTATTTTCGTTCCTCAAAATGTATTCAAAACGCCTTTTTACACCTTTAAAATCGGCCAAAGCGGCTGGAATCCTTGCCGGATCGGCGCCCCCGATCAGGGCTGCCGCGATGGCTGCACAAGCGTTTTCAACGTTGTGCCTGCCCGGAAAAGGCAGTTTTAAACCTTCAAAATGCATGGCAGGCATGGCGCCGTCGAGTGTAAGGTCGAACACCGTGTAACCCGATTCGATGCGCAGGTTCGACGCCCGGCAATCGCCGTGGTCGATGCCGAAACGCACGGCAGGTAAGTCTTCAGCGAGTTCTAAACCGTATTTGAGCAGCAGTTTGCCACCGGGTTTTACCTGTTTGGCAAACTGCGTATAGCTGTCGCGCACGGCTTCGGCCGAACCGTAAATGTCGAGGTGGTCGGCGTCGATGGCATTGATGACCGCCACGTCGGGGTGCAGATGCAAAAAGCTGCGGTCGTATTCGTCGGCTTCTGCCACCACCCAGTCGGAACTACCTTCGGCGTAGTTGCTGTTGCCGAGGTTTGGTGCCAGTCCACCCACAAAAGCCGTGGCATCCACGCCGCAGGCGCGCAACAGGTGCGCGGTCATGCTGCTGGTGGACGTTTTGCCATGCGTTCCGCCCACGGCGATGCTGTGTTTGCTGCGACTGATGATGCCGAGCACTTCGGCTCTTTTCACCAGCGGAATGGAGCCTGCACGGAAATGCCGCAATTCAGCCAGGTCGTCGGGCACGGCGGGTGTGTACACGGCCAGGTCAACGTTGGCCGGAATCAGCGCCGGATTGTCGTCGTAATGCACAAACATACCTTCATCCTGCAAAGCGCTTGTGAGGGCGCTTGCCGTACGGTCGTAGCCAAACACGTCCGCTCCCTGCCGCTTGAAGTAGCGTGCCAGGGCCGACATGCCGATGCCGCCGATGCCGATGAAATAGATGGTATGAATGTTTTTAAGCTCCACGTTTTTTGTCTTCTTGAGTTTTGATGTGTTTTAATACTTCGTTGGCAATGGCCCCGGCGGCGTTTGGTCTGCCGAGTTGCCGTATACTTTCGCCCAGACCAAAAGCCAGGGCATCGTTGCTGAGAATAAGCAGGGCGTCTTCCAGCATTTTTTCCGTTGCATCGCCATCGCGTACGAGCCTTGCGGCGCCATTTTCCACAAGCGCGATGGCGTTTTTGGTTTGGTGATCTTCGGCGACGTTGGGTGATGGCACCAAAACAACCGGTTTGCCCACCAGGCACAGTTCGCTGATACTCAGTGCTCCTGCACGTGAAATAATGACATCGGCGGCGGCGTACAACAGGTCCATACGGTCGATGAAGGCCGACATGTGCACCTGTTTCAGTTGTGCCGTATCGCAATGGGCATACTCCAGTTCGTAAAACTTGCCGCACTGCCACAAGACCTGGATGTTCGGATTGGCATTAAATACCGCTGTATTGTCGCGTATGGCTTCGTTAAGCGAACGGGCGCCCAAACTCCCACCGATGACGGCAATGGTTTTTTTGGCAGGATCGAGTCCGTAATGTGCCATGGCTTCCGGTCGTTTGCCTTCCAGATGCAAAATGTCTTTACGCACCGGATTTCCGGTAAACACAATTTTGCCGGCAGGAAAAAACACATCCATGTTGTCGTACGCCACACAAATGGCGGCGGCACGTTTTCCAAGGATTTTGTTCGTTACCCCGGCATAGGAGTTTTGCTCCTGGATGACCGTTGGAATACCCATTTGCTGGGCTGCACGCATCACGGGCCCGGAAGCATAGCCTCCTGTACCCACCACCACATTGGGTTGGAAACGGCGGATGATCCTGCGTGCTTTGAGCAAACTGCTGAGCACTTTGTAGGGCACTGTCAGGTTTTTCAAAGCATTGCCAATGGTCATCTGTCGCTGAAAACCGGCGATTTTTAATCCTTCAATGGCATAACCTGCTTTTGGCACACGCTCCATTTCCATTTTGCCCTCTGCGCCAACAAACAAAAATTCAGCATCAGGCCGGATGCTTTTGATGGCATCGGCAATAGCAATGGCCGGGAAGACGTGTCCGCCCGTTCCGCCGCCTGTGATGAGAATTTTGAGTGTGTTCATGAGTTGTCAGTGTTCAGTGGTCAGTGGTCAGTTTTCAGTGTTCAGTGGTCAGTGGTCAGTTTTCAGTGGTCAGTGGTCAGTGGTCAGTGGTCAGTAAAGTCGACAGTCGACAGTCCTGCTCAGTGGTTTTGTAAGACTGTCGACTGTTGACTGTCGACTTTACTGACCACTATTCAATCTTTTCAATGTACTTGCTCACCGAAAGGATCATTCCGAGGGACAAGCAGGTAAAAAACAAACTCGTACCACCCATGGAAATGAGGGGCAGGGTTACCCCTGTTGCCGGCACGAGGTTTACGGATACGGCTATGTTGGCCAGGGCCTGCACGGTAAGCAGCAGGCTAAGGCCGATGGCCAGAAAAGTGCCAAAAGCCTTGGGGCTTTTGGTAACAAGTGTAACTGTGCGGAAAAACAAAAGCACGTACAAACCGAGGATGAGGGCCCCTCCAAGGAGACCATATTCTTCACAAATGATGGCGTAAATAAAGTCGGCGTGCGAATACGGCAGGAAGTTCCGGGAAATGGAATTGCCCGGACCAACACCAAATACGCCGCCTTTGGCAATGGCGATTTTGGCCTGCTGCACCTGGTACCCGCCGTCTACACTCATGAAGTCTTTTACACGGGAAACCCACGTTTCCACACGTACCATGTCGGGGTTGTTTTGTCCGATAAATACGAGCAAGGCGAACGCCACCAACCCGAGCAGGATGAGCAGGAAAATGTATTTAGGACTCACCCGGCCGATAAACATGAGGGTGAGGCAGGTTACAAAAAGGATGGCCGCTGTGGACAGGTTTGCCGGAGCAATGAGTGCACAGGTGATGATTACCGGCACGATCAGCGGCAAAAACGCGTCGCGGAAGCTGTTGATGTATTCCTGTTTGCGCGTCATCATTTTTGCGGTGTATACGATGAGCGCGATTTTGGCAAATTCGGAGGTTTGGAAGCTGAAACCAAAGATGTCGAGCCAGCGGTTGGCCTGGTTGATGCGCACACCGAAAAACAAGGTGAGCACCAAAAGGGGTATGGTGACCAGCATCAGGAACGGCGCAATCTGTGCGTATTTGCGGTAATGCACGAGGTGGCCCAGGTAAATAAGCATCAGGCCGAGGCCCAGTTTCACCACGTGCGAAAGCAGGAAAATGGTGGTGTTGCCACCGCGTGACGACCATGCCAATGAGCCCGTCGCGGAATACACGGCCAGGATGCTGAAGAGGCTCAGCACGGCAATGATCATCCAGATGGTACGGTCGCCGCGCAATCCGGCGACGATGTTGTTGGCTAAGGACATGGTTGTTATTTCTGCTTTAAAACGGCTTCTTTAAACATTCTACCGCGGTGTTCGTAATTTTGAAAAAGGTCGAAACTGGCACACGCCGGGCTTAAAAGCACGGTATCGCCGCTTTCAGCCAGCTTAGCCGCAGCTATTACGGCTTCATCTGCACTCCGGGTTTCAAGGATCGTTTTTTTGGTTTTTTTGAAAAATTGAAAAATTTTGGTGTTGTCAACGCCCATACAAACAATGGCTTTAACACATTTGCGTACCAAAGGCAACAGGGGTGTGTAATCGTTTCCTTTATCCTGTCCACCCACGATCCACACCGTGGGTGTGTCCATGGACTGCAAAGCGTAATACACCGAATCCACGTTGGTTGCTTTGCTGTCGTTGATCCAGGTCACCCCATTGATCACCGCTACTTTTTCCATACGGTGTTCCGGTGGAGCGTAGCTGAACAATGCCTCTTCGATGTGCATGGACGAAACGCCGAGGCGAAGCGACACACGGATGGCGCAGGCGGCATTGAAAAAATTGTGCGGACCCCGCAGGGCCGTGCTGGCCACATCGAAAGTTTGGTCGCGGCCCACGCGTACGTATCCGTTTTTCAGGTCGGAACGGCGCACTTTGTCCATGCGGCAACGCACAGCATCGGGATGATCCTGCAGCCATTTTTTGATGACCGCATCGTCGGCGTTGGTGATGAACAAATCGCCGCGTTTTTGATTGCGCGCGATGCGGAATTTGGATTCCACATACTTGTCCATCGTGTAGTCGTAACGGTCGAGGTGGTCGGGGGTGATGTTGAGCAAAACAGCGATGTTTGGCCTGAACTTCACGGTATCATCGAGCTGGAAACTGCTTGTTTCAAGCACGAAAATGCGGTTTTTGTCTTTGTTGGCGCCTGCAGCGAGGTCGTCGGCCACCATACGTGCAAAAGCGTTGCCCACATTGCCGGCCATGCGCGATGGCAGTCCGGCATGCACAAGCAGGTGATGAATTAGTCCGGTCGTGGTGGTTTTACCGTTGCTGCCGGTGATGGCTACGATGGTACACGGACCGGCGTGGCGGTAAGCGAACTCGATTTCACCGATGGTTTCGATGCCTTTTTCCCGGAGGGCAAGGATGACCGGCGCGTTGTCCGGAATGCCCGGACTTTTAACGACCAACCGGGCGCGCAGCAGGTTTTTCAGGGTATGGCCGTTTTCTTCCCATACGATGCCTGAAGCGTCGAGTTCGTGTTTGAAAATATCTTTGATGGGTCCCTGATCCGACACCAATACGTCGTACCCAAGGCGTTTGGCCAAAAGGGCCGCACCTGTACCGGATTCACCGGAGCCGAGGATGACGATTTTTTTCATCGGATTTTCAGTGTGATGATGGTAAAAACTGCGAGTAAAATTTGAATGATCCAGAAGCGCACGGAAATGGTGACTTCGTGGTAGCCTTCTTTTTGAAAATGGTGGTGCAGCGGCGCCATTCGGAAAATCCTTCGACCTTCGCCGTATTTCTTTTTGGTGCGTTTGAAATAATACACCTGTATGATGACCGACAGGTTTTCAACGAGGAAAACACCGCAGAGGATGGGTATGAGCAATTCTTTGCGGATGAGGATGGCCAAAGCGGCGATGATGCCACCAAGGGTCAGACTTCCGGTATCGCCCATAAAAACACGGGCGGGGAAAACGTTGTACCACAAAAAGCCGATGCACCCACCCAGCAGACAGGCGGTGTAAATCACCAGCTCGGCGCTGTAGGGGATGTACAGAATTTTCAAAAAATCGGCTGCTACGGAGTTTCCGCTCAGGTAGGTAAGCACGCCAAGCGTCAGGATCACAATGGCTGAAACACCTGTTGCCAAACCGTCGAGGCCGTCCGTTAGGTTGGCGCCGTTGCTCACGGCGGTGATCACCAGAATGGTCATGATGATAAAAACGATCCACACCAAATCGGCGGCATTGTCGCCCAAAAACCACAAAACCCGGGAATAATCGAGTTCGTTGTTTTTAAAAAACGGCACGTTGGTGATGGGCGCCTTTACGTGTACAAGCTCTTTAAAAGCATTTTGTTCGCCGGTAGCACGGTCGGCAACAAACACCGAATTGATGACCTCGTATTTGTTTTTGGCCGCAGTTTCGGGATCCATACGCACCACCATTTCGTCGTTGACAAGCATGGTAATGCCCACGATGAGTCCGAGACCCACCTGGCCCAAAATTTTAAAAATGCCTTTGAGGCCTTTTTTATCTTTTTTAAAAACCTTGATGTAGTCGTCAACAAAACCGATGGCCGCCATCCAGATCGTGCTGAACAGCATGAGCAGGATGTACACATTGTCGAGCCGCGCCAAAAGCAGGCAAGGAATGATGGTGGCAGCGATGATGATGATACCGCCCATGGTGGGTGTACCGGCTTTGAGGTTTTGGCCCTGCAAACCGAGGTCACGCACTGTTTCGCCGATCTGCAGGCGTTGCAACCATCGAATGATGTATTTGCCGATGACCAGCGAGATCAGCAGCGAAAGCAGCATGGCTACGCCTGCACGGAAGGAGATGAACTGAAACAGTCCAGCGCCCGGCAGGTCGTAATGCTTTTGCAAATAATCAAACAAATGGTACAGCATATCGGCAATTTGAACGGTTGGCCGGCATAATCCGGCTTTTTCGTCTGCTTGTTGTTTTCGTTGTTTTTAAGCCGTTTTAAAGGGGAAACGGCGGAAAAGTTGTTGCGGGGCGTCCTTACGACGCCCCCGCAACGAGCTGTTCAAAATAATAGTCCCTCCACTATTATGTCTTACCGAACACTTTTTCAAGCACGGCTTTATCGTCGAACGGGTGTTTTACCCCGTTAATTTCCTGGTACTTTTCATGTCCTTTTCCGGCCACCAGCACCACATCGCCGTTGCCTAGCAACTGGCAGGCCGTTTTGATGGCCTGTTCGCGGTCCTGGATGACCAGGGTTTTGTTTTCGTCTTCCGGGGCCAGTCCTTCCTGCATGTCGCGCAGGATGGCTGCCGGGTCCTCGCTTCGCGGATTGTCGCTGGTGAGAATCAACTGTTCGCTGCCACGGGCGGCCACACGGGCCATCACGGGGCGTTTGGTTTTGTCGCGGTCGCCGCCGCAACCCACCACGGTGATGAGTTTCGACGCCGGTTTTTTGAGTTGCCGGATGGTGTCGATCACCTTCTCCAGAGCATCGGGCGTATGGGCGTAATCAACGATGCCGATGCTGCCCGTTTTGGCCGGATGAACGATGTATTCAAACCTGCCTTCGGCGCCGTGTACGTTGCTGAGGGCTGTCAAAGCATCCATTTTGCTGATGCCCAGCAAACGGGCTACCCCATAAGCGGCAGTCAGGTTGGCGGCATTGAATGCGCCGATGAGCCTGGTGTGCACCTGTTCGCCGTCGAGCTGCAGGTTCATGCCGATCAGACTGGTCTCGATGATTTTTGCCTTAAAATCGGCGGGTGTTTTAAGGGCGTAGGTATGTTTGTCGGCGCGGGTATTTTGCAGCATAAATGCGCCGTTTTTATCGTCGTCGTTCACCAAAGCGAAACTGCCGGACGTCAGGTCGTCGAACAACCGTTTTTTCGCATCGCGGTAGTTGGCGAAGGTGCCGTGGTAGTCGAGGTGGTCGTGCGTGAGGTTGGTAAATACCGCTCCGCGAAACTTGGCACCCGCAATGCGCCGTTGCTGGATGGCATGGCTGCTGGCTTCCATAAATACATAGGTGCAGCCTGCATCGGCCATGCGGCGCAACAATGCCTGCACACTCACGGCGTCGGGTGTGGTGTGCGAACTGGGCAAAACGTCCGTGCCGATTCGGTTTTCCACCGTACCGATCAGTCCGCACCGGTAACCCAGGGCGGTGAAAAGCTGGTGCAACAACGTCACCGTGGTGGTTTTACCGTTGGTGCCGGTTACACCCACCAGGGCCATGTTTTCCGAAGGATGATCGAAATAGTTGGCGGCCAGAAGTCCAAGCGTTTCAGCACTGTCGGCCACGCGGATGTACACGGCGTTGCCGCAGTCTGCGTTTTCCTGTTCACCCACCACCACGGCGGCGCCTTGTTCCACCACTTTGGCGATGAATTCATGCCCGTCGCGCTGGGTTCCCCGAACGGCCACAAACACGTCGGCCGGCTGCACCAAACGCGAGTCGAACTGCACCTTGCCCAAAGGCATGGCACGGTCGATGTCGCCCTGCTGGTGAAGCACGGTAACGTTGTGGAAGAGTTCGTGGAATGTTTTGGCCATGGTTTAGTTCAAATACAGGGTTATGGGGGTGTTTTTGGTAATTTTGGTTCCGGCAGCCACGCTTTGCTGGCGTACTTTGCCCACACCTTGTACCCTTACGCGGCAGCCGCGATTTTCGAGCAGGTAAATGGCATCTTTAAGGCCCATTCCGATCACCGACGGAATGGTTTTATCCGGAATGGTGCGTTTGAGCACCTGAATCGTTTCATTTTCGGCGCGCAAAACGGCCCATTCAAAATCGCTGGTTGTTTTGCCGTACAAGGGCAATTCGAGCCAGTCGATGCTTTCCTCCAGGTCGCTGCGTTTGCCGGCATCGTAGGACGGCAGTTTGTTGGCCGCCAGCCTGGGCTTTTCACCGAAGTTGAACGGTTTTTGCAATTCCGATTTGATGGCGAAACATTTGTCGGCAATTTCCCGGAATACGGGTGCTGCTGCTTCAGAGCCATGGTAACCGCCGCGTTTGGGCTCGCTGATGACCACGATGCAGGAGTAATACGGATCGTCGGCCGGGAAATAACCTGCAAATCCGGCCTGGTGACGTATGCCGTTTTCCGACGTGAACTTGTGGTAGTTCAGCTGTGCTGTGCCTGTTTTGCCTGCAAGGCGTACGTATTTGCTCCTGATGTTGGAGGCTGTGCCTTCCAACACCACGGATTCGAGCAGTTCCTGTGCTTTTTTAATGGTGCTTTTGCTCGCTATGGCGCGGTTGATGACCGTAGGTTTAAAACTGCGCTGCGTTTCACCGTAATGGTCCACACGTTGCACGAGGTATGGCTTCATCATACGGCCGTCGTTGGCAACGGCATTGTAAAAGGTGAGCAGTTGCAGAGGGGTGATCAACAGTTCGTAACCGATGGACATCCAGGGCAGTGTGGTGCCCGACCATTCGGTATCCGGGTCGTTCGGACTTTTCAAAACAGGCAGTTCTTCGCCGCCCACTTCAATTTCCGTGGCTTTGTCGAGACCGAAAGATTTCAACCTTTCCACAAATGCGGCGGCACGACGGTTATCGCCGTAGTATTTGTGGATGAGGGTGGCGGTGCCTACGTTGGACGACTGTGCAAACACTTCACGTACGGTCATGGAGTCGAGTCCGTGCGGATGGGCATCTACCAAATCCTCGTTGTAAAAGCGGTATTTCCCTTTGTAAACGGGCACTTTTTTATCAAAATCGCGGATATGGCCGTCTTCAAGCAAAGCCATAAAGCTGGCCAGCTTGAACATGGAGCCGGGTTCCACACGTTCACCCACGGCGTAGTTGTAGGTTTCCCACCAGCCCTCGGGTGTTCGGCCGATGTTGGCAATGGCCCGAATGGCGCCGGTTTTTACTTCCATAACGATGGCGCAACCGTGGTCGGCGTCGTGGGTTTCGCAGGCACGGATGAGGGCATTTTCAGCAGCATCCTGGATGTTGATGTCCAGGGTGGTCACCAGATCGTCGCCCGATCGGGGTTCAATTTCGGCGAGGTCGTTTACGGGTATGTACACGTCGCCGGGCACACGAAGCATGAGTTGTTTGCCGAGCGATCCGCCGAGTACGTTGTCGTACGCGCCTTCGAGGCCCACCGGCAGGGCGCCTTCGCGCACGTACCCGATGGTGCGTTGGGCAAGAATTTTAAACGGACGTTCACGTTTGGATCTTTGCTCCACAATGAGTCCGCCCTTGTACCGACCGAGCCGGAACAAGGGAAAACTTTTCACCAGCAGCATTTTTTTGAAGCTGAGGTTTTTCGCGATGGGCACGTATCGGATACCGCGGGTGGTGGGATCGGCTCTGCGCAGGTTTTCCAGCCATTCTTTGTAAGCGCCGGGCGTGTATTGCTGGTCGATGTAGGTAGAAAGCAGCCAGGCGAGGCTGTCGACATCGCGGTTGAACACTTCATCGGTGATGCCTTCGGCTTTGACGTCGAAATGGACGTCGAAAAATGGAAGCGAGGTTGCGAGCAGGCTGCCGTCGTCGGCCAGGATGTTGCCACGGTCGGCGTACACATCCACCCACTTGAGGTAAAGGCTGTCGGCCTTGGCTTCCCAACGGGCGGCCTGTACGACGGAGAGTTGGTACAAACGTCCGAATATCATAAATGCAGCGAACAGCACACCTGCGGCAACCAGGTATACCCGAACGAGCACTTCATTTTTAATATTCAGCATGAGAGAGGGACGCTTGTAATTACTGTTGAACAGGATTATTCCACCAGGATGACTTTGGGCCCCCGAGGGTCCAGGTCAAGTCCTTCTTTTTCCAAACTAAGATCGATTTGCGATTGCATCGACTTGTACATGGTTTCACTTTTGATCGATGTGTATTCCCACTTGAGTTCCTTAATCTCCTTTTGGAGACGTTGTATGTCGCGCACGCCTTTTTCGGCAAAATGTGCGTTGGCTATGTACAAAACACCCAAAAAACCCAGGAAAAGCACAAACGTGAAGTTGCCAAACACCAGTTCGGTGCTCCGCTGACTCACGTTCAGGTATCCTGATAGTTTTTTGATCTGTGACATTCTTGAGTTTAAAGTTTGAAGTTTAAAGTTTAAAGTTCGACGAGGCTTGGGATTTGTTCCTTAACTCCACCGGTCTTGTCATCCCGGCGAAGCGTGGGATCCGCTGCCTGCTAACAGCTAACTGCTATTTTTGCATCAAATCGTTCGCCGACTGTTGCACTTCGTTGTATTTCAGGCGATAATCGCTGTCGCCGTAGGGGCTTTTGTATTCGGTGAAGGGTACGCCTTCGGGAGCCATACGGCCCGGGATGGTTTTGGAAAGCGCCATGATCAGGTTGCCGTTGTTGAAATAAAAACGGTTTTCCACGTTGCGCGGACCGGCCATGATCCATTCGCGCAGGAGCACCACTTTGCCGTTTTCCAGGTAATACTGGAATTGAGCAATGGGTTTGCCGGCCAGTTCTGCTTTGATGAACTTTACGGCGCCGGCATCATCGGTGTAGGTGGTTACGGTTTGGGTGATGTCGCCACGGGTCACGGTGCTTTGTTTGGAAGCGTAACCCGATTCTCCACGTTGTATGTTGTCGAACCATTTGTCGATGGTTTCCGTTGAGTTGAGTTCCATGTACGCGGGGTCTTTTTCCTTTTTTACGGTTTCCACCAGTTCATAGGCCAGGCTGGAGCCATCGGCAGGAGGGTTCTCTATTTTGGTGACCTTAACCTTGATTTCGTAGAAATAGCCTTCCTGGTAGTCGAAACCTTTGATGGCGCTGAAAAAATTGGTCCAGGGTTTGTCGGCGCTTTCGCGCACCTGAAGGCATTGGGTAGGCGCGACACCCACACAGTCGGCTTTCCGGCTGCTGACCAGCATGGATTTAACCTCAGCTTGTTCGGCTGTGTTTTGCTGGCAGGATGTTGCAAACAAGAGGAGGAGGAGCGTTGTGACTATTAGATTGATTCGCATGGTTTTATTTGATTTTCAGGTTTTGGCTTTTTCCGCTACCCGAAGTTTTGCGCTTCGTGCCCTTGGATTGTTTTTTATCTCGGTTTCTCCGGCTTCAATGGGTTTTTTCACCGTGAGTACAAAAGGTTTATCGATGTTACCATAAAAGTCCTGCACCACGTTGCCTTCGACGTTTCCGGTTTTGATGAAGTTTTTCACCAGCCGGTCTTCCAAAGAATGGTAGGTGATCACCACGAGTCGGCCTCCGGGGGCCAGCATTTCGTGGGCATCTTTGAGGAAATCGGCCAAAGCACCCAGCTCGTCGTTTACTTCCATGCGCAGTGCCTGAAACACCTGCGAGAGGTAGCGCCACCGCTCCCCCATCAGGTTTTTGTCGCATAGCCCCACCAGTTCGCCGGTGGTGCGCAGGGTTTGTCCGGTTTCGCGAAACTGCAAAATGGCGCGTGCAAGCGTCCGGGCATTGCGCACTTCACCGAGCTCGCTGAACACGCGCTGAAGTTCATCGGCGCTGTATTTTTGCAAAACATCGGCGGCGGTATTGCCATCGCGGTTGTTCATACGCATGTCGAGCGGTGCATCGAAACGGTAGCTGAAACCACGTTCGGCTGTATCGATCTGGTAGCTGCTCACGCCGAGGTCGGCCAAAATGCCGTTCACCGATCCTGTAGCCACGCCTTCCGATCGAAGCATCCGTTTGAGGTGCCTGAAATTGGCGGGCACAAAAACGAAGCAGGGGTTACCGGCAAAAGGAGGCGTCAGGGCGTTTTTCCGGGCGTCTTCATCCTGGTCAAAAGCATACAGGCGGCCGTTGCCGCTCAGGGTTGCCAGCAGGTGCCGTGCGTGCCCACCGCCCCCAAAAGTCGCGTCGACATACGTGCCCTCCGGACGGAGGCCGAGCATGTCGAGACTTTCTTTAAGCAATACGGGTTCATGGTACATCTGCTGGTCATTGTGGGGTTGCTACAGGCGCCCGGTGAGTAAATCGTCGAGCGTGGTATCGTCGTGGCTGCCGACACCGTCGTCTCCGCCGCCCATCACCTGGTTGGCGAGGTCGGCAAAGTCGTTGGGGTCGATGGCCTGCATGGATTCGTGTTGGTTGGGCGACCAGATCTCAATGCGGTCGTCCATGGCAATAAGGATGGCCTGGTCTTCCAACCCGGCGTAATCCATGTGGTGTTTTTGCAAAAGGATGCGGTCCGCACTGTCGGTATCCACCGGCGAAGCGCCGAGGTAGAACGAGCGGATAAACATGCGGTTGCGGTCGTTGAAACGGTTGAGTTTGCTGAGTTTGGCGGTGATACCTTCCCACACCGGTTTGGGGTACAGGGTGAGGCATTTTTCAAATCCCCTGTTTACCACAAAAGCGTAGCCCCCGTCGTCAGCCGGCTTATCGCCAAGTTGTCGCAGGAGCGCTGTAGGTAACCGAAGACGGCCTTTGTTGTCAATGGCTACAGGATATTCACCAATGAGTTGCACGTGAGGGACTGTTTATTGTCGCATTGCGGCGGGACAGAGGTATCCCGACACTTTTGCAGCCACAAACATACACCTTTTTACCACATTTTACCACTAATCAACACTTTGGCTGATGTTTTGAAAAGAAAATTTTAACTGAATAAAGTTATTCTATTGAATTTCAATTATATGCACTTTTGTTTAACGTGAAAATTTAACACGCGAGAGGTACCCGTTCTGCGCATTTGTCAGACAGGCGTCAAATTTTTTTTAGCTGAAAGTGGAAAGCTGAAAGCTGAAAGTGGGGAGTTTCGAGCTGAAAGTGTGGGAATGATGTGTTGGTGGGAAAAAGTGGTATTAAGAGGGGGTGACCACATTAGGCAAATAAGAAAACTAAGGCACATTAGAGGTTTTCTCTTATGTGCCTTAGTTTTCTTATGTGCCTAATGTGGTTACCCCCTCTACGTGCGCTTTACCGAATAACCGTCACATCCCCACGGTACTTCTCCACGGTATCATCCACGAGTTCGAGTTCCATCATCCAGGCGTACACGCCGGGCAACACGTAGTCGCCGCGCGAGCGTCCGTCCCACGCCACAGCCGAGCCGTCGGGCGCCACATTTTCCACCTGGTAGAGAAGGTTGCCCCACCGGT
>JADLBE010000105.1 GCA_020847915.1 Saprospiraceae bacterium | reverse complement strand
AGATCGCCAATCAAATGAACGACCTGCCCGCAAGTCTGGTGAAAGCCGGCAAAATCAAAGGCGGTGGTTCGCTCACGGCATTGCCCATCATCGAAACGCAGGCCGGCGACGTATCGGCATACATCCCAACCAACGTGATCTCGATCACCGACGGTCAGATCTTCCTCGAATCCAACCTGTTCAACGCAGGCGTTCGTCCAGCCATCAACGTAGGCATCTCGGTAAGCCGCGTAGGTGGTAACGCCCAGGTTAAGTCGATGCGTAAGGTATCCGGAACACTGAAGCTCGACCAGGCCCAATACCGCGAACTTGAAGCATTTTCCAAATTTGGTTCCGACCTCGACGCCGCAACACAAGGCGTTCTTGCCAAAGGCGCCCGCAACGTGGAAATCCTCAAGCAGCCTCAGAACAGCCCCGTATCGGTTGAAAAACAGGTGGCCATCATCTATCTGGGTACCAACAACCTGCTGCGCGATGTGCCCCTCGACCGTGTACGCGAATTCGAAGAAATCTTCCTGATGAAAATGGAGCAGGAAATGCCCGAAATTCTGGAAGAGTTCCGCAACGGCAAACTGGAAGACGCAAGCCTGGCCAAAATGAAAGGCCTTGCTGCCGACCTCAGCGCACAATACAAAGCCAACTAAAAAGTCGACAGTCGACAGTCATCAGTGGACTGTCGACTGTTGACTGTCGACTTGAATAAACTAATTTTCGAAAGTAAACCGTTCCAACAATGGCAGGTGGTTTAAAAGAAGTCCGCGAACGCATTAAGTCGGTCATCAATACGCAGCAGATTACGAAAGCCATGAAAATGGTTTCGGCATCCAAGTTGCGCAGGGCGCAAAATGCGATCGTACAGTTGCGTCCGTACTCCGAGCGTCTCAACCGCATGCTTTCGAACATCCTGTCGAACCTCGACGGCGATGCTTCCACAAGTTTTGGTACGGCACGCGATGTGAAAAAAGTTCTTGTGGTCGTGGTGACCTCCAACCGCGGTCTTTGTGGGGCTTTCAATACCAACATCGCCAAAGAAGCCGTGAACCTCATCAACACCCAATACGCCACCCAGCGCCAAAATGGTCAGCTTACCGTGTTGTTTGTTGGCAAAAAAGGTTTCGACTATTTCCGCCGTCGTTTCAAAGACATCACGTTCCGCACCGATCGCATCGCCTTGTTCGAAAACCTCGCTTACGACAACGTAAGCCTGCTTTCACGTGAACTTATGGATGCTTTTGCTTCGGGACAGTACGACGCTGTGGATGTGGTGTACGGTCAGTTTAAAAACGCCGCTACCCAATTTCCCTCCGTTGAACGCTGGCTGCCGGTTCCCAAAATGAAACCGGCCGAAGGCGCTGCCAAACAACGCCGTGCAGACTACATCTTCGAACCCGGCAAACAGGAATTGCTCGAAACATTGGTTCCAAGCATCCTTCAGCTTTCGTTCCACAAAACCTTGCTCGATACCCACGCCTCCGAACACGGTGCGCGTATGACATCTATGGACAAGGCTTCGGAAAATGCTGAAGAACTGCTTAAAAACCTGAAAATTCACTACAACAAAGCACGTCAGGAAAGCATCACCAAGGAGCTGACTGAAATCGTGGGCGGCGCCGCAGCTTTGGAGTCGTAAAGAAAGCCCCAGAGGGGCGATTATGTCTGTAGAATAATTGGTAAAAATTTGATCTGAGCCCCAGCGGGGCGGCCATGTGATAATCTTCACATTGTCGCCCCGCTGGGGCTCAGATTATTTGATATCTAATTTGCTACAGACATAATCGCCCCGCTGGGGCTTTCATCTCTAAATGCCTGATTTACAGTCTTATTTTTTGAGAAAAGACGCTATGTTAGGCATGAATCATCCCAAAAATTCATGTTTATTGTTGGGGCTTTACTTTACCCTCCCGGATACACCACCTTCCAATCCTTCGCCATATCCACAACCTGCCAGCCGTATTTACCTGCATCATCCAGGCCTTTGTTCAATTTACCAATGTGCGACTCCCTGTCGTAGGCCCATTCCCGGGTGGCATCGGTGTGGTGAATGAGCAAACCAAAATGGGGCAGGGGATTGGTCATGGTGTATTGCATCATGTCGTAATCGCCGTCGGAGTTGCCGGCTACGAACACAGGCCTTTTGCCAATGTGCTGGTGGATGCCCACAGGTTTGCCCGGGCCGTCGTCTATGAAATTAAGCTCAGGAAGCCGTAGGAGGGATGGTTTACCGTCGACAACCTCGTATTTAACTTTTAAAGAGCTTCCTATGACCTGTTCCGCCGGAATGCCGTAAACCTGTTGAGTCCAGGGACGCATAAAATCTATGCCTCCGCCCGAAACTATGAATGTTTTGAAACCGTTGGCGCGCAGGTAGTCCAGCAATTCCAGCATGGGTTGGTACACCATGTCCGTGTAGGCTTTGCCGGTGGTAGGATGTTTGGCGGTTTTGATCCAATCCAACACAATTTGGTCAAAGGCCTCATCGGTCATGCCTGCGTGTGTAGCGGCCAGCAGTGCACCAATGGACTTTTCGCCACCACCCAGTGCAGTTGCCAAATCACCATCAAGGACCGCTTTAAACGGCTGTTTTTGCTTCCATTCCGGATGTTGGGGCGCCAGTGCTTTAACACGGTCAAAAATGAAAGCAGCCTGAAAATAAACGGGTTGTTCGGCCCACAGCGTACCATCGTTGTCAAAGACGGCTATTCGATCGGAGGGTTGCAGAAATTCTGGTGAACCCTCTTTGGTTACTTTACCGACGAACGCAACAATGGATTGTTTTAACGCAGCTTCATTCCAACTGGGCAAAGGGTCCTTCGTGGTGATTTTTGTTGGTTCGGCCCGATTGGTTTGGTCTGCTTGTTTGCATTGCATGTTTAAAAACAGGCAAAGCGGCAAAAAAAGGAAAAAGCTTTTTTTCATGTTGAGAAGTTGTGTTTTGTTTGGCTCTAATATCAGAAGCTTTTTGCGCTTATCCCAATTTCTGTTTTATCCTTGCATGGTGAATCGCACTTTACTTTTCCTGGCTTTTGCCCTGACGGCACTTTGCGTGTACTTCCACCGCGAAACCTTCACCGCTTTTCCTGCGCACATTCATGCCTGGACGCAGTCGGACCGCTACGCCCTTGCACTGCGTTTCGCCGAAAAGCCCAACCTTTTACTACCCAGAACATTCAATCTGGCCACAAAAGACGGCGTAACCGCTGTGGATTTGCCGTTGCACGACTGGCTTGCGGGTATCCTGATGCGTATTTCAGGAACTGGAGAACCCTGGGTTTTCCGTGTCTGGACGTTGCTGCTTTCGGTTATGGGAACCTTTTTTCTTTACAAACTGGCAAAGCGTCAAACCCAATCGGCATGGCGCGGCGTATTGGTGGCCTTGTGGACCTTCACCCTTCCCATCGCAGTGTATTACCAGGACGGTTTTTTGCCTTCAGCTGCAGGATTTTCCTTGTTGCTGATCGCGTACGAACGGTACTTCAGCTACAAGGAAGCTCAAAAACCGGCTCAACTTGTTCAGGCCGTTTTGTTTTTCACCCTGGCTGCGCTTCCGCGGTCACCCATGGTGATGTTTTTGGTGTGTGTAGCGTTGCAGGAGATTTTATACTGGCGATTCAAACGCGAACACCTGGCTTTTATTCCAGCATTCGGACTGTTTGGCGCCTGGGCGTTGTACAAAAACCATTTGTCTGCTGAGTTTGGTTCGCAGTTTTTGACACAGTTTACACCTGCCGTTTCGTGGTCCGAATTTTGGATTTTAACGCAAAGTGTTTGCAAACGATGGTTGTTGCAGTTGTT
>JADLBE010000104.1 GCA_020847915.1 Saprospiraceae bacterium | reverse complement strand
TTTATTTCGCCAGTACTTTTTGTACCAGATCGGCTGCTTCCTGGAATTCCACAGCGCCCATCACTTCAAGACCCGACTCGTCGATGATCTTTTTGGCGATGTCGGCATTGGTGCCCTGGAGGCGAACAATAACGGGAACAGGGATGTCGCCGATTTTTTTGTAAGCATCCACAACACCCTGGGCTACACGGTCGCAACGTACGATGCCGCCGAAGATGTTGATAAGAATTGCTTTTACGCTGGGGTCTTTCAGAATGAAACGCATGGCATTTTCCACACGTTCGGCATCGGCGGTACCACCTACGTCGAGGAAGTTGGCGGGTTCGCCGCCTGAGATTTTGATCAGGTCCATGGTAGCCATGGCCAAACCGGCGCCGTTCACCATACAACCCACGTTGCCGTCGAGTTTTACATAGTTGAGGTCGTAGGTTTGTGCTTCCACGTCAGCAGGATCTTCTTCGTCCGTATCGCGCAGTCCGGCCAGGTCTTTGTGGCGGAACAGGGCATTTTCGTCGAGTGTTACTTTGGCATCAACGGCGATGATTTTATCGTCGCTGGTTTTGAGGCAGGGGTTGATTTCGAACATGGCAGCATCGGAGCCGACAAAAGCGGCGTAGAGCTTTTGTACAAAATCGACCATTTCCTTGTAGGCGCCGCCACTGAGTCCGAGGTTGAAGGCAATTTTTTGAGCCTGGAAGGGGCGCAATCCGAGCAGCGGGTCAACGAATTCGTTGAATACACGTTCGGGCGTTTCTTCGGCCACTTTTTCGATGTCCATACCACCGTCGGGCGAGTAAACGATGACGTTGCCGCCACGGCCGCGGTCGGTGAGGACCGAGATGTAAAATTCGCGTGGATCGGTGTCGCCTGGGTAGAATACATCCTGAGCGACGAGGACCTTACGCACGAGTTTGCCTTCGGCCGACGTTTGGGGTGTTACCAGCTGCATGCCGATCATGGCCTGGGTGATTTCACCTGCTTGTTCAGGGCTTTTGGCGAGTTTTACACCGCCGCCTTTACCACGTCCGCCGGCGTGTACCTGGGCTTTCACCACGCACCATCCGGAGTTGTATTTTTCTTTGATTTCTTTGGCCGCTGCTACGGCTTCTTCGGCATTGTAGGCAACGATGCCTTCCTGGATTTTAACGCCGTAGGATTTGAGCAGTTCTTTACCCTGGTATTCGTGTAAGTTCATCGATCGAAAAGGTTTGTGTTACTTGGCGCGCAAAAGTACGACGGAAATTTCAAACCGTTGCCACGCCTTCTTCATCTATCAGTTTTCCCTGGTTGACACGTACGATGCGGGCGGGAAAATTTTGCAAAATGCGGTAATCATGTGTGGCACAAAGTACGGCCGTATTGTTTTGTTTGGCCAGGTTGCGCAGGAGCATAAGTACGTCGTCGCTGGTTTCGGGATCGAGGTTGCCGGTGGGTTCGTCGGCAATGAGCAACACAGGTTTGTTGAGCAATGCCCGGGCGATGACGATACGTTGCTGTTCGCCGCCCGAAAGTTCATACGGCATGGACAAACGTTTGTGCAGCAAACCCACATCGTTCAGCACTTCTTCAACACGTTTGGTGATGTCTTCCTTGTCTGTCCAACCCGTTGCACGTAAAACGAATTCAAGGTTGGCTTCCACATTGCGGTCGGTAAGCAGGTTGAAATCCTGGAACACAATGCCCAGTTTTCGGCGCAAAATGTGGACGTTTTTTCGGCTCACATTGCGCAGATCGATGCCAGCTACTTCACCATGGCCTTTTTGGAGGGGCAGCGCAGCGTAAAGCGTTTTAAGCAAACTGCTTTTACCGCTTCCGGTTTTCCCGATCAGGTAGGTAAATTCACCTTCGCCGATGCTGAGGCTGATGTTTTGCAAAACGACGGAGTTGTCCTGTTGCAAAATATCGGCCTGACTTAGTTTTACAATGGTAGACATGGGGCGAAGATAAATCAGGATTTGCAGGATTTTAAGATTTACAGTATTTTAGTCGGTTAGTCGGTTAGTCGGTTAGTCGGTTAGTCGGTTAGTCGGTTGGTCGGTTGGTCGGTTGGTCGGTTGGTCGGTTGGTCGGTTGGTCGGTTGGTCTTAAAAAAAAAGTCGCTTACGCTCCTCTTGATTGCGTAAACGACTTTTTTTTGACTAACCGACTAACCGACTAACCGACTAACCGACTAACTTTTACCTCATCAGCGTGACATCACCTTCGTAAAGGATGGTTTCGCCGTCGCGGAAAGTGATTTCTGCATACCACACGTAAACGCCGGGCTGCAATTTATCACCGCGGAACTTGCCGTCCCAACCCACATTCGGGTCGTTGGCCTGGATGTCGGTACGTTCGAAAATGGCGTCGCCCCAACGGTCGTAAATCTGGAATGATTTGATGTTGGTGACGAGACCTTCTTTGGCAAACAGGTGGAAGATGTCGTTGACGCCATCGTCGTTGGGCGAGAAGATGTTCGGCGCAAAGATGTCTTTGCGACGATCCACTACCACGGTCACCCTGTCCTGGTCGGTACAACCGTTGATGTCTTCAACCACAATGGTGTAGGTGGTGGTGATGCCAGGCGTGATTTCCTGTTCCAGACACTCAGGACATGCCGTTGTGTCAAAGGAAGGCGTCCAGGTGACAGACAGGATGCTGTCCCGGGGAATGCTCACGAATGCTTCGATGGTGGTACTTTCTCCCAGCGCGATGGTCTGGTCGTTGCCGAGGTCCACTTCAATCAGCGATCCGGGGTTGAGTAGGATGGCATCTTCTTCCTGGCAACCGTTGGCATCCATCACCGTCAGGTCGTAGGTGCCATCGGACAAGCCATTGAAGATGGGGTTGGACTGGAAGGCACTAAAACCAAGGGAATACTGGTAAGGTGCGACGCCGCCCACGGCTGTAACACTAATGACGCCGTTTTTATCACCCAGGCAATCCGGCGATTTCAGGTTTGTACTGAACGTCATCGGTTGTGGATCCACAAGGGAAACGGTTGCCGTATTGGTACATTGGTTGGCATCCGTTACCGTTACCGTGTAGGCGCCGGCCGGAAGGCTGTTTGCCTGTGCTGAGGAGCTGCCGTTCGACCATACGTAGGTGAATGGAGCCAGGCCACCTGCAGGCGTAGCCAAAGCGCTACCGTTGTTTCCACCTGTACAGCTGATGTCCGCACCGTTGAAGTCAGACGAAACTGCGGCGGTGAGCGTTGGCGGGAACAGTTGAACAATGGTTGCCGAAGCTGTATTGCTGTAGCCGTTGGGCGAGCTCACCTCAACGGTGTAGTTGCCGGGGGCCAAACCACTTACGGTTTCCGGTGTACCAACGGCATTCAGGGTACCGGTGGCAACGGGTGTACCGTTTTGCAAAACGGTGTAATCAAATGGTGCTATACCCACCGAAGCCGTAATGGAAACGGTGCCTGTATTGGAACCACAAGGAATGGTGGAACCTGACAAGCTTGCCGTTACGCTGCAATTGTCGATGGCCAGTAGGGTGGTGACCGCTATTACCGTACTGTCGCAACCGTATTGGTTGGTCAAAACAGTTGTAACGGTGCCAACCTGCGCGGTTTCACAGGTGGTGAAAGTGAGGTTGGTAACGTCGCTTGGCAACAAAACCACCGTTTCGGTCACCGTGCTGTCGCAACCCCACTGGTTGGTAAGGTTGTAGGTGAACACACCCGAAGCTGTCGGGTCGCAGGTGGTGGACTGAATGGCCACCTGGTCGCTGGGCAACAAGCTGACTGTAGTAACCACCGTACTGTCACAACCGTATTGGTTGGAAAGTACCTGTGTAAATACACCCACGTTGGCCGGGTTACAATCAGCACCGGTGAGTTGGGTGGTACTGCTGGGCAGTAAGCTTACGGTTGTGGTTATGATGCTGTCGCAGCCGCCTGCTGTGACCAGTGTTTGACTAAACACACCTGTTGCAGCGGGATCACAATTGCCGGCCGTCAGGAAAGTGGTATCCAGGTAGAATTGCGTGATGGTCGTGATCACCGTACTGTCGCAACCCAAATAGTTGGTTAGGTCTTGTTGGAAGACTCCGACTTCGTTAGGATTGCAACTGGAACCCGCAAGGTTGGTGGTACTGCTTGGCAGCAAACTAACGGTTGTGGTTATGATGCTGTCGCAGCCGCCTGCTGTGACCAATGTTTGACTAAACACACCTGTTGCTGCGGGGTCGCAATTGCCGGCCGTCAGGAAGGTGGTATCCAGGTAAAATTGCGTGATGGTCGTGATCACCGTACTGTCGCAACCCAAATAGTTGGTAAGGTCCTGCTGGAACACGCCGACTTCGTTAGGATTGCAACTGGAACCGGCAAGGTTGGTGGTGCTGCTTGGCAGCAAGCTCACTGTTGTGGTTATGATGCTGTCGCAGCCGGCTGCTGTGACCAGCGTTTGGCTAAATACACCTGTTGCTGCGGGATCGCAATTGCCGGCCGTCAGGAAGGTGGTATCCAGGTAAAACTGCGTGATGGTGGTGATTACAGTACTGTCGCAACCGTATTGGTTGGTGAGGTCCTGTTGGAAAACACCCACTTCACTGGGATTGCAACTGGAGCCGGTCAGGTTAACAACACTGCTGGGCAAAAGCGAAACCGCGGTGTAAACCAGACTGTCGCAGCCATCCACGCCCACCAGTTGTTGCAGGAAAGTGCCGATGGACGACGGATCACAGGAACTTGCGGTGAGGTACGTAGTGTCGGACAAGGAGAATGTTACCGTAGTGGTCACAATACTGTCGCAGCCGAACTGGTTGAGCAGGTTTTGGGTAAATACACCCACATCATTGATGTCGCAGCTGGAGTAGGTGATGTCTGTGCTGTTGCTGGGCAACAGGGTAACGTTGGTGGTCACGATGCTGTCGCAACCGTTGAATTGGGTAAGCATCTGCACCGTTGTACCGGCGGCCGAGGGGTCGCAGGTGGTCAGGTCGATGGTCATTGAATCGATGGCGTAAACAGTCAGCGTGGTTGTTACAACACTGTCGCAGCCATGGAAAGTTTGGAAGCTGTCGACATATACACCCGAAGTGGTTTGCAATGCGCCGCCTACAAACAAGGACGCTCCATCGCAAAGCTCAGGAGCAAGCGAGGTGGTGGTGTGTTGCCAGACGGTAGCTGTAACGGCATCGTTGGCCGTTCCTGCGCATGTTAATGGTGCTGTACCGTCGTTGAACGACGTGAGGCTGTACGTTGTGTTTTGCGAAGGGGTAAGGTTGATGGTGTGCCCGCTAACCACATCGGTAAGCTGGAAGTTTGCCGAACCGTCGGTCCAGCCGATATCGAATGGACCGTTACCGGTCATGGTAAACGTAAGGGTAACGCTTTCGCCGTTGCAAATGGTGGCGTCTCCGGTAAGGTCAACGGTAGGAACCGGGCTCACCTGGATGTTTTGACAAACCGGTGGTAGCGTATCACAATTATTGAGCGCCTGAACGCATACCTGGCCGGATACGGAAGCGTTGAAATTGACATAAATGGAGTCTCCGGCGCCTGAAACGACGGCGCCTGAAGGTACCGACCAGTTGTAGGTGGAGTTCGGGTACAGGGTGTCGATTTTAAACAGGTAATTGCCGCCGCCTGCGCATACCGTGGCCGGGCCCGCAAGAACAGGAGCAAGCAGAGGTTGTTGAACAACGATGGGCAAGCAGCCAGGTTGCGAAGCGCCGCAGCCGTTTTGTGCTGTAACGCAAAGGTTGCCATTGGCGCCACCGGGGAGCCAGTTGATCTGGATGCTGTCGAATGCAACAGTGGTGTAGGTAATGTTGCCCGGCGTTGTCCAGTTGTATTGAGTAGCAGGCGGGAAACCACCGGCTACTGCCGAATAGATGATGCTGGTGTTGCTGCAAGGGTCGGGTTCGCCTATTAATGTCGGCACCGGAGGCACGGCACTAACGGCGGTCACGGTGACGCAGGCAGTATCGGCACAATAAATACCGCCACGTCCGTGTGTCAAAATCAGGCAATACTGGCCAGGTTGGTTTACGGTTACGTTCGCCTGGTTGGAAAATCCGACGATGCCGGGTCCCGACCAGCTGTACAATGTGGAGCCGCCCACAGCAGTATTGAGGGTTGATCCTGAGCCGTTGAGGGTGATGGTTGCGTTGGTTGTGCAGTCGAGCACAGCCGGAGGCGCAATCACGGCATTGGGGTTCAGGATGGCAAGGTTTACATTAACAATGCTGTCACAACCCATGGAATTGGTACACACTTCGGAAAACACCCCCGACTCGGTAAATTCGGTTTCACAAACCATGTAACCTCCCGGTCCGCAAATATTGACGAAGCTGTAAGGAGAAACATAGGTGGGAATTCTCACGATATTACATCTTACGATGCTGTCGCAGCCCTGAAAATTGGTAAGTGTAATGGGAAATATTCCCTGGTTAAAAAACTCCTCACCGGCACATTCCACCGACTGGCCCTCACAATACATCCAGGTTTCGTTGGTGATGACCGTGGGAATAACGCTTACAATACAATTGATGATGCTGTCGCAGCCTCCGAAAGAGGGCAGTGATACCTGAAACGTACCTCCGGCGGTAAAGGTACGGCCGGCACATTCGGTGGTTTTGCCCTGGCAGAGCTGGACAAGCTCATCGGTTTGGGTGTTTTCACCCACGTTGACGTCAATGCAGTCTAAAGGAGAGTCGGGACAGTTTGCGTTTTGAGCACAAATTTCGGCATATCCGGGAGTTGCCCACTGAACATTAAGGGAAGGCGTGTTGTTTGACGGTCCAACAATCGAACCTGCCGAAGGCGGGTTAAGTGTCCAGTTCGATGGTGCTTGCGTGGTGAACGTGGAGGTCGGGTCGCCTGGCAGACAAGGGTCTTCCGGACCATTAACGGTAGGCACCGAACCGTTGATGGAATAGTCGCAAAGAGCCCCGCCGCTGCCGTCGATGCACAGGTAATACGTTTCACCGGGTACGAGGCCGGTAGCTGTCAGTGACTGGGTGGTTTGGGTTGCTATGTTACCCAAACAAGGTGAAACAAAGCCAAAAGTGGTGCAATCGGTCGTAGACAATACAGCCGCTTGAATACCGTTACCCGAAGCACATCCATAACATGATATGGAAAATGTTGCGGTTGCCATTGTAGCGGTGAATGCAAAAAACTGGTTGTTGTTGATTACCGAGCACCAGGAAGGAGGAAAGGAAACCGGGACATCCGGTGTAGTAGCGCCGTAGTAGCAGTCCATTGCCTGCGGGCCTGGCAAAACGCATGCATCCATGGCGTTAACGGAAGGTACAGGGTCCAAACACGTTGCTGTGTTGCACTGTGCATGTACTTCTGAAATCGCAAAAATGGAGAGAAATAAAATGGGTAGTAGTCGTGTAATGTTTGGCAGCATGTTGCTATTGTTTGGATTGAAATGGTAATTATGGCTTATTTCAAGCACCTGTATTTGCGATGCAAACTTACGCCAAATTATTGTCGGAGCAGCCCATTGTTCAAAAGAACTTTGGATTCCTGACAAATGCTCTTACCGAGATACCATCAACAACAGAACTGCTGCATCATGCAGCCAAACTTTTTGAGATTTTTACTCCGTCACCACCATGGTCACCTTGTAGTCATTTTGTGGAATGATTTGACCCGCGAGGTTATCAGGGGAAACAACCATAAGTCGAATGGTGCGTCCGGCAAATTCCACCTGGTCGGACAAAGTTGAACCGGTGAAGTCGCCCAGGGCAAGTGTGTCGGTGTACGCCTGATCAAAATTGTTGAAACGAAGGGCCACTTCCGCCCGTCCGGCCCAAATACACGCTACATCAACAGCACAACGGCTGTCGGAAACTACTTCCTGAAAAACAATACTGAACTCATCGTTTTCTGCCCAATAGGCTGTGTTGCCCTGACAAAGCTCGAAAGGTACATCGTACACAAAAGATACCGGATCGTCGCAGGACGGCTGATCTTTTTGGCTTTCGCAGGAAATGAGTGCGGTACCGAGCAATGCCAGCGTGAAAATGAATACGTTTTTCATGTGTGGTTGGGTAAAAGGTGAAGGGATGTTTTTATTCAACGGTGTTGTTTGAATAGACAGGCCGTTTGTTCCTGATCGTTGGGTGATGTTTTAAATTTAACATTCACAAACAGGTACCATGCGGATAACCTTCTAATTTTGCGGGGTATGGACGTTTTGATTAAAGGTGTTTTGGCTGGTCTTGCTTATGCGCTCCTGCTGGGTCCGCTCTTTTTTATGAGTTTAAAAATCACCCTGGGCCAGGGGCTTCGAAACGGCTTTTCCCTAATCGTGGGCGCTTTTTTGAGCGATTTTTTGCTTGTGAGTCTGAGCTGGTGGAGTGCATTACGTCTGGAAGCCGTTGTAAGCCAGGAGGCATTTCAAAACGCTTTCGGTTTTACGGGCGCCGTATTGTTGTTTGGTTTTGGATTGCATGCCGTTTTTTCCAACCGCAAACAGAAGGATGGTGATAGCAGTATGGTCAAAACGAAAAAACGATACGCTGCCATGCAGGGATTTACCATTAATATTCTAAATCCTTCCAATTGGCTCTTTTGGCTGAGCATGGCCACAGCAGCGCGTGCAGGCAGCGATGCGCCCCGACTTTTCCTGTTTTCCGCCCTGGCAACCGTTTTTTTGAGCGACATCACCAAGGTCCTGCTTGCCCGCCGACTCGGCAGCTCCCTTACGCCACGTACCATCCATTACATTGTTACCGGCGCAGGTTACCTGCTTATGGCACTGAGCCTTTGGATGGCAGGAAGTATATTTAAAGTTTAAAGTTTAAAGTTTAAAGTTTAAAGTTTAAAGTGTCATGTTGAAGTGAATTGAAATAAATCTCTTTTCATAGACCAAAAACAGCACTTAATCGAAAGGTTTGGCGTTGTTGCGTTGCGTCATCTACTTTTAGCATACCAAATTTCAATAACCTTCAAAGTTCAGTTTACAAAGTTTAAGGTTTTCCCCAGGACTTTGAACTTTAAACTTTAAACTTTCACATGCGCCAATTTTTACGCATCCTACTGGAAGGAGCTGCACAGGCCTGGCAGCAATTGATTGCCAACAAGCTCCGCTCTTTTTTGTCGCTGCTTGGGGTAACCATCGGTATATTTTGCATCATCGGTGTAAAAAGCGCCGTGGATTCGCTCGAAAGCAACATCCGCAACAGCATGTCGAAACTCGGCAACGACGTGATTTATGTGGAGAAATTTTCGTGGAACGAGGATCCGGGCCAAAACTGGTGGAAATGGGTTCGCCGCCCCAATTTTTCCTACACCGAATTTGAAGCGTTACAGGAAAGGTTAAAAAGTGCCGACAAAGTGGGCTACTGGCAGTTTTTAGGCTCCAAAACCCTCAAATGGAAATCTTCGAGCGTAGAAAATGCCATCTTTTTGGGCATCACCGAAGACTGTGGCGATCTTTTCAGTCTGGAATACGAAAGTGGCCGTTTCTTTTCACCTGTTGAGTACCAAACAGGAAGCGACGTTTGTATCATCGGTGCCGTACTTGCAGAAGGTTTGTTCGGTGAAGGCATCGACCCGGTGGATAAAACCATCAGCGTAGGCGGACGCAAGCTTCGCATCCTCGGTGTTTTGAAAAAATCGGGCAACGACATCCTTAAACCATTCAATTTCGACAATGGTGTGCTCGTTGGGTACAACCTGGCACGCCGCGGTTTCAGCGTGCGCGCCAAAGGCCAATGGGAACGCACCAGCCTGCTTGTGAAGGCCGCCCCGGGTGTCGACATTGAAAACATGAAGGATGAAATCATCGGCGTCATGCGCTCCGAGCGCCAACTCAAACCGAAAGAAGAAAATAATTTTTCCTTAAATACACTGTCCATCCTGAGCGGATTGTTCGACAGCGTTTTCAGCACCATCAACGTGGCGGGGTTCATCATCGGTATTTTTGCCCTCGTCGTCGGCATGTTCTCCGTAGCCAACATCATGTTCGTATCGGTAAAAGAGCGTACCAACATCATCGGCATCAAAATGGCCCTCGGCGCCAAACGTTGGTTCATCCTGCTCGAAATCCTCATCGAAGCCGTGGTTTTGTGCTTCGTTGGTGGCTTGTTCGGCCTCCTGCTCATCTGGTTGGTTACTTACGGCATCTCCAAAGCCATCGATTTTGAAATTTTCCTTTCTCTCAACAACGTCCTGGTAGGTGTACTAACTTCCATCATCGTGGGCGTGTTGTCCGGACTCATACCCGCCATCCAGGCCAGTGGCATGGATCCCGTGGAAGCGATTCGGAAATAGCCGCTAGCCGTTAGCCGTTAGCCGCTAGTAAAAACGCCCAATCATTTGTTTTTCAAGTGATTGGGCGTTTTTTTTACTAACGGCTAACGGCTAACGGCTAACGGCTAACGGCTAACGGCTAACGGCTAACGGCTATTTAAACGTATACGTATAATTTGCCCAGAAATTCCAAATGGTAACCACGCCGGTGGCGATGAGTTTGGAAACGTAAAACGGCACTTTGAACCGTTCGTTGAGCACGTAAATGATGCCGTTGTTGATGGCCAGCCCGATCATGGCTGCGATCAGGAATTTGCCGAACTGGGTGGCTATGGCGGGGTCTTCGCTGTTGAAGGTCCAGATGCGGTTGAGTACGTAGTTGTTTACCACGGCAAGCGCAAAACCGAGGCTGTTGGCCAGGTACTGGTTAAGGCGCAGTTTTTCTCGGCAAATCCAGGTAATACCAAAATCTACCACGACGCCGGATGCACCAACGACGCCGAATTTGAGGAATTTTAAAAACAACTCATTCATGGGGGATGCGTAAGCGGCGGCAAAAGTACATCGCAAATCGTGTATTTCCTGTGCAACCTTACCATTACCTGTTCATTCCCTTTCCTGGCTTCGCCTGTTGGGTGTTGCCTCCACGGCGCCTTCGCTGTTGCGCAAACGTTCCAGAACCGCTTTTTCTTCAATTTCTTTGGGATTGTAACCCACAAGCCAGCGGTTTTCAGTGCCGGTGCGTTGCAGGAGCTGCACCTTGATGTCGGTAAACTGCCGTATCCAGTTGCCGGCATTGACTTCGGGTTTCAGCAGCACCACTACCTCACGCCGTTGCTCCGGCGGGATTTCGTTGGGGTTTACACCTTTGTTTACTTTTAAACCATGCGCTTCAGCGGTGTTTTGAAGCATTTTTTGCAAATCGAGTACGGGTTGCGGACGGTCCATACTACCTTTTACCCTGTGCGAAGTGCCGTCGGCGCGGAAGGCCGTCAGGGTAGCCGAAGGAGCATCGGCAATTTGTGTGGGGATGTTTTCTGGGTATTGCCAAAGGTTGGTGCTTTCAATGGCCGTTTTTAAACGTGCGAGTTCTTCCGCAGAAACAAATACCGTGTCCGGACCCGATTTTTCCACAAAACGATCGCCCAGGTAGTCGAGCCGGCCGTTGTTCCACAACGTCAGGGTAAACATCGGACAAAATCCAAAACATCCGTGGGTCTGAAGACTTACAAGTCGTTGGGGTGGTGGAGATGTTTGTTGAACATCCGTGCTTTTGCACGCAAAAAGCAGCATAAGAGGCAGTAATATTCTCATGCTGCAAAAATGAAGTTTAAAGTTTGAAGTTTAAAGTTTAAAGTACACAAGAGTCATCCCGATTTTATTCGAGATGACTCCTGTGTACTCTAAGCTTTAAACTTCAAACTTTAAACTCAATGCACCATCAACTTGCCGCTGCCGGCAGAAGCACCGTTGAGGATGATTTCGAAGAAGTACAAGCCGGGCGTCATGTCGTAGCGTTGCAGCTCAAAACGGGCCTGGTCAGCTTGTTTTTCGGTCACCATTTTACCCTGGGCATCGTACACACGCAGGCGGTAGTCGCCGTTTGCCGGCGCATTTTCCACGGTAAGCCAGCTGGTGTTTTGCAGCGGATGTGGTGCGATGGTTACGTCGTATTGTGCGCGAACCGGCTGCCAGGCGCTTACACTCACAAAGTTTAGGCCGATGCGGTGTTGCGTGGTGTTGGTAATCACAGGTTCGTTGAAATCGAAATAAATGGCGGCGCTGTTGAAGATGTCAGTTTCCAGCGGAGTGTTTGCTTTCGGACGCAGGCGGAAGCGAATGAATCCCTGTGAACCGGCCTGGTTCACATTGCTGTCGGGCAGTAAAATGTTGGGAAAATCAAACATCAAAACATTGGAACCCATCACGGACCAGCGGTAATCGTGGCTGGAAGCGCCTACTTCAACACTGGTAAGATCGAGCCATTGCGACAACGTATCGCGGATGGCAACGGTGAAAGCGGTATCGGTGCCCGTGTTTTGAAAACGGATCGTGTATTCGATTTCCGTGCCGGGTTTGATGTAATGAGCTGTGCCATAACCAATGGGGAAACCTTGTTTGTCGTTGGGGTCGTAGGAGCCCTGGTTTTCCCTGCAATCCACATCGATGTACGAAGGATTGTCGTTGGTCGCAAACTGACCCACAAAACCGGTACTGAATGAACTGTCTGTCGTACAGCCTTCAACCGACAGAATGGGAAGGTCCTCTCCCGGATAGGTTGCTTCCTGTTCTGCTTCGAGGCGCCACGTACTGCCGTTGCCGGGCAGGGAAACGGTCATACTTTCTGTGGGTGCAAGCGGGTTGCTCATGCCATCCAAAGTCATGATGCCGTCCTCGATGACAATGTATTTCAGTTCCTCCGACATGGTTTCGTCACCCACGTTGGTGATGATGAAATGCAGACTGTCGCCGGCACAGTTGGCCTGAAGGTTCACCACAGCGCCGGTAAAGTTGTTGTCGCACGCCGTATCGGGGTAAATGTGCGCCTCAGTGCAGTGGGTTTGACCCAAAACGGCATCACAGGAAACCTGCACATTCAGCCAAATGTTGTCGCACTCGAAAGCGGCCATATCGCCCAAATCAAAACGTATCTGGTTGTTGCCAAGGTCGGTGTAAGGTTGCGAGGCATTCACCGCGGAAAGGAACGGATCGAGTGTGATGACCACATAAGCGTCTTCAGCCACCACAATACTGTTGTTGCAGTATTGGATGTAGTAGTGGCCCGTTATGCAACGGCGTAAAATTGCTGCGGCGATGCTTACTTCCATTTGTGGACAATCGAGTCCGACACCCTGTAGGGCAAAGTTGGCGGTCGCCATGTCGCCGCCGTTTGGCAAAGATACGGTGGTTGGACCGGGACAACTGGTGATGCCGGGCAAGTCAATCGATAACACATAAGTACCGGGCGGCACGCTGATGATGTATTCACCTTGTGCATCGGTTACACCGAAGAAAACAAGTCCTCCGCCGGTGGCTTTGACGAAAATGTTGCCCAAAGCCGGGTCGTCGGTCGTAGCCAGACAGTTGCCGTCTTCGTCGCTTCCTACCCGCCCTTTGATTTGGGTACATTCTGGGTCGTTTACACCGAGGGTATACGTTTGTTCGGCGGAGCAGCCGTAGGCATCGGTAAGCGTCATGGTATAGGTGCCAGCCGGTATTCCTGTAAGTATGGGTGTTGTGTTGCCGTTGCTCCAGGTAAAGGTGAACGGCGGCGTTCCTCCATAATATTGTGGAAAAATGCCGTCCTGACAAATACTGAAGCTGCTCAGGTCGATGGCAAGCGGTTCGTAGAGGGAGTCCAGACTGATGCTCGAACAACCGTTGGCGTCGGTTACCGTTACGAGGTAAGCCCCGCCTTCAAGGTTGTTGAGTATCACTTGGGTGACGTTGTTTTGTTGTGCCGTAAATCCGTTCGGGCCGGTCCAGGTAAAGTTATAGGGCGGTGTGCCACCGGATGCAAAGCCAATAATAAGACCATTGGCCTCGCCGGCACAGCTCACGGGCAGTTCCTGCTGTACGCCGACATTCAGCGGGTTGGGTTGGGTTAAATTGTAACATTCTGTGGCGGTACAGGCATTGTTGTTGTCCACAACGGTTACACAGTAAAGTCCTGGCGAAAGGTTGTTGTTGGTGGGACCAACTTGTCCGTTACTCCATAAAAATTGAGCATTGGGGTTGGGTTCCAGGGCAATGGAACCATCGTTTCCGATACAAGTAGGGGATTGGACGTTCTGACTGGTAATAACCGGCAGGGTAACGTCGCCCGTAACCACCACCTGATCCTGCGCCGTGCAGCCGTTGAGGGCTGTGATGGTGAGGGTGTAGGTGCCGGTTTGATTAATGTAAGCATCCGGCGTGGTGGCGATGATTCCGTTAGGACCCGTCCACAAAAAAGTGGCGCCGGCTTCGGCCGTACCGACGAGGGTGTCCCACGGCGTAGGACAAGCCAGCAGGATGTCGGGACCGGCATCAATGAACGGAGGTGGATCACATTGTGCGTTCAGACGCATCGTGGGCACTGCAAAGCAGAGCAGGACAAAGCAATAGATTAGCAGGTGTTTCATAATTTGTTGCATTGGGTGAAGCATAGTTTTTGGTTGACAGTACAAAGAACGCCACCCCTGATGCCCCATGCAAAGACAAAAATGCTAAAAGGTATTTGATTTTTTGTAAAAATATTATTCAAAATATTGATTTTTAATATTTTACAAAAAAATTTGTAGCCTTAAACATTGTTTTTGCAATTTTGTGAGCCGTTAGAAATGTAAAATTTCGGCAAAATACAAATCCGTTTAAATCCGCGTTCGAAGATCCGCGTCATCCGCGTTCATTATGGTGCTCAATGGTACACGGATGACGCGGATCTTCGAACGCGGAAAAAAAACGGATATTAAAAATTTCAGATTATGGAAAAAACGCGTCTGTGGGAAGCCCTGCTTTCGTTCGACAATGCCGATTGGCGTTCTTTCGACCGACTTGTGGGCTCGCCGTATTTCAACAGGAAGAAACAACTCGGCGGTTTGCTCGCTTACCTGCGTACGTGCCGCGATTTGGAAAAACCTCCTGTGAGTGAAGCGGCGTTTGAGGCTGCGCATCCGGGAGAAACCTTTGACAGCCAGAAACTCCGGCTTGTGATTTCCGACCTGCTGGCCTTGCTTGAACAGCAGCTGGAAATGGAAGAGTACAAACTCGAGCCTTTGCGCGGCGCTTTGCGTGTAGCTACGGCCTACCGCAAACGCCGGTTGCCCCGGCACGCACGCAAATCGCTCGATGAATTGCAGGCCGCCCTTGGAAAACGCACCTGGCGTCACGCCGAATATTTTGAAGATGCGTATGCGCTCGGATTGGAAAATTTTCAGGAAGCTTCTGCCGCCAAACGCAGTGAGGCGTTTAACCTGCAGGAACTGAGCGACGAACTCGACCGCGCATTCATCGCCCGGAAACTGCGCCATGTGTGTCTTGCCTTGTCGCACCAGGCGGTGTATAAAAAGGCATACGCCTTTGGTTTGTACGAAGCTGTGGTGGCCTACGCCGTTGAAAAAAACCTGTTGCAATACCCGGCCATTGCGTTGTATTACCATGCTTGCAGGTTTTTATCGGACCCCGCTGATGAAACCGCTTTTTTTACCTACCAGGACGTTTTGGCCGGCGCCTCCTCCCTTTTCCCGCCGGATGAGTTGCGCGCTTTGTACCTGCTGGCCATCAATTTCGGGGTTAAAAAAAGCAATGAAGGCGCCAGTTTGCGCTGGTACGAAGCTACGTTCGGATTGTACGAAGCGGCACTGGAACTCGAACTGCTTTTTGAAAACGGCATGTTGTCGCGTTTCGCTTACCAAAACATCGTAGGCATTGCCGAGCACCTGGGCAAGATCGACTGGGCCGAAACCTTCATCCACCGCTACAAAAACCACCTCGAACGCCGTTACCGCGAAGGCGCTTACAACATGAACCTCGCCCGGGTGGCCTATGCCCGCAAAAATTACCGCGATGCCCTTTTGCACCTGCAACAAGCCGACTTCAAGGACTTCATCAACGGTATGAACGCCCGCATTTTGCAAATGAAAATTTACTTCGAAACAGGTGAAACGGATTTGCTGGACAGTCACCTCGACAGCATGCAAACCTACCTGCGACGCCAGCAAACGGCAGGCTACCACCGCGACAACTACCAAAATTGCGTGCGGTATACAAGGGCATTGCTGCATACCAATCAGCACGACGCGGCAGCAATGGCCGCATTGAGGAAACAAATCGAGGAGGAACCGGTGCTGACGATCAAAGGGTGGTTGCTAAGTCCGAAGTCCGAGGTCCGAAGTCTTAAGTCGTAAGTCGTAAGTCGTAAGTCCGAAGTGGTGCATTTGTCAGCATGTTTGATACTTTTGCTTTACGGGAAAGTACCCAAACATGCTTTAAGTCCGCCTTTTTATGGAAAAAACAACCAATAGCCCTTCGTCCTCCCCGTCCCCCGGCGACAACCTCGCGGAACAACTTTTTGAAAAACTGTTGGCCGAAGGCCTGATCACACCCTACGGTAAATACGTTTTTATCCAACAACTCGCCCACGGCGAACTGAAGGAAAGCCATTGGCGCAACGCGCTCAGCCAGGCCGTCCACCCTCAAAACCCATCAAACCTTACCAACAATGTTTAATGCTAACGGCTAACTGCTAACGGCTAACTGCTATTTATGAAACTACAAAAGCTTGAAATCGATGCTTTCCGGGGTGCAACAAAGCCGTTTGTACTTTCATTCGACCCTGGCAAATCGGTCACCCTGCTGTTGGGCGAAAACGGTACGGGCAAATCCACCATTGCAGATGCCCTGATATGTTTGTGCACCGACGACATGGGTTCGCTTGACGACCGCTCCGGTGTCGACAAAACTTTCCTCGTTGCAGCAGGACGGGCGTCCGAGGATTTGCGTCTTGCCCTGCACACCGACCAGGGCATATTCGGCGCCCGGTATGAAAAAAAGAAAATTGTACACCAACCGGAGCAATCAACCCTGAAACTACGCCACTTGCGCCGCAGCAGCGTGGTTTCCCTTTCCACGGCGGCGCCTTCCGCGCGTTACGAACAACTGGCCGGTTACTTCGACCTTTCCGGCATTGTAAAAAGTGAAGACACCCTGCGCGCACTGTGCAAAAACCTGAAGCTGGAATACGACCGCATTGTGGGTGCCGTGCAGGCTGTCCAAAAGGTACTTGAAACCATTTGGGCCAACGAAGGTTCGCCGCTCGACGACTGGGAACTGTGGGCCGAAACGGAATCGCACAAAGACCTCAACGAACAACGTCTTCAACTGCGTCGCGTGCGTAGTTTGATTGAACAAGGCGAAAAAAACCTTGCAGCCCACGAGAGGCTTGTTCAAACCCTGAAAATGGGCGAACAAGCTGCGCAAACACGCAAACTGGCCGAGTTGCAACTGGCCGAGTTGCAGGTAGCATCCGGTCAGGACGAAGCTCTGCTCTCCTTGCTTCAACAGGCCCACGACTTTGTGGCCAGGCACGCCGACCATACTTCTTGTCCGGTTTGTGAACAGTTCATATTGCCTTCCGAATTGAAACAGCAGCTCCACAAACGTATGGAAAGTATGGCCGGTCTCCGTGCCGCCGCCTCCGAAGCCGAAACGGCACGCCGCGAACACGAACGCCTGCAGTCGGTGTGGCAGCACGCTTTGTCGGATTTCAGCAGTGTGCTTACCGATTTTTTAACCGCTGCGCAACAAACCGAATGGCCGGAGACTTTCCAAATGGCGCTTGCCGAACTGAACGAACCTGAACAACCCGTTCGGAAGCGGGCGGAATTGTTTGCGGCATCGCGGTTGCAACTCGAAATGTTGCTTGAAGGTCGCCGCATCACAGCCGATGCCATTCAAAAAACAGTGGACCAGCATGCGCTCATCAGCGAAAACTGGTTGTCCGTGCTCGAAAACCGGCAAACGGCCATGGATAGCGCCGTTTTGCTCCGAAATGCCGACAAAGCCCTGAAAATCGTAGAAAACAACCGCAAAGTTTTCATCGATGCCGAACTAGCTGCCATTTCCGCCGATGTAGATGCCTTTTACCAGGTTTTGCATCCGGAAGAAAACCTCGGTGGTGTGCGGCTTTTTTTGAAAGAAAAGGGTAAAAATTCGCTCGAACTCACCGCCCGTTTCCACAACCACGAAGACGTGGCCCCGCAATCTTTGTACAGCGAATCGCACCTCGATACCCTGGCCCTGAGTATTTTTCTGGCCCTCGCCAAACGTTACGGCGGCTCCGAAACAGTGCTGTTGCTCGACGATGTTTTGGGCGCCACCGACGATGCGCACCTGGACAGGTTCATCGGTTTGCTGCGCCGCGAGAGTGTGCATTTTGCACACATTTTACTGACGTCGCACCAGCGGACGTTGGGGGAGAGATACAAGGGAGAAAGCGATGTTCAGGTAGTTGTGTTGGGGGATTGGTCGGTGGAGGCGGGGATGGCAAGAGTGGGGTAAGGAACGGATCCCACGCATCGCTGGGATGACAAGGTGGAGATATTTTTCAATTAACAAACATATTGTTTTTATTTTAAAAAATTTATCTTTATATTTGTTTTATAATTCAACTTATCAATTGTATGGCCAAAAAACTTTCCAGCGGGCAACCTCCTGTTTTTGAACAAATCAAACGCCTGAACGACCAGGGCATGGAGTATTGGTCGGCACGCGACCTGGCCAAGGTGCTGAATTATTCAGAGTACCGACACTTCCTGCCTGCCATCGAACGTGCAAAAGAATCATGCGCGAATAGTGACCAAAAGGTAGAGGATCATTTCGAGGATATCCTCGAAATGATCGAAATCGGTAAAGGGGGCAAACGCTCTGTTGAAAGTGTGCACCTGTCCCGCTACGCCTGCTACCTTATCGTGCAAAATGCCGATCCGGCAAAAGAGGTTGTCGCGCTGGGACAAACCTATTTTGCCGTACAAACCCGCCTTCAGGAAATCAGGCAAATGGATGAATACAATCGTCTGGACTCAGACGAGGAAAAACGTTTGTTTTTGCGCAACGAATTGCGGCGGCATAACTCGCAACTCGCCGATGCAGCAAAAGATGCCGGCGTAATCGATGCCATCGATTACGCTATTTTCCAAAACTTCGGATACCAGGGATTGTATGGCGGCCTGAATGCCCATGACATTCACGCCAAAAAGAGACTGAAAAAAAGCCAACAGATCCTAGACCATATGGGCAGCACCGAATTGGCCGCTAACCTTTTCCGTGCCACACAAACCGAAGACAAGCTGCGGCGCGACAACATCAGGGGCAAAACCAAAGCCAACGAAACCCATTTTGAGGTAGGCAAAAAAGTGCGCCAAACCATACAGGAACTCGGCGGCGAAATGCCTGAAGACTTGCCCACTGAAGAAAACATCAAAAAGCTGGAACGCAAGGAAAATAAAAAACTCAACCCGCCAAAAAAATGACAGCAGCAAGCCGTATTCGAAAATATGACGCGTTAAAAGACGTGTTGGTCATTGGTGTAGCTAACCCCATTCCATGAAAACCATCTACTTCTCCCACGGCAAGGAAAGCGGCCCAAACGGGCGCAAAATCCAAAGCCTGGTGGCCGTTGGCAAACAAAACGGCTTTGAAACCCACAGCATCGATTACACCCACCTCGACAACCCTGATGCACGGGTGGAACATCTTTTAAAAACCATCGAATCCGATAAACCCCAGGGCGACATCATCCTCGTAGGATCCAGCATGGGCGGGTATGTTTCCATGGCCGCGAGTGCACAGGTGAAACCTGCAGGTATGTTTCTGATGGCGCCGGCGTTGTACCTGCAAGGATTTAACGTCCAGGAGTTTCATCCCGCCTGCCCCGTCGAAATCGTGCACGGCTGGAACGATGACATCATCCCTTTTGAACATTCCCTTCGTTTTGCGGAAAAACAAAAGTGTACGCTGCATCTGGTGGATGACGACCACCGCCTCTCCCATTCACTGGAGACCCTGCCGAAGTTGTTTGAGTTGTTTTTGAAGCAGTTGGGTTGAGGCG
>JADLBE010000103.1 GCA_020847915.1 Saprospiraceae bacterium | reverse complement strand
TTTTATGAAAACAGCCTTGCTATCTTCCCTTCGCCAATTGTTTCAACTGGCCAATTACGCACACCAACATCCCGATCGTTCTGTAGACGATGTTTTGGACGAACGCGAACGGTTCAATGAAAGCCGTCGCAAATTCCTGCGGTCCTCAGCACAAGCAGGCGCATTGGTTACCCTCGGTGGCTCCAACCTAACCAGCGACCTTTGGATGGCCACCACCAAACCCATGGAAAAAATCGCCATCGTGGGAGGTGGCATGTCTGGACTCAGTGCGGGGTATTACCTCAAGGCCAAAGGCATCAAAGCCACCATTTTTGAAGGCGACAAACGCGCAGGCGGCCGCATGAAAAGTGGTAAAATGTTTGGTAACGGGCAACTGGTGACTGAAATAGGGGCCGAGTTTATCGATACCAACCACGAAGACATGCTGCGCTTCGTAAAAATCCTCGGCCTGGAAAACAAACTTATGGATGTGGATACCGATAAGTTTGGTGAAAAGGACCTGTTTTTCCTCGAAGGAAAACACTACACCGTAAAAGACGTGGTGGCCGAACTCAAAAACGCTTACCCGCAACTGGAAAAGGACCGCAAAAAAATGAACGGCCGCGGTTTGGAAACCTTCGACAACATGCCCCTGGCCGAGTACCTCGCCAAGATGCCTGTGAGCAACTGGATGAAAAAAATGATCGACGCCGCTTACCTCGGCGAAAACGGCATGGAAAGCAGCGAACAAAGCGCTTCGATCATGATGAGCATCATGGAAATACGGGAAAACGATGAGTTCGCCATTTTCGGCGACAGCGACGAGCGGTTCAAAATCCGCGGCGGCAACGAACAGATACCGCAGATGCTGGCTGAAATGCTGAAAGAACAAATTCGCTACGAGCACCGCCTCACCGCCTTACGCGAAAACAACAACGGCAGCTTTACCCTTACGTTCAACGATCGCGGCACCACGAAACAGGAAACTTACGATGCCGTCATCATGTGCCTGCCCTTTACGGTGCTGCGCGACATCGAAATGAGCATGGACCTGCCGCCCATCAAAAAAGAAGTGATCAAAACACTCGGCTACGGCTCCAACACCAAATTTATTTTGGAAACCAGCAACCGTCCGTGGCGCGAAGCCGGTTACCGCGGCTTCCTGTTCAACGAACGCATCAGCAACGGCTGGGACAGTTCGCAAATGCAAACCGACAACCAGGGCATCGGCACCTTCACCTGCTACTACGGCGGCAACCGCGCCGTGCAAGCCGCCAAAGGCACCGAAAAAGAACAACTCGAATACATTCTCAACGATCTGGAAGGTTCTTTCAAAGGCACACAAAAGAGTCTGACCGGCAAAATGGAATTGGCACACTGGCCCGGCAACCCCTTCATCAAAGCAAGTTATTCGTGCTTCAAAGCCGGACAGGTGGAAAGGTTCGAAGGCCAGGCTGCCAGGCCCGTGCGCAACCTCTGGTTCGCCGGCGAACATACCAGCACCGATTACTGGGGCTTCATGAACGGCGCCGCAGAGTCGGGCAGGATAGCTGCAGAGAAAGTATTGAAAAAGATGCGCGTGAAATGACCAGTGGCCAGTGTCCAGCAGTCAGTGGTCAGTTTAAGTCGGCAGTCGACAGTCAACAGTCGACAGTCCTTTGCTTTTAATTGACTGTCGACTGTTGACTGTAGACTAAAACTGATCACTGACCACTGACCACTTTTGTATGTCTGTCGTAAAAACAAAACATTCCCGCAAAGAAGCACTGCCGTATCGGATGGTGTACATACACGACACGGTTACTTTGGCTGAAAATGCCGGACTGGCGGAGGCGTTTTTCGATTTGTACGAACACCCGCACAATTTTCCCGACCCCGATGAACGGGAACCCAGGGAGAACATTTTTGGACGTATCCAAACGGGTTCCGGCGATCCTTTTACCCACCTCATAGCGTATTGTATCGGCGACGCGGTAAAGGCCGGTGTCATCGCAGAATTTTATCCGCAAAGCAGTTGTATACTGCTTACCTACATTTTTGTGGAAAAAAGTCTGCGCGGCAAAGGCGTGGCCAGCAAACTCATCCGGAGCGAAGAAGGTGTGCCAGGTTTGATAAAACTGATTGAAAACAAACACGGCAAACAGGTTCAGGCTGTGTTTTTTGAAACCAATAATCCGAAAGAAACACCGCCGGGAACCGATTCAATGGATCCCGCACAGCGTTTGTTGCACTTTTACAGTTTGGGCGGCAAACGCCTCGATTTGAAGTACGTACAACCACCGCTCGACCATGGATTGGGTTCCGTAACCAACCTGTTTCTGTGTTTGTTTCCACATCTTACCGGACTTGCTTTTGTGGTGCCTACGGAAGTAGTCATGCGCTTTCTGGCCGAGTTTTATTACAGTCTCCGTCCTTTTCACGTGCTGGCTAAAACCAATGCAGATGCCTTTTTGCACGACCTGGAGGAAGCGCTTGATCGGGAAAAAAAGGCGCCGGATTTCCTTGTCCCGGAGCTTCAGGACATGTACAGGGATCTGCAACAAAAGCAGTACGAAGAAATTACCGGATACCAGTACCTGCACGAATTGCCGCGCATTGAGGAGCCGCGACTGATGTTTGAGCGCGCTGCGGTAGCTTTTGAATTTGTGGTGGATGAAAGCTATTTCGAACCGAAAGGTTTTGAAGCGGTTGAAAAAATCAACGGACCCTTTTGTGTAGTGACACACTCTTTTGAAACCGATTTGTTTGCCTACAGCTACCAAAACGACCCGCCTTATTACACACGCTGCTACAATGCGGCCAAACCCATAGATGAAATCACCGTTCGTTTTCCCGACGAATTCAAATTCAATTCGGAAGGCCGGCGTGAAACATTTTTTACCCTCGACCATGATTCGGAAGGATTGCACGACATCCGGTTGCGGGTTTTTTTAAATTTTACCTGGTTCAAACAAAGCAACATCCGTGTCTGGCACCTGGTATTTACAGCGTTCGAAGGCCATGGATTGCACGAATACAACCTGATCAAGCTGATGAAATATTTCAGCGGAGCTCAGGAAATCGGGTCACTCAAAAACGATGCAAATATCCCGGCGCACCCCATTCTTTTCACCGTGCCCGGAAGTACCGAAGCACTCGATTTGTATGGATTGCTGGAAAAATTAGCGGGCATCAGGTACCAGCTCAAACCAGAATTTCAGGCCAAAATTTTTTCGGAAAAGAAGCCAAAGTTTTTCGGGTACGATGAAGGCGTCGGTATAGAAACGGAAGAACGTGTGGAAAATGGGAAAAAACGGTACGTTCCCGGTTTCAAAGCCTTGCGCACCGGCATTGTGCAAATCGATACCGATTATTGCCAGTTGATCAACCGGCAGGACGAAGACGATGCGTCGAATTTTCAGGATACACTCAAAACCTTGTATGCGCGTTTGAGCCTTGCCGACGATGGACAAAAAACCACCGACGAGGAGCTTCAAACCGAGTACCGCAGACATCCGGACGCCGAATACGTTTTCGAGGCTTATTGCGGGATCACGCTTGGCATCTTTGATTTTTCACGTATGGGTTATGAGGAAGTGAGCGATACTTTGATACCGCGCAGCTCCACCCAATCGTCGTTCCTTACCATCAACAGGGGTGTGTTGAGCTCTTTCGGTTACGACGATCAGGTTTTGGCTTCCTCCTGGGATACCATCGGCATCAATCCGTACCTGCTGATCCCGAGCGCCGTTTTGGCGGCCAACGACTACATATCCCGCGACGCCGATGCACGCATCAGCCATCTTTTGAACAATGTTGAAAACGGCAATGGAGGCAAAAAGGCATACAATCTGTCGATGCTGGAAAAAACCCGGCGGGATGTAATCAATTTGTTGAACATCGATTTTTTGCCCAACATTTTCCAGTACCCAACCGAACAGGACCTGTACGAATACGGGCTAACCCACCGCGGCGTGTACGAACGCAACAGGCGTACCCAGGCCAAATTGGAACAAATTGACAACCTTATCGAGGAGTGCAACCAAATGCTCAACCAACGCTACCAGTTTTTGATCAGCGTTGCGGCTACGGCCCTGGCCGTCATCCAACTTTTGGCGCCATTGTCGAACCTTTTGTTCAGCAATTTTTCAGTAAAAATAAAAACCCTGCTGGGCATGGAAATTATGGGCGCACTGATTCTGTCCGCACTTTTATTCGGGGTGTTTGTGCGCTGGTGGTACCGAAAATTGGGGTTGAATAAAAGGAAGATCAGGCATAATTAGCGGTTAGCAGACAGCAGGCAGCAGGCAGCAGGCAGCAGGCAGCAGGCAGTAAAAAAGCATCAGTTCCAAAATCTGGAACTGATGCTTTTTTACTGCCTGCTGCCTGCTAACGGCTAACCGCTAACGGCTAAAAGCTAAACCCCCATTTTTTCCTGCACCACTTTAATGATCTCAGCTTCAAGTTGGTCGGCTTTTGCCGACAATTCATTCGCCTCGGCAAGCACTTTTTCCACATAAACTTTATCATCAATACCCACGGCGTTCACCTTCACGTTGAGGGCGCAGCCACGTACGGCCGCTCGTGCGCACAGGGCGCCCACGGCGCCGTCGGTAATGGAGTTGGGGTTGCCTTTTTCCACCATTTCACGGATGAGGTTGAACGAGTGGAAGGCCAGGCGCATGGCTTTGAGCGGTATTTCGGTGGCGCCGATGGTGGCTAGCTGAATGGCGGCTTTACGGGCTGTTTTTTCGTCAGCGGTGCCTTTGGGTAGGCCGAAGGCGTCCATCACAGCGTTGAAAGCTGCGGTGTCTTCATCCACGGCGTACAGCAGGGCGGCTTTGAGTTTTTGGCCGCGTTCGGCCGCTTCGGAGAATTCGGCCCAACGGTCGTCCCAGCCGCGTTTGTGGCTGCTGATGTTGGCCACCATGGTGGCGAGTGATACGCCCAGGGCGCCCACGTAAGCGGCGATGGAGCCGCCGCCGGGGGCCACACTTTCGCTGGCAGTTTCGTCGGCAAAGGAAACGAGGTCCAGGTTGACCAGTTTTTTTGCACCGTCCGGATTCGAGGCCTCCAGGTTGTATTCGATGATTTTGCGTGCTGGGTCGAAGGGCGCGAGTTCGTCGAGGCCCATGGATTTGACCGCGATTTTGATCAGTTCCTTGTCGCTAACGCCTACACTTCGTTGTTGTTTGTTCAGGAAATATTTGCCCGCGTCGAGCATCACGCTGAGGGGCACCAAACCCACGAGTTCGGAGCCCGAAACGCGCATGCCGCGTCGGTCGGCACTGCGGCAACAGGCTTCAAAAGCGATGTGCAGGGGTGTGGCCTGCACGTCGGTGATGTTCATGGAAATTTGTGCGATGCCGTATTCTTCAATGAACCAGCCGATGCCTTTTACACCTTTCAGTTCGCCGGGCTGACGTACGGGTTCACCGTCGGCGCCCTTCAGGGGTTTGCCGGTGGCGGGGTCGTTCACCACACGGCCTATTTCACGCACGTCGAAGGCTATGGAGTTGGCACGGCGCACCGAGGTGGTGTTGAGGTTTACGTTGAAAGCGATGAGGAAGTCGCGCGCGCCGATAACCGTGGCGCCACTTTTTGCGTTGAAACGGGCTTCGCCGAAATCGGGTTTCCATTCCGGATTTTTAAGTTTTTCAGGCAAACCTTCGTACTCGCCAGCGCGGATGACAGCGAGGTTTTTGCGCTCCGGACTGGTAGCCGCAGCTTCGTAGAGGTACACGGGGATGTCGAGTTCACGGCCTACACTTTCGGCGAGGCGGCGGGCCCATTCGGCTGTTTCCTCCATGCTTATGTTGGCGATGGGGATGAGCGGGCACACATCGGTGGCGCCCATGCGTGGGTGCTCGCCGGTGTGCGAGCGCATGTCGATCACTTCGCAGGCCTTTTGAATGGCCAGAAATGCGGCTTTGATGACGGGAGCGGGTTCGCCTACAAACGTGACCACGGTGCGGTTGGTGGCATGGCCGGGATCAACATCGAGCAGTTTAACACCTTCGACGGATTCGATTACGTCGGTGATTTGTTTGATGACCTGTGGGTCGCGGCCTTCGGAAAAATTGGGCACGCATTCGATGAGCTGTTTCATGGCTCAAAAGTAAATCAGGATTTACAGGATTTAAGGATTTGGAGGCGTGGATTAATGGATTTTTAAGGAATTCAGAATGCTACGTAATGAATACCCACCTGGAAAAAAATCGGATTTCCAAGGTCGTTGTACATCGCGAATGGTTTGTCTGAAAACAAATTGCGGTGAAAATCCTTGCCGTCGGGTAGAACATCGCCGTGGAAACTCCAGTTCATACGCAAACCGGCAGCGGCAGAAAGCCACACATCCTTCCATACTTTTTGCATGTATTCGAAGCGCGGGCGCAATTCACTTCGGCGTATTTCGAACGAGTTGCCGTCGGTTGAAAGCCTTCCGATGCGCATGCTGGCGCCTTCTAGTTCGAAACCTGCGAACAACATGTGGTTGGGGGTGAAACTGTAACGCACCTGTGCTTTGGCAGGCAGCAGGATTTCAACACCCCAGGGTGTATTGGCAGAAGTCCAGTTGAACTGCACCACCGGAAAAATGCTTGCTGCGCCGCCCCGGTAGGTGCTGGAAAGCCCAAGGCCCCACTGCATTTTTTTATGTACGTGATTGCCCCACATGACGGCGACAGCGTGGCGCAGGTACTGGAGTGACTGCGGATTGGCCCAATGGTAGTCGCCGCCCAGTTCGGTGATGTATTGTCCCTGAATGTAGTGTTTCAGGTTCAGTGGTTTAAAAAACGTGAAACCTGCGCCGAGCACTTGCAAACCGTTTTCATCGAGTGCTGCCGTAAGTCCGTGCGGGTCGGGCGTTTCGATGTTTTCCAGGTTGTAATCGGTATTGCGGTATTGCAGGTTGATGGCAAAGGTTCCAGGCGCCTTATTGTAAACCGGAATAAGCAATGCCGCCCGGATACCGCCGGAATATTGTGCATCGGAGCGTTCGGCCACGGGCACGTTTTTTGACCCTGGCGGGTATGCGCCCAGGGGCGAAAATTCCATGGTATAGGGGAGGTACACATCGTAACCCAGGGAAACGATCCTTTGAGGACTGAGTCCTTCGATGCGTTGTTTGCAAAATCGGCGTTGGATGGTGTCGGTTTGGGCAAACAGGCTTGCGCCAAGGCAAAGAAGTGAAATGATTGTTAAAACTTTCATGACCCTAAGCTACGCCGAAAATGGAAGGCGTCAGGATTGCAGGAATTGATTTTCATCAGGCGTCGCGGTGCTTTTTGTCTTAACCCGGATTTTTGGGAT
>JADLBE010000102.1 GCA_020847915.1 Saprospiraceae bacterium | reverse complement strand
TGGAAAAACATGTGCATGGCTTCGGCGGCGGCGGTGCCTTCGTCGAGCAAGCTGGCGTTGGCGATGGGCAGGGCCGTGAGGTCGCAAACCATCGTTTGGAAATTGAGCAAACTTTCGAGGCGGCCCTGGGCGATTTCCGCCTGGTAAGGCGTGTATTGGGTGTACCAGCCTGGGTTTTGGAATACGTTGCGCAGGATGACCGACGGCGTGATGGTGCCGTTGTAACCCATACCGATGTAGCTGCGCATCTCGCGGTTGAGCGAAGCTGTTTGGCGGAGTTCCTTCAGGTATTCAAACTCGCTCATGGGTGCCGGCAGGTTGAGCGGACGGCTCAAACGGATGGCGTCGGGAACGGTTTGGCTGATCAGTTCGTCGATGTTGTTGACACCGAGGGCCTGGAGCATGTCGCGGGTTTCGGCAGAAGATGGACCGATGTGGCGGCGCACAAAACGGTCGGGATGCGGAAATTGACTCATGGCTGGAATTAAATCTTAGTGGTCAGTGGTCTGTTGAGTCGACAGTCGGCAGTCGACAGTCGACAGTCAGGGAACATTTGGAAGTGAAGGACGATCAAAAGTCGACGGTCAAACGTCAACAATGGACAGTCGGGAAACACTGGAATAGCCGCACTGCCTTAGGTCAACGGTTAACATTCCCGGGATTTACCGGACTGTCAACTGTCGACTGTCGACTGTCGACTTTTTTCGCTGCGCGAAGGTAAGAAGCTGAAAGCTGAAAGTGGAAAGCTGCAAGTGAAAAGCTGATGCCTGATAACAAAGGCATTGCTGTTTGGTTTAATTCTAAAGAAGAAGGCGGTGGGCAGCGGGCAGCGGGCACCAGGCAACGGTCGAACTTGAGTAGGCGTTTCCCCTCGGTCATAGTGAACAGTGTATAAATCGGATGAAATGTCGTCACAAATCAGGTTCAGGTGTCTCCCTTCGGTCGACATGACAAGGCATTTTTCATATTGAGGGGGCTTCGGCACTTTTTGGGCCATTTCAAACCGAGAATGAACCAAGAGATGTAGTTCATAAGGCAAAATCAGGTGTCTTGTCATGTCGACCGAAGGGAGACACCTGAAGTCAATTCTGGTGACATTTACCCCGGTTCATTAGGACCGGAGGGAGTCACCTTTCCAGATTCAACAGAATATTCCCAAAAAACGAAATCACCAGCGCATATGGAAGAGTTCTTACTACGAAATACGAGTTGGTAAGAGCTCACCCTTATGGGCAAGTTTTAAATTGGTCTCCAATCCTTAGCTTTACCCCCGAAAACTTCATTTCCCCACCGCAACCCACTGCCTGCTGCCTGCTAACTGCTAACTGCTATATGTACCCTGCCAAACTCCTGCTTTTCGGTGAACATGTCCTGTTGCTCGGCGCGACGGCCCTGGCCGTGCCGGTGCCGGCGTTTTCCGGACGGTGGTCAGCGGATGAAAACGACCCGCAGGCAGAAAAAAGTCGGGAGGCGTTGCGGCGGTTGTTGCCGGTTTTGGAGGACAAACACCGGCATATTTTGGACGTCCAACGTTTCCAAAACGACCTCGAAATTGGACTTTTTTTCCAAAGCAACATACCGCAAGGGTACGGTCTGGGGAGCTCAGGCGCCTTGTGTGCGGGTTTGTACGACGTTTATTCGTGGAAAAAAACGGATGATCTGAGTTTTCTCAAAAACATTTTAGCCAGCCTGGAAGGTTGTTTTCACGGACAAAGTTCGGGCATCGATCCACTCACCAGTTATTGCGGACAACCCCTGCTCATCAGCAACCGGACAGAGGTTGACCTGGTGGAAACCGCCGAATGGCCAAGGGAAAAACCCGTGGTGTTTTTGATCGACACCCAACTTCCGCGGCAAACCGGTCCGCTGGTACAATGGTTTTTGCAACAAAGCGAAACGGCAGTTTTTCGAAACATGCTGAACGAACGGTTTTTTCCGGCACACGAGGCCATGCTGGAAAGTTGGGTATCCGCAGATGCCGAATCGTTTTGGCCGGCACTCCAGGTGGTTTCAGCCTTGCAACGCCAATGGTTTTTGCCCATGGTACCTGAAAAAATGCACCGAATGTGGGATGAAGGCTTGGAAACAAACCATTTTACCCTGAAAATTTGCGGCGCCGGCGGCGGCGGTTTTGTGCTCGGTTTTGCCCGTGAAAAAGTGCTGGTACAGGAACTTTTTAAGGAATTTCCTCTTGTTTTCCCTTTTGAAACCTGATCGGGGTATTTTCGCCTTTGTTACACCCAACTTTCATGCGGCCTGCCCTGTATTTTTTGGTTTTTGTTTTCCTGCTTGCCTTGTTCCGCGACCTGCTGGCCAACGGCAAACCACTCTATTGCCGCATTGAAGGGGAAAACTGGTACCCGGGGTTGAGGTCCATGCTGAACAGCGACGACATCCCGTACGGTCATCCCGTGCTCGACTCAATACGCCTGCACGATTTGTGGAAAAGTTATCCTTATGAAAAAAGCATCTTCGCCCCCATCCCCTACTCTCCCGGCGAATGGTCGGGCAGGATGCCAGTTTCTTTGTTAAAACCCGGAGAAATCCACACGGGCCTGAAACCCCGTTTCCGCCATTGGCTGGGCACCGACGACACCGGTCGCGATGTAGCCGCAGCCCTGGTGGGCGGCGCACGTATTGCCGTGGCCACCGCCGCTTTGGCCATGGGCGTTGCCTGCTTCATCGGCATCGTTTTGGGTGCGGTAGCCGGTTTTTGGGGCGACAAGCGTTTGCGCATCGGAAGGATACAAACATTACTGAGCCTGTTGTTTTTGCCCTTGGCCTGGTTTTGGGCTTTTCAGGCGCCCTGGAATGGTTTGGCCTGGATCTTTCGTCCAATGCTGTTTTTGCTTTTTATGGCTGTTGTCCTGTTTGTTACCGGCAAAATACCGGATAAAAAACCGTGGTACTTCCCGGCGGACCTGCTCATCATGCGGTTGGCGGAGGTGTTTAATGCAACACCCAAACTGATCCTGCTGATCGTACTTGCCGCCATGCTCGGCGGACAGTCGTTCTGGCTGCTTATTGCCTGCATCGGCGCTTTAAGCTGGACGGGCATTGCCGTCTTTGTTCGGGCCGATTTGTTGCGCATTCGGGAAATGGACTACGTAACGGCAGCGCGTGCACAAGGCATGTCGGAGTTGCGCATTTTGTTCCGACACGCTTTACCTAACGCTTTGCGGCCGGTGGCTGTGGCTTTTGCACTGGGTGCAGGCGCAGCCATTTCACTGGAAGCATCCCTGGCGTTTTTGGGCATGGGCAGTCTGGAGTTGCGCGGCGCTTCCTGGGGCAGTCTGATCGAAAACATACGCACCCATCCCCGGGCATGGTGGCTGGTGTTGCCGCCGGGATTGTTCATTGGTTTCACCATCCTGGCGCTCAATACCCTTGGAGGTTATTGGGCAGATCGTAGAAACAGAAACAACACATAGAAAAACCAAAGCTTCGAATAAACTGTTTCCTTTGCATGATGCGGCGAGACTACTTACAATTGGCATTGCTGGCCTTGTTGATTTTTGTTCCTTTTTTGGGCGGGGTACACCTGTTTGATTGGGATGAAATCAATTTTGCCGAATGTGCGCGGGAGATGATCCTAACCGGCAATTATTTTCAGCCGCAAATCGATTTTGAACCCTTTTGGGAAAAACCGCCTTTGTTCATCTGGATGCAGGTGGTTACCATGAAACTGTTCGGCGTTGGTGAATTTGCTGCACGTCTGCCGAATGCCCTGGCCGGTATGGCCACCATTTTGGTCGTGTACCACATAGGCCGGCGTTTGTACGACCGTCATTTTGCCTGGCTTTGGGTTTTGGCTTGGCTTGGAAGCCTTTTGCCACATTTGTACTTTCGAAGCGGCATCATTGATCCCTGGTTTAACCTGTTGATTTTTTGCGGCTTGTTCGGCTTTATAGAGTTCCGATGGCTGTTTTTCACCTTAAAAGGTCAGGAATCTTTCTTTTTCCGATTCAGATACCTGCTGTTGGGTGGTTTTTTGCTGGGTTTGGCGGTACTTACCAAAGGTCCGACAGCTTTGTTGATCGTTGGACTCACGCTTGTGCTTTATTGGGCCAAGTACCGTTTCAGGATGAAAGGGTATTTTGTTCACCTGGTTTTGTTTTTTACAGCTGCAATTGCAACGGCATTCCTGTGGTTCGGCGCCGACATCCTTAAAAACGGCACCTGGTTTACACGCGAATTCCTGGTATACCAGTACCGTTTGTTTTCCACACCCGATGCCGGACATGGCGGTTTTTTCGGCTACCATGTCGTGGTGCTGCTGATGGGCTGCCTGCCCGCCTCCGTATTTGCCATTCCGAACTTGTGGGGCGACCGGCAATCTGAGGAGGAAATGCTCGAGTCCAGCACCCTCGACGCCTGCAAACGTTCCGATTTTACCACCTTTATGCAATTGCTTTTTTGGGTGGTTTTGATCCTTTTCAGTTTGGTAAAAACCAAAATTGTACACTATTCCTCACTCGCTTATTTCCCGCTGACCTACCTGGGTGCACTCACCATTTGGCGTGCCCTGCACTGGGACATCCGGCCGCGCATCAGCGGTTGGTTGTTGCCCATTTTGGGGACCTTGCTGGGTTTGGTGGTTGCTGCTTTGCCTTTTTTTGGCATGCACATCCGGGAGTACACCGAACTTTTCGCCAAAGATCCTTTTGCGCAGGGCAACATCCAGGCCGACCTGGTGTGGCATGCCTGGCAGGCTTTGCCCGGCATTATTTTCATTGTGGGTGTATGGGCTGGCTGGTGGTTTTGGCGGCAGGGGATGGTTTGGCGCAGCGCACAATTTGTGTTTGGTAGCGGCGTTTTGTTTGCATCGCTCAGCATGCTTTTCCTTGTTTGCAACATCGAAGGTTACTCACAAAGGGCCGCCATTGAGTTTTATAAAAGCAAACGTGGAGAGGATTGTTATGTGAAAAATTTGGGATTCAAAAGTTTTGCCCCCCTGTTTTACACCGATAAGCAGCCTCCTTTCCCCGACAACAAAATAGACGATCAGGAAAATTTAATGCACGGCAATCCGGGCAAAAAAGTGTATTTTGTAACCAAAGTGACCTACAAAGGCAACCTTTTGGAGTTGCAGGGTTGTAAAAAATTGTATGAAAAAAACGGTTTCGTGTTTTACGAACGAATACCGGAATAAATAACCCCACCATGGCTTTTAACATTCCCGATACCAATCAAAAACGCGTCGTCATAGCCGGCGGCGGCTTTGGTGGCCTGACCCTGGCGCGCAAACTTGCACACCGCGATTTCCAGGTTGTTTTGCTGGATAAAAACAACTACCACCAGTTTCAGCCTCTGTTTTACCAGGTCGCTATGGCAGGTCTCGAGCCTTCGAGCATTGTTTTCCCTTTGCGGAAAGTTTTCCAAAAAAGTAAAAACATCCACGTACGCATGGCCCACCTGCAATCGGTGGAACACAACAGCCGGACCATCCTAACCGACATCGGACCGCTGAGGTACGACTACCTTGTGCTGGCTACCGGCGCCGACACCAATTGGTACGGCAACGAACGTATACGCGCCAACGCCATTCCCATGAAATCGGTGAGTGAAGCGTTGTTCCTGCGCAACCTGCTTTTTGAAGATTACGAAAAAGCCGTAGCATCCGAAGGTTTTGACCAGCGTCAGCCCTTGCTCGACATTGTGATCGTGGGTGGCGGCCCAACAGGTGTTGAAGTGGCCGGTGCTCTTGCGGAAATGAAAAAACACATCATTCCAAAGGATTATCCCGATATTAACCTCGATGAAATAGACATTCACCTGTTCCACGGCGAAAAAAAATTGCTGAACACCATGTCGGAGGAGGCGTCGGCCAAAGCGGAACGGTTCCTCATTGAGCTTGGCGTCAAGTTGCACCTCGAGAAACTCATCACTGATTACGACGGGAAAACCGCCACCGTTGCTGATGGTTCAACCATTCTAACCGACAAAGTAATTTGGGCAGCAGGTGTGATCGGAAACCGTGTGGATGGACTTCCGGACACTGTCTGGACGCGTGCCAATCGCCTCAAGGTGGATGCGTTCAACATGGCTGAAGGGTTGGACGGTATTTTTGCCGTTGGCGACCTGGCATTTCAAACCGAAGAAAAATTCCCCAACGGTCACCCACAAGTGGCCCAGGTAGCCATGCAGCAAGGAGCATTGCTGGCCCAAAACCTGAAAAATCTGCGGGATCAGAAGCCGATGAAAGCATTCCGTTACAAAGACCTGGGCTCCATGGCAACCATCGGACGACACCGGGCTGTTGTGGATTTGCCATTTTGGAAATTTCAGGGCGCTTTTGCATGGTTTGTTTGGATGTTTGTGCACCTGTTTTCCATACTAGGCGCCAAAAACAAGATTTTTGTGTTTTTCAATTGGGTTTGGAATTACCTGACCTACGACCAGAGTTTGAGGTTGGTGATCAAGCCATGGAAACGGTAATGCAAAGCTCCGCCTGGCGAAGCGAAGCCGGATGATCCTTAAAATTTATTCCAATGGATTGCGAAAAACCTGAAATCCCACTTCGCGCCTCCAAGCGGGACCGTGGAATTGGGGTACAGGTCCCACGCTTCGCTGGGACTGGCGTGTTAATCATTTGCAAATTGAAAAAGCGGTAGGCAACGCCCTTCTGAAATGTTTTACTTTTGCAACATCAAAACAGATGCAGGGCTCCTGCGTTTTACACGTCCAACAAAAAAAATCCATTACCTCACCTTCTTATTCTCTTTCAACAATGGAAAACAATAGAAAAATACAGGTCGGTTTGCTGGTTCTGCTCGCCGGTTTGCTCGTAGCCAACATGTTTGGCGGCGGTTTTAAAAGCTGGTTCGGCAAATCCGATAGCGATAAAGTCAGCGAAGCATCTGCTTCCATGAACAGCTCCGGAATGGTTTCGGCTGCGCCTTCCGACGGCGGTACTGTAACCGGTACCGATGGCAACATCCCTGGCACAAACGTAAATACAATCTCCACCCCTACTGGTCCAACAACGACCATCAAATACGACAGCGATCGTTTCGATTTCGGTTCCACGGACGAAGGTGAAATTGTAAAACACATCTTCAAATTCAAAAACACAGGCAACGAGCCGCTCGTCATCAGCAACGCCAAAGGATCGTGCGGATGCACCGTTCCTACCTGGCCGAAAGAGCCCGTTCCTCCCGGCGGCGTTGGCGAACTCAAAATCGAGTTCAACACCAAAGGCAAACCAGGTCGCCAAAGCAAACGTGTAACGGTTACAGCCAACACGGTACCCACCGAAACTTTCCTGGAAATCACCGGCGATGTTCGTGGCAAAGAACAACCAGCTGCGAAGGGAAAATAAAAAAGTGGCAAGTTGCAAGTGGCAAGTTGCAAGATCAAAAGAAGAAGGGGTTTTAAGAGCACATAATGCTTTTAAAACCCCTTTTCTCTACTTGCTACTTGCAACTTGCTACTTTTCAGGGCCAGGTAATCACAATACCTGCAAACGTCAGTCCACCACCAAAACCAAAAAGCATCACTTTGTCTCCGGATTTCAGTTTGCCGTCCCGGATGCCTTTGCACAAAGCAAGGGGGATGGAAGCGGAAGAAGTATTGCCAAAATCGACCACGCTTTCCAGGGTTTTGGAAAGCGGGAATCCGGTTTCGTTGCTGATGGCTTCGATGATGCGCAAATTGGCGCTGTGCGGCACGTACCACGTTAGGTCGTCGGGCTGCAGGTTGTTTTCAGCGAGCATTTTGCGGTATTGTTCGGCGGCGGTATTGACGGCCCATTTGAACACTTTGCGACCGTTTTGAACGATGCATCGGTTCATGTTCAGGGGCGTTCCGTCGATGTCGGGCGCCATGCCGGAAATGTAAAGATCGATGCCGCCTTCGCCATTGGCGCCTGTTACGCTACCGTGGATGTTGCCCACAGGATCAGCTTCGATGAGCACAGCTCCGGCGCCGTCGCCAAAAAGGACACAGGAGGTGCGGTCGGTAAAATCTGTAATTTTGGAAAGGGTTTCTCCGCCGATGACCAAAACCTTGCGGTGGGAGCCGGCAGCTACAAGGCCTTTGGCGACTACAATGCCGTATACAAAGCCGGCACATGCGGCGTAGAGGTCGAAAGCTGCTGCTTTTTGCAAGCCCATTTTGTACTGAACACGGCAAGCCATGCCGGGCATGGGTTGGTCTGGAGAAGCTGTGGAAACAATGATCATGTCAACATCGTCGAGGGTTCCTTCGTACCTGCTGGCGAGATCCTGAACGGCTCTTACACACAGGTCGCTGGTGTATTCGTCTTCCGCTGCGTGGTATCTTGTTTGGATACCCGTCCTGGAAACGATCCATTCGTCGGTGGTTTCAATAAATGTTTCAAAGTGTTTGTTGTCTATTCGGCGGGCAGGAACGGCCATGCCTATGGCCCGCAAACTGGCATGCATCATAAGGTAAATGGTATTTACAGCTCCCCCTTAAGGAGAAACCTGAGAAATGAAACAATGTGTGGTGGCAAAAGAGAGAATAGTACATCCGGTTTAGGTTCCGGCAAAAATGCCACATTTGGGTGAGGACATGTAAAGATAACAAATAAAATTGACCTGTGCATATTTAGTGCAAAGTCCTTCAGCTAACTTTGGGCATGCTGCAAGTCAAACTTATTCTGCTGCCGGTCCTTGTTTTTAAGGCCTGTTTGTTGTGGTGCCAAATGGCCATACCTGCTGTCCATAGCAACCTGTTTTTCGACAGCACCGGCGTATTGCGTGGCCAAAACACCGAAGGAAACACCTTTGGATTGTATCGAAAGGAAGCTCAGTTCACACTTTCCGGAGTCACGCCTACGGCACATGGCGACCCCAATGGACTGCGTTTTCATTTTTCAGCCAAAAAACTCCGGGGCGGAGAGCTCACCTACGGACTTATTCCTTACGGTCAGCACACCTACCCCACCGCCGTTTTGCGTTTTACTGCAAAAATCGACTCTGTCGGAAATGCCTTTTTGGCACTTCGCAAAGATCTGACCGAGGGATTGGATCATACCGGTTGGAAAAAATCGGGTTTTGGCATCATCGGTTACCGGCTGACTGATGCCGAAGGTTTGATGGTTTATGAAGGGAAACAGGCCTTTGGCGTTTCCGGCGACAAACTGGAGCCCCGTCCAACCGTCGTGCGTGGCCCCTTTGTTTCCCAACAAACCCACAACAGCGTTGTTATTTGGTATGAAACATCCACCCCGGTACAAACCCGGATTCAAACCGACCTCACCGCCGAATTCAGCACCGAGCCGACCACAAGGCACACCACAACGCTGACCGGCCTGCTTCCGGGCACCGAATATGCCTACACGGTGGAATGCGACAGTGCCAAACTGCCATTTCGTTTTCGAACTGCCTTGTCTCCCGGTAGCCGCGAACCTTTTACGTTTGCCTATGCCAGTGATTCGCGCAGCGGGTATGGTGGCGGCGAGCGCAATGTATATGGCGCCAATGCGCAAATCATGCAACGCATCGGCGCCTTATCGTGTTATGAAAAGGCCGCTTTTGTCCAATTTACGGGAGATTTGGCCAACGGTTACCTCAGCGACCCCGACGAACTTCGGCTACAACTTGCCAACTGGATCCATGCTGTGGAACCCTATTGGCATTACATCCCCTTCAATGTGGGTATGGGCAACCATGAATCGCTGGGCTGGGCCTCCGAGCTGAACAAATGGGTTGTTATTGATGGATTTCCGTACGAAACCCATTCCGGCGAAGCCCTATTTGCCGAAACGTTTGTGAACCCGACCAACGGTCCGGTGAGCGAAGATGATGCGCCGTACGATCCCAATCCCGGTGTTCCGGGCGACTTTCCGTCCTATTCGGAAAACGTTTTTTACTATACCTACGGCAACGTCGCCATGGTGGTTTTGAATACCAACTATTGGTATGCCCCCGGGATAAAAAAGAATCCGATGTTAAACGGCAACCTGCACGGGTACATCATGGACGAACAATTGCAATGGTTGAAAAACACCCTGGAAGCGTTGGAAAACAACCCATCCATCGACCACGTTTTTGTTACGCTCCACACGCCCCCTTTCCCCAACGGCGGTCACCGGCACGATTGTATGTGGTACGACGGCGACAATACCCACCGTCCCTGGGTGGCAGGCAAACCCGTGGAACAAGGCATCATAGAACGAAGGGACGCCTTGCTCGACCTTTGTGCCAACCGTTCTTCAAAAGTTATCGGATTTTTATCCGGCGACGAACACAACTACAATCGGATGGTGGTGGATGAAAATACACCTCGTTATCCGACGGGTTGGGACAAACCGCGTCTGATACTTCGCCGCCCCCTTTGGCAAATCATCAACGGGGCTGCAGGTGCGCCTTTTTACGGTCAACAAAAACTACCATGGTCAGCATCCGTCAAAGGTTTTACCGTTCAAAACGCCTTGTGCCTTTTTGAGATATCCGGAAAAAAAATCGTGCTTCGTGTGGTCAATCCGGATACGTTGGAAGAAATAGACCGGGCAACCATCCGATAAAACAACAAAAGTCACCCCGGAAACCGGAATGACTCATGCCCACTTTAAACTTTAAACTTTAATCTTTAAACTTTTGTGGTAGCCCCGACGGGGATCGAACCCATATCTGAGGTTTAGGAAACCTCCATTCTATCCATTGAACTACAGGGCCGGACTTAATGCTGAAATCTGTGCGGCAAATTTGAAATATTCAGCATATTTTTATTCCGCATTCCGAAATTTGCATCCAGAAGGCGCAAAGGTACATGGCCATCAGGGGTGCTGCAAACATTTTCGGAATTTTCGTACTTGCAGGCGGGCGCTTTACGATTATCTTTACCTTTTAAATACAAGCGCCTTATATTTGGAGCGCTTATCAGGTTGCTCACACTTAACTTTTAGATATGAATTTGTTTGTTGCAAAATTAAATTTCGATACGCGTGAGGATGATTTGCGTAGTGCGTTCGAACAATTTGGCGAGGTATCCTCCTGTTCTGTCATCTTCGACAAATTAACAGGACGTTCCAAAGGCTTTGCTTTCGTTGAAATGCCAAACGATGACGAGGCACAGTCTGCCATCGATTCGCTCAACGAAACCGACTTTGACGGGCGCACAATTGTGGTGAAAAAAGCAGAACCCCGTGAAAGTCGTCCTCCTCGTGATAACCGCGGTGGCGGCGGCTTCGGCGGTGGCGGTTACGGCGGCGGCGGTGGAAACCGTGGCGGCGGTGGCGGTTACGGCGGCGGCGGTGGAAACCGTGGCGGCGGTGGCGGCTATGGCGGCGGCGGTGGAAACCGTGGCGGCGGCGGCTACGGCGGCGGTGGTGGAAACCGCGGTGGCGGTGGAAACCGCGGCGGCGGCGGCGGCGACAGATACTGAGAAGTATCCCCAAATTGGTAAACAATGATGTTTGGGTTGCGCTTGTTAGCTCAACACATTTATACCCATTAAGCCTATCCAAACAAAGGCCTGAACTGTTTCGACGGTTCGGGCCTTTGTGCATTAAGCCTCTCTCAACGTCTGGTTGGGCAAAGGCAGTATTCCGCTGAAGTGCTGGAAAACAATGTTCTCGGGATTGCCAAACAAAAGTAATTGGCAAATTTGCCGGCCATAATGGTGTTTAAAGGGTTGGAATTTCGTATTTTTCATTCCTTTAACACACATGCGATTCTCGCCGCTCAATACAACCCAATGACCGTTTACAATCAACCATTAACCGAACTGTTAACCCACTTAAAAGCAACAAAAGAAGGGTTGAGCCTCAAAGAAGTTCAACAAAGGATCGAACACTTTGGCTACAACGAATTGAAGGAGAAAAAGAAAATGCCCCCCTGGTTGTTGTTCCTCCGCCAGTTTAAGGACTTTATGATCCTGATTTTGGCGGCTGCGGCAGTGTTGTCGGGTTTGATGGGCGAAATTACCGATACGATCATCATTCTTGTGATCATCATCCTGAATGCCGTCGTAGGATTTATTCAGGAATACCGGGCCGAAAAAGCCATTGAAGCGCTTAAAAAACTTTCCATAACCCAAACCCAGGTGCTCCGGGAAGGGCAAACCATGATCATTGCCTCCTCCGAACTGGTGCCTGGCGATGTCGTCGTTTTGGAAGCGGGCAATGTGGTGCCTGCCGACATACGTTTGTTCGAAACCCATGCCTTCCAAATCGATGAATCGTCACTGACCGGCGAATCTGTTCCCGCAGACAAAACGGACAAGGATATAGCAGGAACCGAAATACCCCTCGGCGACCAGTTCAACATGGCGTTTAAAGGCACCCTGGTTACCACCGGAAGGGCAAGAGGTTTGGTCGCGACCACAGGTATGCAAACAGAGCTGGGCAAAATTGCCGGCATGTTGCAGGAAAAAGAGGTGCCGACGCCTTTGCAGCAACGCATGACCAAGTTCAGCAAAAACCTGACGTTCATCGTTTTGCTGATCTGTTTGATTTTGTTCATTTCCGGCATCCTGCGTGGCGAGGATCCGTTCAAAATACTCCTGCTTTCCATCAGTCTCGCCGTCGCTGCCATCCCGGAAGCCCTGCCTGCACTCATTACCATTGCACTTGCCCGGGGCGCGGCTCGCCTTGCCAAAAAAAATGCCCTGATCCGAAAATTACCTGCGGTTGAAACCCTGGGATCCGTTTCGTACATCTGCAGCGATAAAACAGGCACACTGACCCAAAACAAAATGCAGGTTGTAGAGGTGTATGTGGACACCAAACACGACATCGGTACCGAATGGTCTGCGCTCAGACTTGGAATGCTGCTCAACCACGATGTAAAGTTCAACGATCTCAACGAACCTTTCGGCGACCCTACCGAACTGGCTCTGGTTCAAAAAACCGTTGATGACCTTTCCTTTGAAACCTTTCACAAAACCTTCCTGAAATACGCCCGCGTCGCCGAATTGCCTTTTGATTCCGACCGGAAATGCATGACCACGGTGCACCATTTCAACGGCAAATTCATTGTTTTTACCAAAGGAGCAAGCGAAGCCATTGATGACACCCTCCACAGCGAGGAAGAAAAAAACATGCTGAATACCTTGTCCGACCAATGGGCAAGCGAGGGGATCCGGGTTTTGGCCTATGCATACCAGATGATAGACCAGTTACCGGATCCTTTCACCTATGAAACGGTTGAAAAAAACCTGCATTTTATTGGGCTTACAGGACTTAAGGATCCTCCGCGTGAAGAAGTCAAAGTAGCCATACAGGAATGTAAAACCGCAGGCATCAAACCTGTTATGATCACCGGCGACCACCCTGCCACAGCCAAAGCCATTGCCCGGGAAATTGGTATTTTGGACGATACGGGACTGGTGCTGACGGGTCCGGAATTGAAACAACTGGACGACGATTCCTTCCTGAACCAGGTGGAACACACCGTGGTGTATGCGCGTGTTTCTCCCGATCAAAAACTCAGGATTGTACGGGCACTGCAGCTTAAAGGCCATTTTGTATCCATGACCGGCGACGGCGTAAACGACGCACCCTCCCTGCGGGCAGCCAACATCGGTGTGGCCATGGGCATCACCGGAACGGATGTAAGCAAGGAAGCAGCCCATTTGATTCTGCTCGATGATAATTTTGCAACCATCGTCAAAGCCGTAAAGGAAGGCCGCAGGATTTTTGACAACATCCGAAAGTTCATCAAGTACATCATGACCTGCAACGGCGCCGAGATCTGGACCATCCTGCTCGCACCCTTGCTGGGCATGCCGATTCCGTTGCTACCCATTCATATTTTATGGATCAACCTCGTGACCGACGGTTTGCCGGCCCTGGCTTTGGCCAACGAAAAAGCGGAAAAGGACGTGATGAACAGACCACCCCGCCCGGCTACGGAAAGCCTGTTTGCCGACGGGGTCGGCAAACACATAGTTTGGGTAGGCCTGCTTATGGCCGGCGTTACCCTGGGTACACAGGCCTGGGCGCTTAAAAATGAACTTGCACACTGGCAAACCATGGTTTTTACAGTTTTGGCTTTGTCGCAACTGGGCCACGTACTTGGTGTCCGAAGCGAACGGACCTTCCTTTACAAACAAGGTATATTTGGCAATTTGCCCTTGTTAGGCTCCGTAGCCCTCACCTTTGTTTTGCAAATGACCATCGTTTACGTGCCTTTTATGAACGGAATTTTTAAAACACAACCTCTAAGTTTGAAGGAACTGGGCATTTGTTTCGCAGCTTCCCTTGTGGTGTTCCATGCCGTGGAGTTGGAAAAATGGGTGAAAATGAGATTTGTGAAAAAATAAAAGCTTTAAAAGATTTCACGCAGAAGGTTTCACACAGATGTACACGGATTTAAAAACGCAGATTTTCACAGAAACAAACCACGTTTTCTGTGAAAATCTGTCCTTTAAATCTGTGTACATCTGCGTGAAATCTTCTGCGTGAAATCTTTTAAAATCCCCGTTTCCCAATCTCTACCACCTCCATCCCAAAAATTTTCCCATCCTCCAGCTTAAACCGCACCAATGTTTTCATCTGGTGCCATCCTTCGTTGCCACAGGCGCCCGGATTGATGTGCAGGAAATGCAGCTTCGGGTCGGGCATCACTTTCAGTATGTGGGAATGCCCGCTGATGAAAATACCGTTGACGGGTGGATCGGCCTGCAGCAAAGGACGTACACGTGGATTGTAACGGCCAGGATAACCTCCTATGTGGGTCATGTACACCGGAACGCCTTCCAGCTCGAAACGCAAATCAAGCGGCACTTCACGGCGTATTTCAGCCCCGTCAATGTTGCCGTACACGCCGCGCAGGGGTTTGAAGCTGCGCAACTTATCAAGCAAAGCCAACGTACCAAAATCGCCGGCGTGCCATATCTCGTCGCAATCGGCGAAATAGTGAAAAACTTTATCGTCGAGGTAACTGTGTGTATCGGACATCAATCCAATGTATTTCATGTGCTCAGGGGTTGTTATTCTACCATCAGGTTGCAGCCACGCAGTTCGGCAGTGTCTAACCTGCCAATCACCTCGAAGGTGCCGTCGGCAAACACGCGACCGAGATCTTCGGTGGCGATGAATGCGCAGGTATCCACATTGGCCAGGTCGATCATGTTTAAAACGCCGCTTTTACCGGGAGATACCACACAAAACGGATCGTTGGCTTCGGTCCCGACCACGCGCAATGTGTGGGCGGGTGTAAATCGTTCGCCGCCCTGTGCGTAGGCCTGCGAAAACAGTTCCGTCATGCCGTACTCTGAGTGGATGGTTTCACAATGAAACGCCTCCTTCAAAGCCTGATGCAGTTCCGTGCGGGTAATTTCCCTGCGCCTGCCTTTCATGCCTCCGGTTTCCATGATGGTTATGCGACTCAGGTCCATGGGAAACACCTCCGCAAAATCGAGCAGAGCATAACTTACACCCAGCAGCAACGTACGTCTGCCGAGTTCGAGGCAGCGTTTCAGGGTCGATTGCAATCTTTGATAATCATGAAGGAAAAAGCCGCTTTCCGGATGTCGGGAGTGACGGATGAAATCATCGGCCATGGCCACCAGGGAAGAGCCGCCGCGTTCGAGGTAGGAGGGCAATAACGCCAGGACACACCAGTCGTCGGGATCGCCATAAAATTTTTCAAAACCGCGACGGGTGTTTTTCAGATACCATTCGAGGTCCCGCACCAGGTGTTGCGACGGTGTTTGTCCGGTGGTGCCACTGCTGCTGAAGGCCGTTTCCGGCGTCCATAAACCTGTTTGCACAGCCCGTGTTTTAAAAAATGCGATGGGCAAAAAAGGAATATCCTGCAAACGTGTTATGGTGTTTGGCTGCCGTCCGAGCAAGTCGAGAAAACGTGCATAAAGTTCGTTGTACCTTGCCTGGTAACGAAACAATGCCAAAGCTGTGGACTCGAAGTTTTCGGGCGACAAATTTGCCAGCTGTAGCAATAAATCGGCCCTTTCTGAGGTTTGCATGATGCGCAATACGCTTAAATTGGGCACAAAATAAACACAAATTCTAAAGGCATGTCCACCAAGCCCCTCCACAAATACCGCCTCCCGGTTATATTGTTTTTGCTCGCTGCAGCATTGACCTATTGTGTTCAGCCTCCCGACTACCCCGATGAGCCTGTGATCGAATTTGTCGGGCTGTCCCAAAACGTGATGGAACAAACAACGTTTGGTACCGACAGCGTACTCATCACCTTCAATTTTACCGACGGGGATGGCGACCTTGGCTTTAATGATACTTCAGCCAGCATCTTTATTGTTGATGGGCGCGACTCTTTCCAAAAACCTTCCTACCGTATTCCTTATGTGGAACAACAAGGTGCGGGTAACGGCATTTCAGGCACCATCGGGATCGTTATCCCAACCACCTGCTGCATCTATCCCGTGAGTTCGGGCATTCCGCCTTGCGACACTTCCAACAATGCACCACAAGCCATTGACACGGTATTTTACCTCATTTCCATTAAGGACAGAGCAGGCAACCGAAGCAACCAAATTGCTACGGCGCCGATAACGTTGGTGTGCAGGAAGTAGATCAAAAGGATCCATTACTCCATTTCATTGCGGAAAAAACTAAAAATCGTTTTTCCGTAATGGCGGACGTCAAAAAGGTGCGGGTGGTTTAAAAAATCGTGGTGCGGGTTGTGTTCCAGCACAAACGTGCCACCCGGTGCTAGCAGATTTTTTTCAAAAATCAGGTTGGGAATGATGTCGATGGTCGGCAAATTGTATGGCGGACCGGCGAATATGTAATCGTATTGCGAACGTGCGTTTTCGATGAATCGGAAAACGTCCATCTGGAAAATTTTCAACTGCTCTTCAATCCCCAGAGTTGTGGATGTTTTGCGGACAAAATGAACTGCAGGACCAAACTTATCCACGTAGGTGACGTTGTTGCAACCCCGGGAAATGAACTCGTAGCTGTGGCTACCCGTACCACCAAACAAGTCGAGAACGCTGATGTCCTCAAAGTCCAGTCTGTTGGTAAGGATGTTGAACAAACCTTCCTTGGCGAGGTCTGTGGTGGGCCTTGTGGGCCAGTTGTCGGCTGGAGGATCAAACCTGCGGCCTCTGAATTTTCCGGCAATGATGCGCATGGGGCAAAATTAGATCAAACTAAACACATCCGCTGCCTTATGGCCCGGAAAGGTTGCCCCGGCACCAAGGAAAAAACCGGGAGGCAAGGTTGTGAACCGCACATCCTGTACGAATTGGTACAACTTCTGGTACAATTCGTCGTGTTCGTCCACAAGACCGGCAAGATGAAGCGGCACCTGTGCCGGGTCAAGTTTGAATTGTTCAAAAGCCAACAAGGTAAAATAGGCGGCATCGGCAGCATTTTCGCAACTGAAGCTGTTGTAAAACTGGAGGTTTTGCCGATCGAACACCATCACCTGAATGTGATGGCGGCGCACATTTACCCATACACTGTGCTCCATACGTACCGTTGCCGGTCGCCACGAACGCAACAAAGCGGTAGCGAGGTGCTGCACGGGATGTCCCGGAAAAAACTGACGGTAGATTTGCAGCGCGGCTGGTTCAACGGCATACACCAGGTAACAATCCAGTTCAGGCAAAGCGTCGAATCCGTAGTTGTAATGGCCTTCGGGCAACAACAGCCGGAAATAAACTTCCAGTGCATCGGGTTGAAACAGCCGTCGGGGCACCAGGGTCACCGCCGGATGAAAAAGTGCAAGATGGCGCTGTCGAAAAGAATGATTGAGCCCGTTGGTACCCAACCGTTGGAACACCTGGCGTAAATCGCTCTCTACAAGGTTGAAATTGTTGCCGGAAGGCTCGAACCCAACGGATTCAACCTGCAATACCCGGCCTTCATCATCGGTAACCAGAACAGACAAGGCATCGATGCCCATCACCACCCGCAATTCTGCACGTGCTGCTACATCCGGCGTTAAAGGCACGGCATTGTTCCAGGTGAATAGCTGTTGTTCCATAAAAAAAGCTGCCGGCAAAGGTCGGTAAAAAACCTTTGCCGGCAGCAAATATGCGAATCGTTGGTGCAGCATGGGCTACACTTCCGAAATAAAAAACAAATGATCGTTACACTTTGGCTGTTGCAACGGCCGGTGAAGCAGCAATCATGGCGCCGATTTTGCAGGATCCGTTGTAGCGGGCGCCTTCTTCCACCACCATGGTTTTGGCTACGATGTTGCCTTCAATTACGGCCGTGTCCATCAAATGGAGGGCCTCTTTTACGTTTACATCACCTTTGATACGGCCTTTGATGGCGGCATCACGGGCGTGGATGTTGCCATTTACAACGCTGGTATCACCCAAAACGAGGCGTTTTTCAACTTTCATATCGCCGTTGATCGTGCCGTCAAGTCGTACGTTTTCAGTACATTCAAATTTGCCTTCAATCGTGGTGCCTTTGGCGATCACGGTCATCATCGTGCCATCTTTGTCGTTGGCATTGGGAAGCCCCATGGAAGGAGCTGGTTTTTTATCCTTGGAGGAAGAAGAAAACATACTGTTAGGAGGTTGAGATGTGATTCAATTGTTTACACGGTCGAACCGGATAATCGGTGGTAATCTTGCATAAAATACCGTGCCAATTTATGAACGCAACGATTAAAGATGCCCAATTCAGCCAACGACGCCGTATTTTTGCGCTGTAAATGACGCTACAAACGGCATTTTTTCATAACACATTGACAATATTTTTTACCTGATAGTAACTTAAAAAAGGTACAACATGCCCATCGTCCTTTTAGCCATCGAATCATCGTGCGACGATACCGCTGCTGCGGTAGTGTGCGATGGGCGTGTTTTGTCCAACTGCGTTGCCAACCAGGAGATGCACCGGCAATACGGCGGCGTGGTGCCTGAAGTGGCCTCACGCGCCCACCAGGCCAACATTGTACCCGTGGTCGACCTGGCGCTTCGGCAGGCCGGCATTGCAACGTCGGACCTCAGTGCCATCGCTTTTACCCGTGGCCCCGGCCTCATGGGTTCGCTGCTGGTTGGCTCCTCGTTTGCCAAAGGTCTGGCCCTTGCACTGGACGTACCCCTGCTTGAAGTAAACCACATGCAAGCTCACGTCCTGGCGCATTTTGCCGAAGAGCCACATCCGCCATTTCCATTTTTATGCCTCACGGTAAGTGGTGGTCATACCCAGATCATCCGGGTAACCGATTACCACCAACAGGAAGTTTTGGGTGAAACACTCGACGACGCTGCCGGTGAGGCCTTCGATAAGTCGGGAAAATTGTTGGGACTCGGTTACCCTGCAGGACCAGAAATCGACCGTTTGGCACGGGAAGGCAAACCCGTTTTCCCTTTTCCGGAACCTGCCATTGAAGGACTCAATTTCAGCTACAGTGGCATAAAAACGTCGATTTTGTATTTTTTGCGGGCGCGGCAAAAAGAAAATCCGCAATTCATCGAAGAAAACCTTGCCGATTTGTGCGCTTCCATACAACACAGCATCGTTGGCATTTTGCTAAAAAAACTGCGCAAAGCAACGCGTGAGACCGGCATAAAACACGTCGCCATAGCCGGGGGCGTTAGCGCCAACTCTGCCCTTCGTGAAGGACTTCAGGAATTGGGCTTGAAAGAAGGCTTGACCACCTACATCCCACGTTTTGAATATTGTACCGACAACGCCGCCATGATCGGTATCGCCGGTTATTATCAGTACCTGCGCGGGGAATTTGCGGAGCATGATGTTGCACCGTATGCACGTTAGCAGGCAGCAGGCAGCAGGCAGCAGGCAGCAGGCAGCAGGCAGCAGGCAGCAAAAAAACACCCAATCACTTGAAAAACAAATGATTGGGTGTTTTTTTTGCTGCCTGCTGCCTGCTAACCGCTAACTGCTAACCGCCGTCTGCTCATCTATCCATCGCTCATACCCTTCATTCGCCCGCACTTCCCAACGTATAAAACAAGGCGTATCGTAGGGATGCAATGCGGCAAGTGCCTCCTCTACCCTGCTTTCCAGTTCCGGACGGGTTTTGAGTACCGATACCCATTCCTTATCGTTTTGTTTTGCACCCTGCCATTCGTACATGCTGCCTATGGGGAAAAAATTGGCGCAGGCCACAAGTTTTTTTTCAAACAAACGGGCGGCAATTTCGCGCGCTGTAGCTTCGTCGGGATGGGTTACATAAAACAGCAATATGGGCATGGCCGAAAGTTTTGACATTTCATTAACGGCGCGGTGTATTCCATCCGCTTAACTTTGCACACTTCTAACCAGGAAAGTTTTCAAAGCCTTCCAGGCCATCAAATCCGGCAATAAAAATCCGGCAAATCTTAAAATCCAGCAAATCCTGATCCCATGGTAAAATATTTTGCATTCACCGCCTTGATAACATTGGCTCTGGCCGGTATGATGGCCTTCCGCAGCAAACCCGAACCGATTGAAACAGCGCCCATGCGTTGGTATACCTGGGAGGAAGCGGTGGAATTGAACAAAAGTAACCCGAAAAAAATATTTGTGGATGTTTACACCGACTGGTGTGGCTGGTGCAAAAAAATGGACAAATCCACCTTCGTCGATCCGGCTGTGATGGAATATATGACCGCCAATTTTTACGCGGTTAAGCTTAATGCCGAACAAAAAGAAGACATCAACTTCAATGGTGAAGTTTTCAAATTTGTTGCCAACGGCAGCCGCGGTGTTCATACCCTGGCGTATGCCCTACTCGACGGACAAATGAGCTACCCATCCTTTGTGACCCTCAATGAAAAGTTTGAACGCATTATGGTTTCGCCCGGATACAAAGAAGCGCCCGACATGCTTAAGGAATTGAAATTCAGCGCGGAAGAGCATTATTCAAAAACGAGCTGGGAGGAATACCAGAAGAGCAATTAGCAGGCAGCAGGCAGCAGGCAGCAGGCAGCAGGCAGCAGGCAGCAGGCAGCAGGCAGCAGGCAGCAGGCAGCAGGCAGCAGGCAGCAGGCAGCAGGCAGCAGGCAGCAGGCAGCAGG
>JADLBE010000101.1 GCA_020847915.1 Saprospiraceae bacterium | reverse complement strand
GTCCAATCCTTCTGGCGGTTTTTCAGCCGTAAGCATTTCAACAATGGCGATAACAATGCCGCCGGCGATGATGCCGGATGCTACGGCAAGGACAACTTTCAGTTTTGGATTCATAAGAAAAGAGTTCGGAGTTTGGAGTTCGGAGTTCGGAGTTCGGAGTTCGGAGTTTGGAGTTCGGAGTTCGGAGTTTGGAGTTTGGAGTTTGGAGTTTGGAGTTTGGAGTTCGGAGTTCGGAGTTCGGAGTTCGGAGTTCGGAGTTCGGAGTTTGGAGTTCGGAGCTAGTGATTGAATTTTGGTCCGGAAAAGCCTGATTTGTACATTTTATCAATCAATCCATACAATATCCGACTTATTTCGAGGGCGTCAGCAAGTATGATATCACATTCCTCTTGGGTAAGATAACCGTAATCAAAAGCTCTGTATACCTGAGATCGCACTTCACCGCATGAACCTTTTGCAATGTATAAAAATTGAACAAATTCTTTGTTTCCCTGCCTTTCAAAACCTTCTGCAATGTTATCCATGATCGATCCGGCTGATGAAATCAATTGTTCTTTAAACCGGTAATCTCCTCCTGCTTTCATACCATCAATCAGAGGTTTAAGCTTTTTGCAAAGCTCACGTGCTTTTTGCCAAGCAATTATTTCTTCAAAATTTTTGAATGTTGACATCTTCAAATATTATTGATTTTCTCTCCAAACTCCGAACTCCGAACTCCGAACTCCAAACTCCCCTACTCTTCCGCCCTTTCATCTACCCTGATCACCGAAATGGCCGCAAACAACAACAAAACCCCTGCCATCACAAGGGCATAAATGGCTTTGTTTCCAAAAAGGTAGTGCACGATGGGACGGTTGATGACGCCGCTTACGATTTGAGGAATGGTGATGAAAAAGTTGAAAATGCCCATGTAAACACCCATTTTATGGGCCGGCAATGCACCTGCAAGCATGGCATACGGCATGGCCAGAATACTGGCCCAGGCGATGCCCACCCCGATCATGGACAGGATGAGGAAATTCGGATTGGGTGCGAAATACATGGAGATAAGCCCAAGGCCGCCACAAACCAGGGCGATGGCGTGGGTGCGGCGCCGACCAACTTTGGCGGCGATGCGCGGCAACATAAGCGCAAATACCGCAGAAACGGCATTGTAAACGCCAAAAATGATGCCCGTCCAGTTCTGTGCATCACTGTAGGTCTGCGACGAACTGTCGTCTATGGCCGTGCCGTAAATGTGGTTGGCGATGGCCGGTGTGGTAAAGACCCACATGGAAAACAAGGCGAACCAGGAAAAAAACTGCACCATACCCAATTGCCGCATGGTTTGGGGCATGTTCCGCATGTCTTTAAAAATAAGGCTCATGCCGCCTTTTTCATGTTCCCTTTCTCCGCCCGAAAACCGGGTGTGTTCTTCCGGCGGATATTCTTTGGTGGTCAAAACCGTCCACAAAATGGCGCCTATAAATATCACGGCGCCGATGTAAAACGACCATTTTACGTTGTCGGGAATCAATCCTTGACCAGCCGTATCCGCAACACCCGCTTTGTTGGCCAAAAACCAGGGCAACCAGGAACCGATGACCGCACCGACGCCGATCAGGGCGGTTTGTACGGAAAAACCCATCGTGCGTTGCGACGACGGCAGTTTATCGGCAACCAAAGCCCGGAAAGGCTCCATGGCCACATTGAAAGAGGCGTCCATAATCATCAGCATGCCTGCACCGAGCAAAACGGGCGACAAAGCCACGGTTAAAATACCGGCATTGGGCATGAGCATCATCCCGAAACAGGCTGCAATGGCGCCTGCCAGGAAAAATGGTTTGCGCCGTCCCATCTTTACCCACGTGCGGTCGGAATAATAACCGATGATGGGTTGTACGATCATGCCCACAATGGGGGCGACAAGCCAGAAGTTGGGAAGCTCGTGTACATCGGCGCCGTAACGCTGAAGGATTCCGCTGGCGTTGCCGTTTTGAAGGGCAAAACCCGCCTGTATGCCGAGAAATCCGAAACTCATGTTCCAGATGTTGCGGGCAGACAGGCGGGGTTTGGAGTCGTTTGAAGTTGAAGTTGTTGCAGTCGAAACACTCATGGTAACACTTTGTATTGCTAGTTCGCCGAAAAGTGCAACAAAATCCCGAAGTGGCGAACCTTATGCAAAAAAAAATGTGCCGCGTAATGCAACCTCTATGATCCTGCTTTAAAAGTATAGACGGTACAACACATTCGGGAAAAAACCGAATTGGGTCATGTAGGCCACTTTGCCCGGCTCATCTTCGTCGTAAAACTCACTGATCCTGCCTTTTGTGTTGGTTACGTTGTCGAGGTTGAGAAAAAATTCGTGTGTCGTCCTGGGTTTGTACCACCGGTAACTCATCGAAAGAATCACCTGGTAAACATCGTCGAGTTTTTGGTCAAACGCTTTGTCGTAATCCCAAAACTCGTTGTTGTTCGGGTCCACTGCCAGGTTGCCCTGGTCGTCGCGCAACAGCGGTATGATGCGGCGCCCGCCTGAAAAAAAGACTTTGGCGTTCAGGCCCAGGGTCTGGTTGTTTTTTTTGCCCAGGTTGGTAAACTCCTTACCGCACAGGAAATTAACAAGGTAATTGGCATTGTACGGCGTGTTGCGCTCCACACCTTCCAGCGATTTGTATTTGGACTGGAACAGCGAGGTATTCACAAGGAAATACACGTTACGGTCGAAAAAACGCTCCAGGGTAAGCTCCACGCCATAGTTTTCGCCGGTGCCTTTATTTACCAAATCGACATGCCGGAACTCCAATCCTTCGACGATGGTGGCAAAATAACTGGTGTCGTTGTTTTCCACGGGCAGGTTGTACAACCGCTGGTAATAGGCCTCGACTTTGGCCATGGTGTTTTTACCAAACCTTTTTTCATAACCCAGCACCAAGTGGTGCGCTTTCAACAGGTCGAGGTCTTTGTTCGGCTCCGTGACGGTGCCGTCGGGTTGTTCCACTTTGGCGAAATAATGGTGTACACTTTCCATCGAACTGTGGTTGCCGTAACCGGCGCTCACCGCTGCCGACGGATTGTATTGCCACCGAAACGCAACCCTTGGTTCCACGGTGCTTTTTTGGTTGTAAAGCACGTTCATGTTGTGTACGCCGGCCACTACCGTAAACGTTTCGCTCAGGCGCGAACGTACGCTTACAAAATTGCGGATCGTACCAATGTTTTCTTTAAAATCGACGAGGTATTTGCGCTCATCGGACTCCTCGTCCAACCGGCTTTGCTGAAAATTGTAGCCGAACAAGTTGTACCGCGTGCCAACCTCCACTTTATGACGCGCATTCCATTTTAAATGGTAGGTAACAGCGCCACGCACGGTATTTTTTTGCAAACGGCTGCTGAAGTTGTTTTTTGAACTCACCGATGAATCGCGCAGAAATTCCCCGTTTTCGTCGTAAATTTTAACCACCTCTTTTTCATAAACATCATCGTCGATGCCCTCGAACGACCAGGCCAGGGTGCTGCGCAGGTAACTTTTGCTGTTGAGGTTGATGGTGTGGTTCAAACCGGTGTTGGCCAGGTAGGCGTCTTTTTCGTAATCTTCGTTGATGGCTGTTTTTTGCGAACCATTGCCTGGCACTTCCCACAACGACGGTGTTACGTCTTCAAGGAAAAAATCACTTTTACCACCCAATCCGAACAAGGAAAACACCCCGGCTTTTTCGGTGGGCAACACCATTTTAAACGACGCATCCTGAAAATTCAAAAGCCCGTCGAGATCAACAAGCCCCAATTGTCCTGCCATCGATACCGTGGAATACCGGTAATTGACAAGGTACGAACCGCCATAGCCTTTTTTGAACGGTCCTTCCACCGTCAGGTCGGTGCCCAGCAAACCAACCCCTAACACGGCCTCTGTTTTTTCATTGTTGCCCGTGCGCAGTTTGACGTCGTACACACCCGACAATGCATCGCCGTATTCCGGAGCAAAAGCGCCGGTGTAAAAATCGGAAACGGCCACCATGTTGTTGTTCAGGGTGCTGATGGATCCACCCACCGAACTTTGGTCGCCAAAGTGGTTGGGATTGGTGATTTCCACACCTTCCAGGCGCCATTGCATGTATTTGGGTGAGTTGCCGCGCACAATGATGTCATTGCTGCCGTCCTGAGTGTTGGACACACCTGCGAAGTTGGACAATATGCGCGAAGGATCGTTGAAACCTCCCGCGTAACGGTTGGTTTGTTCGGGAGAAATCGAACGTGCGCTCAGCAGTGCCATGTCGTTCAGCGCTTCGCCCTTGTTGGTGTTGGCCGTGATTTCCACCTGTGTGAGGGTGGAAAAGTTTTCCAGCATGCGTACATCCAAAACGGTTTCCTTGCCCGAATGCACCACCACATTGGAAATGATCAGTTCTTCGTAACCCAGGTAAACCGCTTTCAGATCGACCCGGCCGACGGGCACATTTTCCAGGCGAAAAGTTCCGTCGCTTCCTGTGGTTGCACCGATGGTTGGCGCGGTGTTTAAAACAACCACCGTTACACCAATCAGCGGTGTTTTACTGTCGGTATCGGTCACAACGCCGCGTACGGTTTGTGTCAGGGTTTGTCCCATGGCCCAGGTGCCGAACAGGATGGAAAGCAGAAAAATAAACAACAGTTTTTGCATCATAGTTTTCATTTTTTAAGGTATTGAAACGATGATGCAAAAGTCTGATGACCAACGTCGGCGTTCATTGACGTTGGTTAAGAAAGCGGAAAGCGGAAAGCGGAAAGTATCGTCGGCTGTCACTGACGATGCTTAAGAAGTGCAGGGGAATGTAAAATGAAAACTACATGGAATGCTTCCGTGTCATGATCCTTTTTCGGATCCGGCTCAACGATTCGGGCGTGATGCCCAGGAAGCTGGCCAGGTGGTACTGCGGCACCCTGTCCACCAGGTCCGGACGGGTTTGAAGCAACTGCAGGTAACGTTCTTCCGGGGTGTTGATGAGGAAAGACGCGAATTTGTTGTGGCTTCGGGCGAGCTCTTCCTCGGTAGCGACGCGGCACACCGTTTCGAATTTTGGGAAACGGGAATTGATCTCCGCTTCCTGATCATGCTGGCCCACGGAAAGGATGCAATCTTCAACGCATGCGAGGAAATATTTCGAAGGCAGTTTGTTGTTGGAGCCTTCAGTGGCTGTCACTGGTTCACCCTGCGTGTAAAAGTGGACGGTTTTTTCTACACCATCTACAAGATAATACTGCCGAATACAGCCTTTCAATACAAAATGGCTGGTAACCGCAATTTGGCCTTCGCG
>JADLBE010000100.1 GCA_020847915.1 Saprospiraceae bacterium | reverse complement strand
GTTGTTTTTGAAGACATTGAAGAGTAACCACATTAGGCACATTAGATTACCAAGGCACATTAGAAATTTCTATCTAATGTGCCTTGGTAATCTAATGTGCCTAATGTGGTTATTTTTCGGACTACCCCAGAGACTCAATCATCCCGATCACCACCTCATTCAACCTGTCAATCGCCAGCGGCAGATCCCACAAATCCCGGTTGCGTTTTTCCACGCGGTTGGAGATGCTTCTGATTTCAACAAACGATACGCCTGCTTGCAGGCAAGCGAAAAAAAACGCGGCGCCTTCCATACTTTCCACACCTACATCAGGGTATTTGGCAATAATGGCTTCCACGGATGTTTCGGTGCCGTGTACGCGGCTTACGGTGAGTCCGCGGGCGGTGGGTAAAAAATCGTATACGGCGGCGCCGGGGTTGTGCAACACGCCGTTGATGTAAGGATGAACGTTCGGATCGGCAAGGCCCATGTCGAACACATCGCTGAAACTTCCGTCGGCTTCTTCAACCCCCACGTCGCCCCAGCGCTCGGAAGCTACATGTACCACATCACCCAGGTAAAGTTCAGGATCAAATGCACCGGCTACACCGGCTTGCAGACACCAATCGGGTAGGGGAGCTTGGGCGAGGCGCCGGCCCAGGGCCCAGGCGGCTGCCACAGGCCCGACGCCGGTGACGAGCAGCTCCACGTTGACGGCAGATGTGGCGTACCGTCCATCGTCGGAGCGGATGGTATTTTTTTCCAGCCACCCTGTCAGGGGGGCGATTTCAAAAGGGGTTGCAGCAACAATCAGGACGTCCATACCATTTTTTGACCGCCAAAGTAAAAAACCCGGTTTAACTTGCCCTCATGAAAGCCGACACTATACAAAAAGAATGGTTTGCATCCTGGTTTGACTCGCCTTTTTACCACACTTTGTACAAAAACCGCGATGAAGACGAGGCACGCAGTGCCATCGACGGGTTGCTGGAAGCACTTCAACTCCCTCTTGGCGCCAGGGTTCTTGATCTGGCCTGCGGCAAAGGCCGGCACGCCATGTACCTGGCGGAAAAAGGATTTGACGTCACCGGTGTGGACATTTCCGAAGCCAGCATTCGTTTTGCACGCAACTTTGAAAACGAAAACCTTTCGTTTTACCAGCACGACATGCGTTTGCCGTTCCGTATCCGGTATTTTGATGCTGTGACGAATTTTTTTACCTCCTTTGGCTATTTCGACAACGACGGCGACCATTTGAGAGCCTTGAAAAACGTGGCAACAGGTTTGCGCCCAAACGGCCGGTTTTTGCTCGATTATTTCAATGCGACCCATGTGCGCAACAACCTGGTCATGCAGGAAGAAAAAATCGTAGACGGCATCACCTTCAGCATCAAACGGTGCTTGCTGGAGGGTTATGTGATCAAAACTGTGGAATTCAGCAGTGGCGGACGCGATTACCACTTTCAGGAAAAAGTGCGCCTTTTTGCCCTCGAAGATTTGGAAAATCTTTGTGAAAAGGCTGGTTTGACGGTCAATGGGCGGTTTGGGTCCTACGACCTTGCACCCTTTGATGTTGCGGAATCGCAGCGCCTCATCCTGGTTGCAGAAAAATCGAGTGTGCTATGAGTTGGTTGTCCGTCCTCAACAGTTGGGATGCGGCCTTGTTCCAGGTTGTCAACGCCGGCATGAGCAATGCGTTTTTTGATACCATATTGCCCTGGTGCCGTGAACGGTGGTTTTGGACGCCTGCGTATGTTTTCCTGACCGCATTTACGGTGTTGAATTTTGGCAAACGTGGATGGCTTGTAGTGGTCGGTCTGATCATCGCCGTTGGCGTAGCCGATTTTACCAGCAGTTCCATCATCAAAAAAAATGTGCAAAGGCTGAGGCCATGCAACGAACCTGCTCTGGAGGCAGTTGTGGTAGAACGGGTTCCGTGTGGTGGTGGATACAGTTTTACTTCTTCCCATGCTGCCAACCATTTTGCTGCAGCTTTTTATGTTATCGGGATGTTTGGTGCTTTGGCGCGCTGGATCAGGCCTGTGGTCATTGTTTGGGCTGCGCTGATCGCATTTTCACAGGTGTATGTTGGAGTACATTATCCCCTTGATGTAACGGCAGGCGCCGTTTTGGGCATAGCAATCGGAAGCGCAGTAGCACTTTTTTTCAAAAAATGGGATAAAGTAGGAATACTGGCGCGTTCAACGCCTTAGAACGTGTTCAGGATATTGGTTCGCTGTGAAACTACAAGCTCTTATTGGCCTACGGGCAAAAACTTGCCGGCAAACTTGATCAGGTGGATCAGCACTGCAGCTTCGGGAACATTCCATTCACGTTCTTTTTGCTCTTCTTCCGCAGCAATGGTATTTACCACAGCGGCATTTTCCAAACCACACGACGATTTAATACAAGCATCCGTGTTAACGTAAAGAAAGGAAGCGAACGCTACGCCTGTAGCCAACATCATGGCGTATTTGGGTAAGAATTTGTTTTTCATGGTTCTTGCTTTGAAGCGCAACAAAAGTAACAGAAATTTTGGCCAACTCAAACGTTTTACCGACGAATGAGACGAATTAACAGACAAGATGTTACAACGGAAGGTTGCACGAAGGCTGTTTTTTTTCTTGATAACGTATAATAGGTCGTTTGCGTTCCGTGAATATGACAAAAAGAGGAAGGATTTTTTTTGTGCGGACCTGTAGGGGCGCCCCTTGCGGGTGCCCTCGCGATGCCGGGCACAACATCTGTTTTCCATGCCGAACTGTAGTAGGCGCCCCTTGCGGGTGCCCTAACGATGCCGGGCAAAAGTCCGTTTTTATGCCCAATCTTTGTAAGGGCCCCTTGCAGGTGCCCTCGCGATGCTGGGCGCCATGTCAAATCTATGTAAAGGCCCCTTGCGGGTGCCCTAACGATGCCGGGCACAACATCTGTTTTCCATGCCGGACCCTCAAAGGGCACCCGCAAGGGGCGCCCCTACAGGCTTCGAGCACAGCTCAGTCGTCATGGATAGCCCCGAAAGCCTGGAACGAGTTGCACAGAATCCCATCCCATCCATCCCAATCCCTTTTGTCATCCCAGCGAAGCGTGGGACCTAAATCCCCATCCAGATCCCTGCGGGACGAGTCCCAGATCCCTCGTTCCTCGGGACGAGTCCGGGTTAAGACAAAAAAAGACCCGCCAGGTGCATGCACCGGACGGGTCGTATCGTCAAACCAAAATTCTTCCTTGGGGAAAATTACTGCTTAAGGCCACCGCTGCTTGCGGGTACGGCTTCCTGGGTAGCAGGGGCTTTAACTTCACCCTTGATGGTCAGGGTTTTGGTGTCAGCAGCTTCGTTGGTGGTGATGGTTACAGTTTTGTTGAAAGCGCCTACACGCTGGGTGTCGTAACGAACTTCAATGAAATTGCTTTCGCCCGGCATGATGGGTTCCTGCGGGTATTTCGGTACGGTGCAACCGCATGAGCCTTTGGCATTTTTGATGATGAGGGGCTCGTTACCCGTGTTGGTGAACTTGAATTTGCGCAGGGGCTCGCTGCCTTTATCGATGTTGCCGTAGTCTACGGTCGTAACGTCGAACGTCATGGTCGGACCGCTTTGGGCAACAGCATACGTAGTGCCAAGGGCTACAAAAGCAAGAACAAAGAGAATTTGTTTCATGGATACCTTTTTTTTTAATGGATAGTCAGATGGATGTTTTCAAGTTAGCAGGCGCTTCTTTAAAGCAGCTCGTTTTGATGCTACAAAAGTAGGGCCGCCAAAGTTGCGCTGAAAGGCCTTTGCTGTTAACGATAATCAAACAAGTATTAACGTTTTTCTAATCCCAGCTCAATTGGTCCATCCAGCGAACATTTGCTCGGAAATCCTGCGCAAAAAACTCTTGTCGTTGGTGATGATTTCGGCGCTGCCTTGCAATTGTTGTTCAAATTCGATCTCCCGGTTGTGGTTGGTAACGAGCTTTTTGGGCAGGTCGACGTAAATAAGGTAGGCATTGTCTTTGGGCACCAACGATTTGGCGCGTACAGTGCCGGTGAGTGATCCGAATTCGTAGAAAGGATAGCTGTCGAGTTTGATGATCACTTTTTGCCCCTGAAGCACTTTGCCGCTGCCGGATACGGGCAGGCTGACACGGCCGATGATCGAATCAGTTTTCAGCGGCACGATGGCCAGGAGTTGGTCGCCATCCCGGATGTATTGTTGCCGGCTGTAAAAAGCTGAGTTCAGGGAAACCCGGCCATCGATGGGCGCCCGCAACAGGTAGCTTTGTTTCCAGCGGTCGATGCTGCTGCGCAGGTTGTTCAGACTGTTGCGCAGTTGTGTTTCGGCGTTGTTGCTGCTTTCGCTGCCGCTGAACCTTTCGTCGCTGCTGTTTTTCCGCAAACTCAATATTTCGTTTTGTTTGCGCAGGATGTTGTCGTCGAGCTGTTCGATTTGGCGCTCCAGGTCGGCCACGCGTTGTTTTTCTTTTTCAAGTTCCACCCTCGAAATGATGCCGGCATTAAACAGTTCCTGTTGTTTGCGTAAAAAATCGCGTGCCGATTCGAGCTGGTCGCGCGTGCGCATCAGAGCATTGCGGTCAAAAACGATGCTGCTTTCCAGTTTTTTAATCTGGGCGTTGTTTGAGCTTACACTGGCGCCTATGGAGGCCGTTTTGTCGGTTTGACCGAACTTAAACTGGTCGAGTTTTTGAACAAAATCGGCATATTCGCCCTGTACCTCCCCAAGATCAAGGTTGGATGGCGCCTGCAAACGTACAAACGTGTCGGTGTTGGTGAGCATGGCCCAACTTTGCGCCAGAACATCCAGCATCAAAACGTCTTCATAATCGGCGGTGCTTTGCAAAACGGCAAGCAGTTGGTCGCGTTTCACCACATGGGTATCCGAAACGAGCAGTTCCGACAAATGCCCGTTGGTGCGCGCCACAACATCCACAGGTGGTGTGGCGGTGGTAAGCACGATTTTGGCGGGGATCACGTCGGGGTAACGCACGGCGCTGCCCACCAGGATGAGCAGGGTGAAACAAAACAATACGCTCAGGGTGCCCCAAGACACCATCCATCCGGGCGGTGTGCCCAGGATTTCGTGTACTTCTTCGGAGCGCAGCTCAACGTATTCGCGTTCTTCCATGCTGCCGCCTTTGCCGGTATTTGGGTTCACAGTCCGAGTTCGAGTTGATTTTTGACCAAATGGTAATAAGCGCCTTGTTTAAACGTCAGTTCTTCATGGTTGCCTTGTTCCACAACTTCGCCTTTTTCTATCACGATGATGTTGTCGGCATTGCGCACCGTACTGAGACGGTGGGCTACGATGACCACGGTTTTGTTGCGGAACGCGTGTTGCAGGTTGTGCATGATGACACGTTCGTTGTAGGCATCGAGGGCGTTGGTCGCCTCGTCGAAGAAAAGGTATTCCGGATTTTTATACGCTGCCCGCGCAATGAGCAGGCGTTGTTGTTGTCCCTGACTGAGTCCTACGCCTTCTGCACCTACCTTGGTGTTGTAGCCAAGGGGCAAGGATTCGATGAAGGTTTGGATGTTGGCTACTTTGGCGGCGTACAGCAGTCTGCGGCGGTCGATGTGTTCTTCTCCCAAAGCTATGTTGCGCGCAATGGTGTCGGAAAAAACAAAGCCGTCCTGCATCACCACGCCGCAGTTTTCCCGCCAAAGTTTGTTTTGGATGTTGGCCAGGTTCAGATCGCCCAGGCGAATCGCCCCTTCGTTGGGCTGGTAAAAATTGAGCATCAGTTTCAGCATGGTGGTTTTGCCACTGCCGCTGGTGCCCACGATGGCCGTTGTTTTGCCCTCCGGGAAAGTTACGTTGATGTTTTTAAGTACCCATGGGTCGTGCGGACCGCCGTAACGGAACCACAGTTTTTCAAAAGCCAGGTCGCCGTTGGAAGGCAACACATTTACTTTAGGATAATCGGAGGGCTCTTCGTCGGGTTTTTGGTGGATTTCGTTCATGCGCTCCAGACTGATCTTGGCTTCCTGAGCAGCGAGAATGAATTGCACCAGGGATTCGAGCGGACCATTCATGTGGCCGATCATGTATTGTACGGCGAGCATCATGCCAAGGGTCATGTCGCCCTGAATGACGGCTTTGGCGGCGATCACCGAGATGACGATGTTTTTGGCTTCGTTGATGAAAGCGGCGCCGGCGCGTTGCCGCTGGTCGGTGGCCAGGTAACTTTCGTTGATGCGGAAAAGTTTTGCCTGGATGCGTTCCCAGGCCCAGCGTTTCTGGCGTTCGGCGTTGTGCAGTTTGATTTCCTGCATGCCGTTCACCAACTGGATCAGGGAATTTTGGTTTTCGGCCATTTGTTCAAACCTGCGGTTGTCGAGCACCCGCCGGCGTTGCATAAAAAGTGCGATCCAACCAAAATAGAGGCCTGCGGCCAAAAAATAGATGGCAAAAATAAGGACATTGTAAAAAAGCAGGACGACCCCAAAAACAACGAGGTTGACGATGGAAAACAGCGTGATCAGCGAGTTGGACGTCAGGAAACGCTCTACACGTTCGTTGTCGTAAATACGCTGAAGCAAATCGCCCGTCATCTTGGTATCAAAAAACGCCATGGGCAGGCGCATGAGTTTGATGAGGAAGTCCGACACCAGATTGATGTTGATCCGCGCCCCAATGTGCAGCAATATCCAGCCCCGTATAAATTCCACGGCGACCTGACTTAAAAAAAGCATGGCCTGGGCGCCCAGGATGAGGTACACAAAATTCAGGTCGCCAAGCTGCACACCTTTGTCCACCAATGCCTGCATTAAAAACGGAAACACCAGCTGTATGGCGCTGCCGAGCAGCAAACCAAAAAACAACTGCCACAACAGGCGTTTGTATTGGGCAATGTACGACCACAGAAACTGGAAGCCGGCCCGGTCGGTTTTATCACCGTCGCGGTTGAAAAATTCCGGCATGGCCTCCAAAAGCAGCAGAATGCCCTGTGGTTCGGCATTCACCACATCACTGATCCAGCCTTCAAGGAATTGTTGTTCGGTAAGCCGCAACTTGCCCACCGCAGGGTCTGCAATGTGAACTTTGTTGTTTGCGATGTGGTACACCACCACAAAGTGGTTTTGCCGCCAGTGTGCAATGCAGGGCAAGGGGATGTCTTTTTTCATCCTGCCAAAACCCACCTTCACGCCCAACGAACGCATGCCGATTTTTTCGGCCGCATCAGATATGCCCATCAACGACACACCTTCCCTGTCGAGGTATGCGGTTTCACGCAGGTACTCGAGCGAATAATGGCGCCCGTAATGCCGCGCCACCATGCGCAAACAGGAAACGCCACAGTCCGAAGCGTCGTGCTGCTTGTAAAAAGGGAAATTGTCGAACAACATTGCAACAAAGTTAGTCTGTTAGTCTGTTAGTCTGTTAGTCTGTTGGTCTGTTCGTCGTAAAAAAGTCGCTTTCGCTTCGTTTGCTGCGCAAACTATTTTTTTGCAACCGACCAACCGACCAACCGACTAACCGACTAACCGACTAACCGACTAACCGACTTTTACAGTTCCCTGATCCAGATGTTGCGGAAGCTAACCAGGTCGCCGTGGTCCTGCAAACGGATGGGACCTTTGAAGTGGGCTTTGTAGGAGGGCAGTCCGATGTATTCGGTGGCGCCTTTGATTTCGGTATTGAGTTGTACCACGACGCCGTTGATCAGGGCGGTTACCCGGGCGGGGGCCACGAGGATACCGTCGTTGTTGAAACGTGGGGCTGTAAAAAGGATGTCGTAGGTTTGCCATTCGCCGGGTTTGCGTGCCGGATTGGCGAGCGGGATGGTTTGTTTGTAAATGGCGCCCAATTGGCCGTTGGCGTAGGTTTTGTTTTGATAACAGTCCAGAAGTTGGATTTCGTAACGATCCTGCAGAAAAATGCCGCTGTTGCCGCGTCCTTGTCCTTCTCCTTTTACCACCACCGGTGTGCGGAATTCGAGGTGCAACTGGAAGTCACCGAATTCTTTTTTAGTCACGATGTCACCCGATTGTGGTTTGACGGTCATGGCGCCGTCTGCAACGTCCCAGGACGCTTTGCCGCCATCCTTGTAACTTTTAAAAGCATCCAGGTTGGTACCGTCGAACAGAACAATGGCATCGGAAGGTGCTTTGTCGTTTTCGCCCGGTGTTACAACGGGTGGTTGTGGTTCCCAAACTTCGGTGGCTTTTGGGTCGGTAATTTGAGCTTGCAGGGTTGTTGCAAAAAACGCAGTGCAAAAAAGTGGGAGCAGGATTCGTTTCATGGTACTGTTTATGGACGGTTGGTGACAAATGTGTTGTAGCTTTTGATCAGGGATTGGTACAGCAATTTGCCTTGGGCGGCATAACCGGTTTTGGAGTAGTGTACGGAGTCGTGCGACATGAGGCCACTTTTTTTCCACATTTCAGCAGATTTTTCACCGCCTGACAAGGAAAACAAATCCCAAACCGCGCAATTGTTTTCGAGGGCGAATTGTTTGATGACGTTGCTGGTGGAAGCCATGTAAGGGTTGAAACCCTTGCCGCGCAGGTAAGAATCTGCCGGTGTGGTAAACATGATTTGTGCATTAGGCACGGTTTCTCGTATGCTTCCTGTGAGTTGTTGCAATTGTTTGTACAAGTACCGTTCTTCGGTTTTACCCTGGGCTTCGTTGGTGCCGAAGGACAAAATCACCAGGTCCGGACGGAGCTCGCCCAATTGTTTGGTGAAATATTTTGCCCTGAGAAAGTCACTGAACCTGGCGCCGTTGATGCCGATGTCGTGGTACACCACGCCGGACAGTTCATTTTCCAATGAAATACCGTCTATGCTCAGTTTTTTCTGATCGGGGGAAGTACGGCGCGCCGAAAGGATGGCCTGATCTACAGGTTTGTTGAAATAAAAACACCGGGCATAGTCGCTGTCGGAAAAGGACTGCGCAATTTGTCCGGATACATCATCACGCACTTCCAATTGAAACTGAACGGGTGAGGCGCGTTGAAAAACGGTCACTTTGGTAAAAAGCCTGGTTTCGGCTGTGGCCGTATCGCGCAGTCGTATGAGCAGGGTGGCATCGGGCGACGTGGATTCGACCACAAAACCGGAAATACCGTAAGGTGTTTCCGGACTCAGATCCTTGTGGCAATTGGCGCTTTGCCATTTGCTCTCGCTGATGATCTGGTAATCGCGCGGACCATTCGAGCCTGCAAGTTTGTATGGAAAAACCAATCCGCGTCCGGCTTCGCCAAATTCATTTTGCAAACGTTCGCGAACTTCGGAGGTCAGAAAATTCCCCAAAACGTGGGAATCACCGATGTGAACGATGGTGATTTTTTGACCTCCCTGGGTGCGTTGGTGGTACATTTTTTCATAAACAGAGGCGAGCACACGGTCGTTAAGCAGTTCGGTGCTGTCCTGTTTTAAAAAAGCATAACCAACAGTATCGCGGTCGGTGATGTCGACCTGCGGCGGCCTGAACTGCGATTGGCAGCGGCCGATGAACATGAGGAAACACGCTGCGCAAAGCAGCGAGCGCCACAAATTCATCCGCGGAATGTGGGTCGACAAAAACATCATTGGTGTGTTTTTTGACTTTGATAATTTTCGTATTCCTTCAAAAAAACGGTTGCAAGCTTGTGTCCCATCACCTTGCCTCCTGCATGGGTAAGGTGGGTAAAATCCTTTTCGGCAAGTGCCGGTTTGGCATTTGCAAACCCTATCATGGTGCCTTCACCACCCATGCATCGGAACAAATCGAAAAACAACAAACCGTTATCCCGTGCGACACTGCGCTGCATGTTGACGATGGCGGGTACGCTGATCATGGTACCGAGTGCCTCGCCTACTTTTCCGCCGCGGTCGCCCACGCTGATCATGAGGATGGGCCGGCCGGGAAAACAGGCCTGAAGGTGTTTTACGGTGCGTTCGAGTTCTGCACGGTACCATTGGATGTTGTTCAGAGAGCTGGTTACGGCGTTGAGTCCCACCTGCAACACAATAAGATCGTAGCCCAGCAATTCGTCGAAGGCACGCGCTGTGGAAGGCTGAATGAATTTGAGTGCGCCTCCCGTGTTGCCACGCACGGCAAAGTTATCGAAATAAATACCGGGACCGTTCTCCAAACTGACGCCGTAAATGGGCAAACTGTCGGCATGCGGGAACCGGAAAGCCGCACTGCGTATGCCTGGTTGTTTGAATTCAAATACCGAAATCCTGTCGGCGCCGGGTAACGTTTCCGGTTGCCATGCACCGCCATTGATTTGGAATACCATGCCGCTGTCGGAGGTATTGCTGTAAAACAGCCTTAGTTTGGACCAGTGCCGGGTATGTTTAAATTGTGATGTGCCTTCGTACCGGAGTTCTGCATTTTCTTTGGGATAATAAACAAAGCCGTTGATGCCGTAAGGCGGATTTCCGCCGTTGCGCTTTACGATGCTGTGCGTTTTCCAGTTGTTGTAATTGTGTTGCAATGACCGCCTGAAACGTGCAACTTCAGACGTAATGGGCACAAAACCAACACCTTCGCCACCCCAACGGGTTTGCAGGGTGTCGCGAAGGTCGCCCAGAATGATGTCGCCCTCCACAAACGAATCGCCGAAAAAAGCCACCCGTACGGTATGGCTGCGGGAAGTGATGGAGTCGATCGTTGAAAAAAACGCCCGAAGCCTCAGTTGCTGCGCGGAGTAATCCTCCAAAAGAACACCCATATCTGCCGAGTCGATAACCACCAGAGTGGTGTCTATAAAGGCATTTTTACCAGGCATAACAATCTGAAGCGTATCCTGCGCCGGTTCAGGTTGTTCCTCAGGCCGGACGTCGGACAAAATGTCCATTTCGCGCAAGGAAATCCCACGTATTTTCAGTCCGGCTGGAAGGAATCCCAACGCTAAGAGTAAGAGCGTTGTGAGTGCCGCAAGCGCAAGCGTTTGTCCAAGGTAATTTTTCATACGTCGCAAAGTTACATGAGCTTTGAAAAACACCTACTTTTAATCCTTCAAACGCAAACTTTGTGAAACAAGAAGCGGCAGATACAATGGTTTTATTGGTAGACGACGAACCCAACATCGTCATCGCCCTCGAATTTTTGCTCCAACGCGAAGGATACCGCGTGGAAAAGGCCTTCAACGGACTGGAAGCATTGGACCAACTCAACGTGCACACACCGCACATCGTCGTGCTTGATGTGATGATGCCAGGAATGAATGGTTTTGAAGTCGCAAGGCGAATTCGCGAAAACCCGGCCCTCGAAAACACCAAAATTGTGTTCCTCAGTGCCAAAGGTACCCAGCCCGATAAAATCAAAGGTTACGAAAGTGGGGGAGAGGTGTACCTCGTCAAACCGTTTGACAACGAGGAGTTTGTCAGGACCATTCACGAGATAAGGGCGTACGGGTAAAGTCTGTTGGTCTGTTGGTCTGTTGGTCTGTTGGTTTGTTGTTTTGTTGGTCGGTTGGTCAGAAAAGTAAATGGCATTCCTTCGGACGAAGGTATTAAGCATTGTCCTGCAATAGAATGGTTGAGAAAAACTCGGGCATCTCGCTTTGGTCGACATGCATCTGGGGTAAAAGAGGTGTCTCGCTAACGCTCCTAATGAACCGACTTGTCATGTCGAGCGAAGCGGGACAACTGATTTTGCCCTATGATCTACATCTCTTGGTTCATTCTCGGTTTGAAATGGCCCAAAAGGGCCGAAGCCCCCCTCTCCCCTCCACCAACAACCGTGTGTCATGTCGACCGAAGGGAGACACCTGACTTTTTTGACCAAACACCCGAACCAACCAACCGACCAACAGACCAACAGACCAACAGACCAACCAACCAACCAACCAACCCAACCAACCAACGCTGCGAAATTTTTTTTCGTAAAAAATACATTTAAACATATAGAAGTGTATATATTTGCTCCTGAAGCCGGTTAAAACACGGTTTTAGAACTCCAGGCGCTTGCAATGTACCCGTAGTTCACCTTTTTTAGGCACTCGAACACTGCCTTCTGAACCATTTATCCCTACACGATGACTACACAAATACGTTCACTGGAAGAATACCATAAAGTATACGCCCATTCGGTTGCCAATCCCGAAGCTTTTTGGGACGAGCAGGCGCGTACCTTTCAATGGCGCAAGCCCTGGCGTGAAACCCTGCGCTGGAATTTCCGCGAACCCAAGATCAAATGGTTCGTTGGCGGAAAACTGAACATCACCGAAAATTGCCTCGACAGGCACCTGGAAACCCGCGGCAAACAAGTCGCCATGATCTGGGAGCCCAACGATCTGAAACGCAAGGCCCGGAAAATTACTTACAAACAACTTCATGGACTGGTTTGCCAGTTCGCCAATGCCCTCAAAGCTCAGGGCGTAAAAAAAGGTGATCGTGTGTGCATTTACATGCCCATGACCCCCGAACTGAGCATCGCAGTACTTGCCTGCGCACGCATCGGCGCCATTCACTCGGTGGTTTTTGCCGGTTTTAGCGCCGTTTCGGTGTCTGACCGCATCAAGGATGCCCAATGCTCGATCGTGATCACCTCCGACTTCAACTCTCGCGGACCCAAAAACATTCCCGTCAAACAGGTCATCGACGAAGCGTTGGCCATGGGCTGCGATTCGGTTAGAAACGTGATCGTGCACCAAAACACGGGCGACGCCCTGAAAATGACGGAAGGCCGCGACCTCTGGTGGCACGATGTGGTCAAGGGAAAACGCAAAAGTTGCAAAGCCACTGCGGTAGACAGTGAAGATGAATTGTTCATCCTCTATACCTCCGGTTCAACAGGCAAACCCAAAGGCGTGGTGCATACCCAAGGTGGCTACATGGTGTATTGTGAATACACGTTCCGCAATGTTTTCCAAATTCAGGAAGGCGATGTTTACTGGTGCACGGCAGATGTGGGCTGGATTACCGGTCACTCCTACATCATTTACGGTCCACTGCTGGCCGGCGCCACGGCACTTATGTTTGAGGGCATCCCTACCTACCCCGATGCCGGACGTTTCTGGGATGTCATCCAGCGCCACAAAGTGTCCATTTTTTACACCGCACCAACAGCCATCCGCGCCCTCATGGCCGCCGGTGACCAATGGGTGAAAGGACGCCGTATGCCCAGTCTGCGCATCCTCGGAACGGTGGGAGAACCCATCAACGACGAAGCATGGCACTGGTACAATGAAAAAATCGGCAAAAAACGCTGTCCCATCGTAGATACCTGGTGGCAAACCGAAACCGGAGGCATGATGATCAGTCCACTGGCAGGCATCACACCCCTCAAACCTTGTCTGGCCACGCTGCCGTTGCCGGGTGTACAGCCTTGTCTGGTGGATGCAAACGGTCATGAAATAGAAGGCAACGATGTGGAAGGTATGCTTTGCATCAAATTTCCATGGCCGTCCATCATTCGCACTACGTATGGCGACCACGAACGATGCCGCCAAACGTATTTTGCGACGTTTAAAGACAAATATTTCACTGGCGACGGCGCCCGCCGCGACGTCGATGGTTATTACCGCATCATCGGCCGCGTCGACGACGTGATCAACGTGTCGGGCCACCGCATCGGTACCGCCGAAGTGGAAGACGCCATCAACAAGGCGCCCATGGTGGTCGAATCGGCCGTGGTAGGTTTCCCGCACGACATTAAGGGACAAGGCATTTATGCTTATGTCATCACTTCAGTGCCCATTGCCGATGTTGCAGCTTTTAAAAAAGGCGTACTCGACACCGTAACCAAAGAAATTGGTCCGATCGCCAAACCCGACGTGGTGCAAATCGTGCCCGGTTTGCCCAAAACCCGCTCTGGCAAAATCATGCGCCGCATCCTGCGCAAAATCGCAGAAGGCGACACCAGCAACCTCGGCGACACCACCACGTTGTTGAATCCGGAAGTGGTGGATGAAATCAAGGCTAGTCGGTTGGTCGGCTAGTCGGTTGGTCGGTTGGTCGGTGGGTCGAAAAAGTCAGGTGTCTCCCTTCGGTCGACATGACAAGGCACTTATTATCAAGGAGTTATTCGGATTTCTCGCTTTGCTCGAAATTTTGAACGCGCGTTGTTTAAGTCAAGGTCAATTGGATAAGTCCAGGGGATATTGACATTCTAAATTTTGAGCGAAGCGAAAAATCCGAATAACTCCTTGATAATAAGTGCCTTGTCATGTCGACCGAAGGGAGACACCTGACTTTTTCGACCAACCGACCAACCGACCAACCGACTAGCCGACCAACCGGCCAACCGACCAAAAAAAAGGAGCAGCCACTTTGCAGCGCTGCTCCTTACATCCTTCTAATAAACCTTCTTGCTGTGTATTCTTAAACAGTTCAGTTCAGAACTGATTTTTCTTTTGGTTCAAAAGCCTTGGCGTTGATGTTTTCATTTGCGGATTCGTACTCTACGAAATCGTAGTCGCCGATAGCATATTCATCTTTGAAGCCCCGGAGGCGCACCTGAATGTTTTTGTTGGCGGCTTTCAATTCGGTGAATTCCCGTATGATTTCCAACACATCGAAGTCGATGTACGCTGTTCCACCGGCGTCGATGAGCACTTTGGAGTTTTCAGGCAGTTTGTCGAGGGTATGTTTGATGCCCGCCTTGTTGAGGAAGGATACTTCCTGGGAGAGGTGGATGTGGATGATGTCGCCGTCGTGGTATTTTTCTTTTTTGAAGTAGTAGGCGTTTTTCATATTTCCAAGCAGGATGGACACCACGCTGGCGGCAAGTCCGATGCCCACACCTGTGAGCAGGTCGGTGAACACCACAGCCACCACGGTGATGATGAATGGCCACCATTGATATTTCCCGTTGGCGTACATGGCCTTAAACATCTTGGGTTTTGCCAGTTTGTAACCTGTAAGGATAAGGATGGCTGCAAGTGCGGCAAGCGGGATCAGGTTGAGTACGGTGGGAATAAAAGCCACACATACCAGGATCAGGGTGCCGTGAAAGATGGCCGATACTTTGGATTTGCTGTTGGCGTCGATGTTGGCAGAGCTGCGCACGATAACCGAAGTAATGGGCAGGCCACCGATGAGTCCGGAAATCAGGTTGCCGATGCCCTGTGCTTTCAGCTCCTTGTTGGTGTTGGTGATGCGGCCTTGCGGATCAATTCTGTCCACGGCTTCAATGCTGAGCAGCGTTTCAACGGATGCCACAATACAAATGGTTAATGCGGTAGTGTAAATGGCAGGGTTCATCCATTGGGTAAAATCGGGCATGGTGAATTGTCCCAAAAACTCCTGCATGTTGTTTGCCACAGGAATGGTCACCAGGTGTTCGGGGCGAATGGCCCAGGGATCACCCATGGTTTTCAGCAGTTCGTTGGCGAGCACCGACATGATGACGGCAACAAGAGCACCGGGAATAAAAGGCAAACGTTTTTTGATGAAAGGTTTGTCCCACATCAAAATGATGCCGATGGCGGCGAGCGCTACGAGCGTGGCTCCGGGGTGAATGTATTGGGTAATGGCAGCCCAAATGGAACTGAACGTGTTCGAACCATCGGATTCAAAAAACGCTTCCTCACCTTCTGCGGTGTGGTCGTAACCCAGGGCATGGGGAATTTGTTTCAGGATGATGATGATGCCGATGGCTGTCAGCATGCCTTTAATGACACTTGACGGGAAATAATCGGCGATGGAACCGGCGCGTGCAAAGCCAAGGGCGATTTGAAAAACGCCCGCAAGCATTACGGCCAGCAAAAATGCCTCGTAATTTCCGAGGGTTTGAATGGCCACCAAAACAACAGCTGCCAACCCTGCGGCTGGTCCGCTGACGCTGGTGTGCGAACTGCTCATCGTACCGATAACAATGCCGCCGATGATTCCGGAAATCATACCGGAAAAAAGTGGGGCGCCGGAAGCCAGGGCTATGCCAAGGCAAAGCGGAACGGCTATCAGGAATACGACGATACCTGCAGGCAAATCATATTTCAGATTGGCCTTAATTTTGGAAAATTGCATGAGTTTTGGTGTTGCGAATCGTACCATACCAGGCCGTCGGACAGGTGTAACAGGGGTAGTTACACGTGTTTTAAGCACCGGAAGGGTGAGCTCAGGGAAACAATAAGGTTTAAAAAAGGAAAAACTGCAGCCGGATGGCTGGCAGTCAAAGGATCACGCCCGGTTGGGAGGGGGCGAGAAAATGGGAATGAAGGCGAAAAGCTGCAGATCATCATCGGTGATGGGCAGCGTCGCTTCATCCTTGGCCTCAACAATGCAGTTGAGCTCAAAGGGGTGCACACGCAATTTTTCGTAGTGGTGTTTTACCTCTTCTTCAAGAAGGGAAAAAGGATTAACCGGGTTTTCATCCTGCGACTCCTCGTTGTTAAAGAGGTATGCAACAGCACCTTGCTGGATGGATGGTAAACACAAGCGTACCACGTCGTTAACAACCAAAGTTGCCACGGCGCAGAAAAGTAGCGTACGCAATATGTTTTTAACAGTTACCACAGTCGATCATTTCAAACGCAAAGATGCATGTTTGGTTCACCATGTGTATAAAAAGTCCGTTAATAAAATGTAAAACATACCCAAGGGGAAAGGGGTGTTCTCTGGATTAAGGGGCTTTTCAGAATAAAAGCATGATGATATTGCGTAAAATTAAATTATTATGTTGTGTACGGGTGGCTTTTGACACAAAATTGGGCGCAAGAACAATTGTAGTTGGCCGCATGACCAATAATGACAGTATTTTATTCTGAATTGTGCATTAGTTGGGTGTGTTTTTGAAATTTTATATAAAAATTTTGATTTAGGAGCGACTTGAAGGATTTTATTTCAAAAAATCAGAAAAAAAGCCCTCAATGTTTTGATACATATAGATAACTATATACTTTTGTTTCTAATTGCAAGCGACAGGAAACCACGACCAACTTTTTTACACCATCAACGCTGTACTTTATGTCCACTGCTACATCAAATGTTAACACCAACCCCAATGCCAAAACCGGCTGGGGATTGATGAGTGTGATACTCGCCTCCTCGGTGGGTACACTCATCGAGTGGTACGACTTTTACATTTATGGTACCCTGGCGCCTTACATCGCCAAACAATTTTTTCCATCCGACAACATCACGGCATCCTACATGGCTGCCCTGGGCTCGTTTGCCGCCGGCTTTATTGTAAGGCCGTTCGGTGCTTTGTTTTTCGGCAGGCTCGGTGATCTCATTGGCCGAAAATACACGTTCCTGGTCACCCTGTTGCTTATGGGTTTGTCCACTTTTACCATTGGTTTGATACCTGGTTACGACAAAATCGGCATTCTGGCGCCCATCATCATCCTTTTGCTCCGCCTGTTGCAAGGCCTGGCTCTTGGTGGTGAATACGGCGGTGCAGCTACCTATGTGGCCGAACACGCTCCCAGCAACCGACGGGGTTATTACACCGGATTTATACAAACCACCGCTACGGTAGGCTTGCTGTTGTCCATAGCCGTTATTCTTACCACGAAAAATACGTTGGGTGAAGAAACCTTCAACGATTGGGGCTGGCGTGTACCGTTCTGGATCTCCATTGTAATGGTAGGTATATCGGTGTTCATCCGACTCAAAATGCAGGAGTCGCCCATGTTTTCCAAAATTAAACACAGCGGAAAACTTTCCACCAACCCACTCAAGGAGTCGTTCGGCAAACGGGACAACCTTAAAATGGTACTGCTGGCACTGTTCGGCGCCGTCGCCGGACAAGGTGTTATCTGGTACACCGGTCAGTTTTACGCCATGTCGTTTATGGACAAGGTGTGCAACATCGAATTCAACTCTGTGCGGTACATTCTCGCCGCAGCCATCATCGTCGGTACGCCGTTCTTCCTCATTTTTGGACGTTGGTCCGACAGCATCGGCCGCAAATGGATCATGATGGCCGGTATGCTTCTCGGCATTCTTACCTACCGCCCCATTTACCAAAAGATGCTGGACATTTCGAGCACCAAGATGGAAGTGGTTGCTGATAAAAGCACAACCGGTAAGGTGGCCTCCTTAAATACTGCCGGTGATTCGGTTTTTACAACTACGGTGGTCAAAGCCTTTGTAAACGGCAATACGTTCAAAGAAGTGACGGTTGATACCAAAAAGGCCGATGGCTCCAAAGTGAAGCCCGAAGTTAAAAAGACCGTATGGTTGTCTTCGTCCAACTGGTGGATGATGGCCTTCCTGGTCTTCCTGCAGATTTTGTACGTAACCATGGTTTACGGTCCGATCGCAGCCTTCCTGGTTGAGCTGTTCCCCACACGTATACGTTATTCGTCCATGTCGCTGCCTTACCACATCGGCAACGGTATTTTTGGCGGACTGGTGCCCTACATTGCTGTATTCCTGGTTGAAAACAGCAAAACCAGCGACAATCCGTCCGGCGACCCATTGGCTGGTTTGTTTTACCCCATGATCATAGCCGCCGTGTGTTTTGTTATCGGAATGTTGTACATCCCGACCCGCACCGATAAAAACGTGCAGGACTGATTTTTTCTAACAACGTCAAATCTTTTACGATATGAATACGCTCAAACGCGCAGCCGGTTTTCTTTGGATGGTGGTAGCCCTAGGCGCCATCTGGTTTCTGCTCTCCCGTGGTATCCACGAGTTAAGCGCAGACAAAGTGACGCCCGATAAAAAAATCTTCTGGTGGTCCATCCTGCCGGTTTACATCCCGCTTATGCTTGGACTGATCCTTTTTGGCTGGTATGCCTGGAAAGGTGAATACGACGAATTGGAGACTGATTAATGCTTCCATCGTTTTAAAACAATAAAACAAACACACTTTTTCTTTTCACATTTTGCGTTGCTGACATTCTGGACGGTCGCTCGTCAGAGCGCCGTCCGGATCAGTTTTGTTTTCAGTGCACCCGCCGCTGAACGCCCCATGCCATGTCTTCAAAATTTCCTTCTTAAGCCTTTTGCCTGCTATGCCATGAAATTTAAAGCTACACTTTTTGTATTCAGTCTTTTTGCACTCGTACAAACCATGAGTGCCCAGCCCACAACCACCGAAGCACCCAAACCCAAAACCGACCACAGTTACAAACCACTGACGCTCAAACTCAACGAAGATGGCAGCAAATACATACGATTCCTGATGTGGCACCAGTTTTGGGCAACCAGTACCCAAAACAACCCCGGTACCCTTGATGCCAACGGCAACATTGCGGAATCTTCCACCGACCTTGCCCTGCGTCGTTCGCGTTTTTTGGCCTATGCTCAGGTTTCGCCGCGTTTCCTTATCCTCACCCATTGGGGCATCAACAACCAGTCGTTTTCCACCGGCGGCTCCAACATTGGAGGAAACCAGACGGCTCTTGCATCCAACAGCGGTAAAAAACCGCAAATGTTCATCCACGATGCCTGGACAGAATACGAGGTGGTGAAAGAAAAACTGTTCCTGGGCGCCGGCCTGCATTACTGGAACGGCATTTCGCGCCTTTCCAGCCACAGTACCCTGAACTTCATGACACTGGATGCACCCATTTTCAACTGGCCGCTTATTGAAACCTACGACCAGTTTGCGCGCCAGTTCGGCATTTACGCCAAAGGCCAGATTGGCAAACTCGATTACCGTTTTGCTGTCAACAAACCCTTCCTCAACGGCATCGCCAACACACAAACCGCTTTTGTAGCAGGTGCAACAGCCGCAACACCCACCGTAGCCAAAGGCGTTTCAAGGGAGGCCTATTCCGAAAACTGGGC
>JADLBE010000099.1 GCA_020847915.1 Saprospiraceae bacterium | reverse complement strand
GGTGTACCGACAAACGGTCGGGGTACATACTTTTCAGCAATTCCAGTTGTTCGCGGAAAATGATGTGGTCGAAACCCCGGTTGCCAAAAAACAACATAAACTGGCTTTGCGGCTCTTCCACCATGGTGGTTTTGATCAGGCTCATGATGGGCGTAATGCCGCTGCCTGCGGCAAAAGCAACGTAGAGTCCGCGTTTGGCAGGGTCGAGTGGCACATAAAACCTGCCTGTCGGTGGCATTACTTCCAGTACATCGCCGACTTTAAGCTGGTGGTTGGCAAAGGTGCTGAACAAACCTCCGTTTACTTTTTTCACCGCCACCCGCAACTCGCCGTCTTGTGTGCCGCTGCAGATGGAATACGAACGGCGCACTTCTTCGCCGTTCAGGTGGGTACGGATGGTCAGGTTCTGGCCCTGGATGAAACGGTATTCCTGCGCCAGATCGGCCGGAACTTCGAATGCTATGGAGACGGTATCGGGGGTCTCACGCCGCACATCGCGCACGCGCAACCCATGAAATTTGGTGGACATGCGGCAAAGGTAAAAATTAGTCGGGTGGTCGGTTAGTCCGTTGGTCGGTTGGTCAAAAAAAAGAGGTGTCTCCTTCCGGTCGACATGACACTTGATTTTTATAAAAGAGAAGGGCTTCGCATGGGCCGCAGGCCCGTCCGAAACCCTTCTCCCCTCCAACAACCAAGTGTCATGTCGACCGGAAGGAGACACCTCTTTTTTTTGACCAACCGACCAACCGACTAACCGACCAACCGACTAACCGACTAACCGACTAACCGACTACAATGTTGTCAATCAGCCGCACATCGCCGGCCCAGGCGGCGACGCATGCCACCACCATGTTGGTTTGGGGGGTGGCGGGCAGCAGGGTAATGCCGTCCACCAAATCGAAATATTCGGGTTTGAGGCCTGCTGCGGCGAGTTTTTGCATGGCTTCGGCTCCTACAGTCGCTGCGTTGCTGCCGTTGTAGGCCTTGTTGGCCCATTGCAGGGTTTGGTAAATAACGGGCGCCGTGGCGCGCATGTCGGGGGTAAGGCGCATGTTGCGGCTCGACATGGCCAGTCCGTCGCTTTCCCTGCGCGTAGGGACCATCACCAGTTCGACGGGGGAACCGAGCTGGCGCAGCATGTCGCGCACGATGCTGAGTTGCTGGTAATCTTTTTGTCCCATGTACAACCGTTGCGGCTGCACGATGTTGAGCAGGCGGTTCACTACGGTGGCCATGCCCAGGAAGTGGCCCGGACGAAACACACCTTCCATCACCTCGTCGAGCTGACCGAAATCGAGTTTTACCGTAAATTCCTCACCCGGTGGGTACACATCTTCCACGGTGGGCATAAAAAGCACATCGCAGCCGGCGCTGATAAGCAACGGGATGTCCTTTTCCGGCATGCGCGGGTATTTCTCCAGGTCTTTCGGGTCGTTAAACTGCGTTGGATTGACAAAAATACTCGCCACCGACAAGGTGCCGTCGTTTTTGGACAAACGGATCAGGTCGAGGTGGCCCTGATGCAAAGCGCCCATGGTGGGGGCGAAGCCCACACGTTCGCCGGCTTCCCGGCGGCTGTTGAGCCAACGCTGCAGGTCGGCTACTTTTTGGAAAATGAGCATGCGAACGTGGGTTTTCGTGACGAAGCTGCTTCAAATCTCAACATGCTCTAAGGCCAAAAGTCAACTTTGAAACAAAATCGACGGCAAAGAAACTAAAACCCGTGTAATTTCGAGCCTCCAAGTCAATTCCAATGCACCAGAAGCAACCTGCCCCAATAGCCAAACCCTTCAACGCCTACCCTATTGCGCTTTGGCTCGTGGTTGGCGCCGGTACGGTTTTTTTCCTGCCTGGCGTTCCCGATCTTTTCCTGACACCCCGGTTTTTTCTCCTTTCAACAGCTTTGTTGCTCGTTCTGGGCATGATGTGGAACCGTTTGCGCCACAATGAAGGTGTTTCGCTTCAGGCGTTCGACGTTTTGCTGCTTGCATTTTATGCCCTCAACCTGGCATCCGCTGCGTGGGCGTTCAGCATTTCTGAAGCGCTTTTTTTTAGTCAAAAAATGCTGCTTCTACTGCTGGTTTATTTTTTGGTGAAAGAAGCGCTCCTTGCCGGTGAAACAAACACCCTCCATACCCTGCACCAGATCGCATTGGCCCTGGCGGCATTAACGGCTCTGGTGCTCATGGTACAACTCGCCATGGCCACCACCGGGGGGAGCCTGGACAACAATGCCTTGTACCGCTACACCATCGGCATGTCGGGCAACAAAGGTCTGGCCAGCAACAGTTTGTTTTTCCTGGCCATGTTGCTCGGCGTCGGTCAGGTTTCGGGCCAATACCGACGCCCAACACTTCTGCTGGCCGTTTTGCTGGCAACCCTCATCCTGTTGTTGCAAACCCGTGCCGTATACCTGGCCGTTGCTGCAGCCGGGTTGTGGTACATCTTTGCCCGGTTGATCAGCGATCCTGCTTTCAAACCGGTGTTTGTACGACGCATCCTGCCTGTGCTGGCCTTGTTTGTGTTGGCCATTGCGGCATTTGTAATCCTGAAAGGCAAAGGCAACAGTTTTGCCGAACGACTTAATCCGGCCACCTACATGGAAAGCACGTCAGCTTTGGAGCGCCGCTTCGTTTGGCACAAAACAGATGTGCTGATAGACGACTCACCGTGGTACGGCACGGGCAACGGCAGCTGGAAATTTCTTTTCCCTTCCAAAAGTTTGCAAGGCGCTTACCGGATGATGGAAAAAAACGTGGTGTTCACCAGAGCGCACAACGACCTGCTTGAAATACGTTTTGAATTGGGTCTGCCCGGAGCTCTGTTGTATGGCCTGCTGCTTTTCCTGCCGCTTGTTCTGGCCTTGTACACGTTGCGCCGTAGTTCCGACGGACCGTCCAAACAACGCCTCTTGTTTGCCGGAGGCGGATTGGTAGGCTACGCCGTGATCCAGTTTTTTGATTTTCCCCGCGAGCGCATCGACATGCAGGTGTATTGGGCGGTTTTTCTGGCCCTTACCGCTTACGAATGCCGCGACACCGTTTTTTTGCGCAACGCCTTCAAACCAGGTGCTGCCCTGCGCGGCCTTCTGCTGTTCCTTGCAGCAGCAGGATTGCTTTTCAACATGTTTTTGGGTTGGAAACGCTTCGAAAGCGAAGGGCATTACTTCAACGCATTAACTGCCATGTCCAAAAACCAATGGCCCCGCGTTGAACAAGAAGCTAAACTCGCCGAAAACGGCTGGAACCCGTACAACGAAGTAGTCATCCCCATGGCCTGGTACGCCGGTACCGCTGCGTTTAAACTCGGCAAAACAGAGGAGGCGCTTACACACCTCGAACGCGCCTACAGACTCAACCCATGGTCGTTCCAGGTCATCAACAATTATTGCTCGTCGTTGCTCACCCTCCATAAAAATCAGGAGGCCATTCCTCTCCTGGAAAAGGCCGTTGAAATCAATCCGCGCTACGACGAAGGGAAATTCAACCTCGCTTACGCCTGGACACAGCTTGGCGATTTTGAAAAAGCCAATTCCTGGCTCAATAAAGTAGACACCATCCCCAACCCCACAACGCTGGACGAACGCCAGAAAAATGAAAAAATCCTACAAAACTTGGCTGTTTTCAGGGCAGACATTGCCAAAAGACAAAACAAACAGCCTTCTTTGCCGAACTAATCCACACATTTCATACAACCTTCCTACCTTCGCAACTGTTAGTCTTTCATTACTTTCAATTATTCTTGAAAATTACCGCCCCTGCGCGACATGTCTCTGGAAGCCATCAAACAGCCCATCGCCCGCGAACTTGATATTTTTGAGGACCGCTTCCGCGACGCCATGCGCAGCAAAACACCTTTGCTGGATAAAATCACCTGGTACATCGTACAGCGCAAAGGCAAACAGGTACGGCCCATGCTCGTACTGCTGAGCGCCCGCCTTTTCGGTCCCATCAACGAAGCCTCGTACACCGCCGCATCGCTCGTCGAACTGCTGCACACCGCTACACTCGTGCACGACGACGTGGTGGACGACGCCAACGAACGCCGCGGCTTTTTCTCCATCAACGCCCTTTGGAAAAACAAAATCGCCGTACTCGTCGGCGATTTCCTGCTTTCCCAGGGCCTCCTGCTCAGCATCCGCCACGGCGAAGTACGCCTGCTCGAAATTGTGAGCCAGGCCGTGCGCGATATGGCTGAAGGCGAGCTCCTGCAAATGGAAAAAGCGCGAAAACTCGACATCCGCGAAGACGTTTATTTCGAAATCATTCGGCAAAAAACTGCCTCGCTCATCGCCGCAGCCTGCTGCGCCGGCGCTACAAGTACCGCGCCCGACGACGAAACACGCCGCAACATGTGGCTCTTCGGAGAAAAAACAGGCATGGCTTTTCAAATCCGCGACGATCTTTTCGATTTCGGTACCGACGACGTGGGCAAACCTCTGGGCATCGACATCAAGGAAAAAAAGATGACCCTGCCCCTCATCTACACCCTCGCCCATGCCGACCGCAACACACGCCGCCACATCCTCAACATCGTAAAAAACCACAGCGAAGAAAGGGAAAAAGTGGACGAAGTCATCCACCTCGTGCGCAACAGCGGCGGCCTCGAATACGCCCAGGAAGCCATGTTCCGCTACCGCGACGAAGCGTTCGCATTGCTGGAAAAAGCGCCGGACTCGGAATACCGGACGGCTCTGCGGGATCTGGTATCGTTTGTGACGGACAGGACGAAGTAAAAAGTCTGTTTAAATCTGTGTTCGAAGATCTGTGTCATCTGTGTACCATCGCTCTACGTAATGGTACACAGATGACACAGATCTTCGAACACAGATTTAAACAGATTTTTTTTATTTAGAATTAAAAGATCGCATTACTCCGCCTCAATGCATCCCTCAATTGCGGCTTCAACCGGTCCGCAGCCTGCAGGATCATGTCGGCGTCGGTGGGGAAAGGAAGTGGACGGTTGCCGATGCGTTGCTTCGACTCTTCGCTGAGCGCCCGCTTGTCGCCCCGGAACGTGGACGCGTAGTTTTCAAACAACACTTCGGTGGACATATCGCTCGAATCGAGGCGTTTGCGCGTAGCGCCGTCCACGATGTCGAGGGTAGCGCCCACACGGGCTGCTTTGGACTGGAACACTTCGAGCACCTCGGCACGGATGATCACGAATTTCGGATTTTTGATGTCGTTGCCCAACGAGTCCTTTTTTACATTTCCCTTGGAATCGTATTCGTATTCCCAGCCGTCCTGGATGCGTTTTTCATCCACATAGCTGCGTTCGTGTACACGTTCGGGGCTTACATCGATGTCGCGGAAACGCAGGGTTGCGAAGTAGTCGTAGTCTACGTTGTTTTCAGCTTCGAAGATGAATTCTTTCCATTCTTCGTTGAGGCTGGGATCGGCCACGGCGCCCAGGCGGTCGTTGAGGTGGGTGGGCAGGATTTTACCCGATTGGTTTTTTACTTCAAACAATACGAAAGAAGTGCCCCAGTTGCGTGCTTCGCGCATGAGCCGGTCTTTTTCGCGGTACGTGTTGTAGTATTTCTTTTCGATGTCGCGCAGGGTGTAATACGCATCGCGGGCGGCCAGTTTTTCGCCACGTTTGCCACGTTCGAGCAGGGCTTCGGCTTTGGCATAAAGGAAAGCGGCTGCTTGTTCGCGGCTTTCATTTTCTTCTCGGCTCACATCGATGAAGGTAAAACGGGCTGTGTAGCCACTTTTCGAACGCAGGGGCAAGAGCGGACGGATCTTTTTTTGACGCCTTTCGATGCCCGTATACATGTCGTGGATTTGCGTCCAGTTTTCCTCGCGGTTCTGCAATTTAAGACGGTCGATGTTGGCGACATCGCGGGCATTCGCTTTTTGAAAAGCCATTTCCAGGCCTTTTACGTAGTCGTTTTTTTTGTTCTTTTTGCCGCGCAGTTTTTGAATGCAAAAATCGATGGCGGCGTCGTAGTTGCCACTTTCGATCATTTTTTGGCTGCTGCGGCACGCGGGTAGAAGGGCTGCGACAAACAGCAGGAATAGGGCGGACTTTAAAATAGCTTTCATGGCTGACCAGGATTTACAGGCTTCAAAGATATGCAGGATTGATTTTAATGGGTTTTCCTGATACTTTTTGCCCGTTCGAACATTGTTTGAATTGGTGTAATGTATGTGACCACAAGATTGGGGGCAAGGATGCAACTTTGTTCTTAAAGGTTGTTAGGGTTTTATGAAATATTGTTAAAATCTTAAATAGTTGGTTAACAAGGGGTGGATTGGTTTGTTAAAAATTCGTTTACTTTGTAACAATGGAACCGACCACCAAAACAAAATTTTCACTAAGGACCTTATTAAACGATTTGCCCAAGGCGCGTCGTCAATCGTTCCGTGTGAAAATGTTTTTCGCCTTCATTTATCCGTTCAGTTCGGGTATCGTCATTTATGCGGGATTGATGACTTTTTCCGTGGTGGTAACCAACATCACAGGGTTGTTGCCGCAAATCGCTCAGGACTTGTACCAGGGCCGCCTTAACACAGCCGGCTCCATCTTTTTGTGGCTTTTCGCCTTTTTTATGGGTGGTTTTTTCGCAGGCTTTTGTGTCGAGCGCGAAAAACTCAACAAATGGCGCTACCTGCACCTGCTTCCCCTCATGGTGGTATCGCTTATTTTCATCACCGTAGGTTACGCAACCAGCCAATCGGTTACCCTGCATCCGGTCGTATTTCCGGCCATGGTGCTGTTTTCCATCGGCATCCAAAACGCGATGGTGAGCCTCACCACCTCGTCGCTCATCAAAGCAAGCCAAATCACCGGGGTGGTGAACGAACTTGGGGTCGACATTGCCGAGATTTTCCATTCCGACGGTGAAAAACGCCGTCTCATCCAGCGTGAAGCGTTGCTGCGCCTCATCATCATGTGCAGCTTTCTGTTGGGCGCCATACTCAGCGTCGCCATTTTCCCGGCCATACAAACCCAGATTTTTTTCATCCCCGCAGGCATCATTGCCGGGGTGATTGTGCATGATATCTGGAGATTTTAGTCGTTAGTCAGTTAGTCGTTAGTCGGTTAGTCAAAACTTTATGAATCATCGCGAAAAAATTTGGGATGATTCATATGCGACTAACCGACTAACGACTAACCGACCAACCGACTATTTCCTGTTCTTCAGCTCCGTCAAAAACCTTTCAAGTTCTTCCATACCGTAGTACAAAACCTCCCTGGGTTTGGAGCCTTCGGCCGGGCCTACGATGCCGAGGCCTTCGAGCTGGTCCATGATGCGTCCTGCGCGGTTGTAACCGAGCTTCATACGCCGCTGGATCATGCTTGTGCTGCCGTGCTGGGTTTCCACGATGAGGCGCGCGGCGTCCTCCATCATTTCGTCGAGATCTTTCAGACTTATTTGTTTGGAATTTGCGCCGCCACCCGGGCCATCGCCATCGGGATGGAATTCGGGCAGGAAAAACGGCTCGGGAAAGCCTTGTTGGTTGGAAATAAAATCGATCACCCTTTCCACTTCGGGGGTATCCACGAAGGCCGATTGCAGGCGGATGATGTCGCCGCCCACGCTAAGCAGCATGTCGCCGCGTCCGGTGAGTTGTTCGGCGCCGCCGGCATCGAGGATGGTACGTGAGTCTACTTTGGAGGCTACTTTAAAGGCTATGCGGGCCGGGAAGTTGGCCTTGATCACACCCGTGATGATGTTTACCGACGGGCGTTGTGTGGCAATGATAAGGTGGATGCCCACGGCGCGGGCAAGCTGGGCAAGGCGTCCGATGGGCAGCTCCACTTCTTTGCCGGCGGTCATGATCAGGTCGGCGAACTCGTCGATGATGAGCACGATGTACGGCAGGAAACGGTGGCCTTTGTTCGGGTTGAGGCGGCGTGCCACAAACTTGTCGTTGTACTCCGCAATGTTGCGCACTTCCGCTTTTTTGAGCAAATCGTAGCGCGTTTCCATCTCAATGATGAGCGAGTTGAGCGTGTGCACCACCTTGG
>JADLBE010000098.1 GCA_020847915.1 Saprospiraceae bacterium | reverse complement strand
TGGAAACAAATGATTGGGCATTTTTTTTGCTGCCTGCTGCCTGCTGCCTGCTGCCTGCTGCCTGCTGCCTGCTGCCTGCTGCCTGCTGCCTGCTGCCTGCTGCCTGCTGCCTGCTAATAAAGGAGCCATCCCGGTTGCCCGGAATGACTCCAAATAGTTCACACAATAGAATGGATTAGCAAAAATGGTTGGTTGTTCGTCGTTTTGACGCCGCTAAAATCGAAACATTTGGCAATCCTACAAACATTTTAACCTCAAATCAATAAGCGCGGGCAAACAAGACACGTTGTGTGCTTGGATTGCCGGTGAGGATGCAGGCGCCGTCTTCCAGCGGATTGTCGATTGGAATGCAACGGATGGTTGCTTTTGAGCGCTCTTTGATGGCCAGTTCGGTTTCGGAGGTGCCGTCCCAGTGGGCCGAAACGAAGCCGCCTTTGGTTTCCAGAACATTTTCAAATTCCTCCCAGGTATCCACGGGTGTGATGTGGCTGTCGCGGTAGGCTTTGGCGCGTTCGAAGAGGTTGCGCTGCATGTCGTCGAGCAGGTTGGCCACATGTTCGGCGATACCGTCGAGGGAAACGTTGGCTTTTTCCTTGGTATCGCGGCGGGCCACTTCCACCTGGTTGTTGGCCAGGTCGCGCGCGCCGAGGCCGAGTCGCACGGGTACACCGATCATCTCGTATTCGGCAAATTTGAAGCCCGGTCGGTTTTGCTCGTCGTTGTCGATTTTTACGCTGATGCCTTTGGCGCGCAGTTCGGCGGCGATTTTGGTGGCCACTTCGGTCAGTTCGGCGGCAGGTTTGGGGATGGGCACGATGACCACCTGGATGGGCGCCAGTTTGGGAGGCAGCACGAGGCCGTCGTCGTCGGAGTGGGTCATGATGAGTCCACCCACAAGGCGTGTGGAGGCGCCCCAGGAAGTGGCCCAAACGTGTTCCTGCTGGTTTTCCTTGTTGAGGAACATGACGTCGAACGCTTTGGCGAAGTTTTGTCCGAGGAAGTGGGATGTACCGGCCTGCAGCGCTTTGCCATCCTGCATGAGGGCCTCGATACAATAGGTATCAACGGCGCCTGCGAAACGTTCGTTGGCAGTTTTGACACCTTTGATCACAGGCATGGCCATAAATTCTTCAGCGAACTGGGCATACACGTCGAGCATTTGCCTGGTTTCCACAATGGCTTCTTCGGCCGAGGCGTGTGCGGTGTGGCCTTCCTGCCAGAGGAATTCGGTGGTGCGCAGGAAAGGTCGTGTGCGCATTTCCCAGCGTACCACGTTGGCCCATTGGTTGATGAGGATGGGCAGGTCGCGGTAGCTTTGGATCCAGTCGCGGTAAGTGTTCCAGATGATGGTTTCCGAGGTTGGGCGAACGATGAGCTCCTCCTCGAGTTTCGCCTCGGGGTCAACGATGACGCCGCCGCCATTGGGGTCGTTTTTGAGGCGGTAGTGTGTTACCACGGCGCATTCTTTGGCGAAACCTTCGATGTGTGCCGCTTCCTTGCTCAGGAAGCTTTTGGGTATAAAAAGTGGAAAATAGGCATTGACGTGCCCTGTTTCCTTAAACATGGCGTCGAGGGCGTCGCGCATTTTTTCCCATATGGCAAAACCATGCGGTTTGATGACCATACATCCGCGAACGGGTGAATTGTCGGCCATTCTGGCCTTGTGAACGATGTCGAGGTACCACTGCGAATAATCTTCCGAACGGGGCGTTATTTCCTTGGCCATGATGTTTGCTTAAGCTTGTGTTAAAGCGATTGGAATAGGTTACTTTTGGCTTTGGCGTTTGTCTAACCTATAGGTTTTAACATTAATTACAGGTTCAGCCGCCAGTTTAAGCCAACTTTAACAGGAAGTGTACCCTCCTTTAAAGCAGCGTTAACCAAAAAAGGCGCGCAAAGGTAATATTTTTGAGCCTGTAAATTGGTGGAAACAACCACTACTAAAAAATACACTACCATGTTTAACGAACGCATTAAGTCCTCGATTTTGTTCCTGCTTGCCTTGACCGCAGGAATGTTCGCGACCCCAGCCACCGCACAGGATGACCTGTACTACGACCCGGCCACCGACGCACCCAAACCGGTGCAGGTTGTGGTTGTTCAGGAGCAGTCCAACAACCTGACGCAAGTCTACAGCGAAGACGGTTATTACGAAGATGACTATGCCTACGAGTACTCCTCGCGCATACGCCGCTTCCACCAGCCTACGCAGGCGGTTGATTACTACGATCCCCTGTATGTTGACATGTATTATTACGACCCGTACTATGCTCCCGGCACGACCATTTATGCCGGTGGTTACAATGACTACTGGCAGTGGCGCAGTTGGTACAGATGGCAATACGCCAACCCATACGCCTACGGACCGATGTACGGCTACAACAATTTCGGCTACAGCCCATGGGGATGGAATGTCGGCTTTAATGTAGGCATCGGCTTTGGTTTCAACTATGGTTGGGGATACCCTGCATGGGGCTACCCGGTGTACAACAACTATTATTACGACCCTTACTGGGTGCACAACGGATACAACCCGTATTACTATCCGCCTTGTGGTGGCTACTACCCCTACAACCCCGGTTACGGCGGAGGTGGTGGATACCCCGACGGCGGCGGTTACCCGGAAACATACTACGGTCCACGCAGGGGCAATACCAGCGTAGATCCCGGCTTCCAGTCTTCAGCCCAGAAATACAAAGACGGTCGTCTCGCACCTTCCCCGAACCCGAACACCGGCGATCCTGAACGTGTACAAAACACCACCGCCAACGGTCGTAAAATAGAAAGCGACCGCGAACCGGCTACCGGTGTGGAACGCCAAACGTCGACGTCGAAAGATCCCGGTCGCCCAACGGAGAAACCTGCCACAGTAACCCCGGGACGCCGTCCACAAACGGAAACAGAGGTGCAATCCAAGGCGCCGAGCCGTCGTCCGCAAACGGAAACGGACGTACGGCCCACGTCGCCGACAACCCGTCCGCAAACGGAGCCCAATGTGCGCCCAACGTCGCCGACAACCCGTCCGCAAACGGATTCGAAGCAGCCTACGAATGTTGAACCTACCCGCCGTCCGCAAACAGAAACGGAAGTACGTCCCACGACGCCCGTCCGTCGCCCGGAACGTGAAGTAGAAAAAGCAATTTCGAACCCCGACCGTCGTCCGGCCCAGAATACGAAACAACCTACAAACGCAGAACCTTCGAGCCGTCCACAAACGGAAAGCCGTGAAGTACGTCCGAGCCGTCGTCCGGAATCGGCCCCGGCCCAGCAAGGTACCCAGCAGCGTTCGACACGTCCTTCGGGCAACAGCAGCAACACCCGTGAACGCAGCAACGACGACACGCCGGCCAACGCCCGCCCTTCGCGCAGCGAATCCCGCAGCGAGTCGCGCAGCTACGATCGCCCATCGTCACCTTCAACCCGCAGCAACGACAGCGGTAGTTCCGGTCGCAGTTCGGGTAGCAGCAACAGCGGCGGATCATCCGGCCGCAGTTCCTCGGGCGGTGGCAGTACGCGCAGCGGAGGCCGCAACTGATGAACTGTTGAAGCGCTGGCACCCCCGGCGTGTGATGGGTGGGAAATGGGGTTAACCGCCTTTTCCACCCATTTTTTTTAAACTTGTCGAACAAAAAACAATCTTCCAATACCCATCTCGCTCCTATGAAACGCCATGTAATTTTGCTTTTCCTGCTTGTTGCGGCCGTTGCCCAGGCCCAACAAGCTTCCGATGCCATTCGATATTCATTCCTGATTCCCGGCGGCACCGCGCGGTTTACCGCCGTTGGCGGTGCCATGGGCGCTCTCGGCGCAGATTTTTCCACGCTGAGCACCAACCCCGCCGGCCTGGCGAACTACCGCAAAAACGAACTGGTCGTTACTCCTTCGCTTCGTTTCAACAACACCGACGCCAGCCTGAACAACGCCGCCTTATGGAATGAAAATGTAACGTCCTTCAACATCGACAATGCCGGTTTGGTATTCCACTCCAGGCCCCGCGATACCACCTGGCGCACCTTCAACTTCGGTGTCGGCGTGAACCGCCAAAATGATTTTCACCAGGAAATTTACTACCAGGGCGCCGCACAGGGAACCATTCTGAACGGCTGGTTCAACGAAGCCAATTCCGAATTCAACAGCGGCGTGGATCCGGAAGATTTTTACCCATTTACATCCGGACTGGCCTACGATGCCGGAGGCATTTATTTCATCGACGACCAGCTGACGTACGACTTTGAAGGCAACGAAAACGCTGTTGTCGACCGGACACAATTTGTGCAGGTAGACGGCGGTATGAACGAAATGGTCATGAGCATGGCAGCCAATTACCGCGACAGACTTTCCATGGGTGTCACGTTTGGCGTACCCTTCATCAACTACCGCCTCAATGCCGTGTATACAGAAGAAGATCCCGGTGGTGCGGTGGACGGCAATGTGCCTTATTTTGACAACCTGACCTACACGGACTACCTGCGCACCGAAGGCGTGGGTTTCAACTTCAAACTTGGCCTCATTTACCGCGTAACCCAGGCACTTCGCCTCGGCGGTGCTTTTCACTCACCTACGTGGTACAGCATGACCGATACCTACGACAATACGCTGGAATATGCTTATACCGACGGTACCGGCCCCAACAGCAGTTTCGCCCAGTCGCCTTACGGCGCCTTCGACTACAAATTGCGCACACCCTGGCGTGCCAATGCAAGCATCGGTGTGGTTGTGAAAAAAAGCGGCTTCCTGAGCGCCGAAGTGGAATGGGTGGACTACAGCAGCAACGAATTTGATCTTACGTACGCCGTTTCAACACCCGAAACCGTCAACCTCGAACGCGAGCTCAACAACGAGATCAGCCGCAACTACCGTACGGCCATGAACATCAAAGTCGGCGGCGAACTGGCTCTCAACGAGCTGCGCCTGCGGGCAGGCGTGAACATGCTCGGCAACCCGAACGAAGGTGATACCGATTTCCGCATGGCGTACACCGGCGGCATAGGCTACCGTATGCGGGCTTTTTATGCCGACCTGGCTTACCGCTACATGCAAAACGACGGCCTCGTTACGGCCTACAGCGGTGCACCCGCCGCCACTACCGTCAGCACCAACAACGATTTTATGCTGACGTTGGGATTTAATTTTTAGCAGGCAGCAGGCAGCAGGCAGCGGGCAGCAGGCAGTGGGTATGTTTTTTTACTGCCTGCTGCCTGCTGCCCGCTGCCGCTTCGTATGTTTGCCCAAAATTCCGCAATCATGCCTTTTTCCTCTACACCCATCTCCGGACTGATTGTTTTCGAACCCCGCGTCTTTATGGACGAACGGGGCTATTTTTTTGAGAGCTACAACCTGCAAACCTGGCAACAGGCCGGCGTGACTGAACCTTTTGTGCAGGACAACCAGGCACGGTCCACACGCGGCGTTTTGCGCGGACTCCACTACCAGGCCGGTGAACATGCCCAGGCCAAACTGGTGCGCGTGGTGGAAGGGGAAGTGCTCGACGTGGCTGTCGACCTGCGGCCCGATTCACCTACCTACGGTGAATGGTTCAGCATCGTGCTCAGCGCGGAAAACAAAAGGCAGTTGTATGTACCGCGCGGTTTTGCCCATGGCTACCTTGTGCTTAGCGAAACGGCGGAGTTTGTTTACAAATGCGACAATTTTTACAACAAAGACGCCGAAGGCGGACTGCGTTACGACGACCCCAAACTCAACATTGACTGGGACTTCGACCTTTCGCAAGTTGTTGTTTCAGGCAAAGATTTGGAGCTGCCGTTTTTTGGGGAGCATCGGCCGGCGTAGGAAGGATTTGATTGAAGAGATACGAAATTTGAAATTTGATTTTTGAATTTAATGCTCTCACTCCGCCTTTTTGTCTGAATCAGGATTCTCAGGATTGTAGGATTTACATGATTTTGCGCTTGGTAAATGGATCATTGTTTCACTTTTCGAGCGCAAAATCTTGTAAATCCTACAATCCTGAGAATCCTGATTCAGACAAATTGGCGGAGTGAGGGCCCTTTAAATTCAAATTTCAAATTTCAAATCTCGTATTTCGTCATTCAAATCCCTTTTCAACGGAAAAGCGTAACCTCACCCTGAAGGTTTTCCACCCGTCCATCCACGTATTCCAGTTCCGCTTTCCACAGGTACACATCCATCGGATGCCCATCGCCATTCCAGCCAAGCGACGCTTCGTTGGGTTCAAAATCGTTGCGTGCAAACACCGCTTTACCCCAGCGGTTGAACACTGCAAAACTTAGGACACGTTTAACACACGGATCGGTGCGCGGGTAAAACACGTCGTTGGTGCCGTCGCCGTCGGGCGTGAAAGCGTTGGGGATGTAGAGGAAACATTCGTTGAGTACGGTAATTAAAACTTCATCAACAGCAGTGCAGCCGTTGGCGTTGGTGGCTTGCAGACTGTACAGCGTTGTTTCCAAAGGGTCTGCTTCGGGCGAGAGGCAATCGTTGCAACTCAGACCGTCGGAGGGCGTCCAGGAGAGGATTGCAAATCCGGTCACCTGGGCGGCAAGGGTAATGCTTCCTCCAATTTTGAGTGTGGTATCGGCAGGCAGTTGAATGGTTGGTTGTGGCAACGGTGAAACGCTGATTTCCAACAACGTGTCGCAGCCGGCAGGGGAGGGTAGTGACACCAGTGCGAAGGTATCGGACGGAAATTCAAATCCCTGATATACAAATGTTTGTCCGTCGCAAATCGATGTGTCGATTTGCAAAATCGGCTGTTCGATTCCGGTGGTATTTACGGTAAACAGGCTGTCGCACCCGGCGCCGTTGTTTTGGAAAAAGAACAACGCCGTCGTGTCGGCAGGAAGGCTTACGCCAAAAACAAGCACGCTGTCGTTATTACAAAAAGTAAAATTTTGGGTAAAAAAGAGGGTGTCCAAAACGTTGATGGTGAACGTGTCGAGCGAAATGCAACCGTCGGTTGTTTGGCCAAAAAGGATAAACGTTTGGTCATTGTTTACGGGAACTGTGACCTGCAAACACGTATCGCAAGCGGTGAGGCCTTCGGGTGTCCATTGCCAGGTGGTGAAGTTGGGTGGGCGTTGGAAAAACAGGTCTGTGCCGCTGCACAGACTGGTATCGAGGCCTACGCTGAGGCGTGATTCGGGGGCGACCAGCACGGTTACGGTGTCGGTGTAGCGGAAGTTGCAGGCGTCCCACACCTCCACCCAAACCGTACCGGGCAACAAGGTGCTGAACGTGGAATCCACGGTGCCGTCGGGCCACCGGTAGCGCGACCACCCGCTTCCGGCGTTGAAGGTGGCGATGCCGTTGTCGCACACCGTGACAGTATCGGGGCCCAGATCAATGCCTTGTGGCTGGGCGCCAAACACGCGGATGTGCAGGGTGTCGGCAGCGGGTATGCAGTCGCCCACGGCCGTAACCACGAGCAAACCTTCACCGGGTTCGGTGTAGGTTACGTTGGCGTATTGGTAGTTTTCTTCGATGCTGCCCGACAGTCCGAAAAGTTCCCAACGTATGGAATCCACGCCACAATCGACGTATTTGATCTGGTACTGAAGGGTTTTAGAGGCGCCTAAGAGGCAGATGCTGTCGGTTGCATTGTCCGAAAAATCGATGTTTGGTTTTCGGAAAAAGGACGCCGGGAAATTGCACAAACCGCCCAGCGATCCACCCGAACCGGACAAAGGCAAACCGTCGGGCTGGAACAAACAGGCTACACCACGTACATCGGGTTGGTGAATGATGTCGAGGCTCGTTGACGGAGCGCCCAAACCATTGACGGTAGAAGCCAGGTAAATTTTTCCGTTGGGAGCAAGTTGGGCTTTGTTGATAGAAATGTCGAGGGAAATGGGCTTTTCACCAACCAGAATGCCTGAAGCTTCAATGCCCGGTCCTGATGAAGCCGTGAGGTCGAATTGCCAGATTTGCGATTTTGCATTGTCGGGTTGAACCACAACAACATACAGGAATCGTCCTTCAGGTGAAAACTCCAGGCCGCCGATGTCGCCGGCTTCGGGCATGGTCACGGTTATGGCATTGGAGACCAAGCCAAACAACGTAGGATCAAAATCGAACAACTCGATATAATCCTTGCCTGCGCTCAGGGCGATGCGTGTGCCATCCGGTGAAAATTTCAGGATGCGTTCAACAAAAAAGTTCGGAATGTTTGGCGCCGTGCCAATAGGTGTAACTACGGGAAGCGGATACAACCCGTCCTGGTCGATTCGGTATCGCAGGAATTGGTTGCCTTGTACGGAATGCAACAATACCCAATATCCATCAAATGAACACGATCGGACAGCCACAATATTGGGTGATACAACGATGCTTTCAAAGGGTGGAAGATCGATCAGCGACAGGTCTTTTTGCCCAGGTACCACGTCGCCCAAGCCATTGTCGAGGGCCATGTCGACCACGGCGTATCGCGGGTCGTCGGAAACAAATGGTCCTGCATTGATGACGTAATACTCGCCGGGCTCCCCCGGATGTGGCAAAATCATCGTTTCAGCTGAAAAGACCAGTCCACTCAAAACACCGTTGGGCATGACCTGATGGTTTCGGTTAAATACGTTCAAACCGTCAGAGTACATGATGAGATTCCCTTGTGCGTCGTTGATGACTGATGCATTGTTCCCATATTGACTTGAGGTCTGACCGTCATTGAGTTCAGTCGGAGGGTCGGTGGAGAAATCCAGGCCTTTGTTTAGGCCAAAATACCAAAGGTTGGATTCCGACGGTTCGCAAGGGTTCGACGGACAATCACAATCGGGATCAAGGCAATCAAACAACCCATCGGCATCGTCGTCCTGTCCGTTGTTGCAGATTTCGGGTTTGGGGCTGATGTTGTCGCAGGTGAATTCGCAGAGTGTTGTAGTTGCCGGGCCACCTTCGTAAAAATATTCATTCCTAAAGGCCAATGGGGCAACAGCGCCTGACGTCATGGGGGCATCGCCCACCATCACAACAACCGGAGTAATCGTGAGGAGTAAATCGGTGGCAGAACATGTCCCATTGTTGCCCAGAGCATCTACCCGGTGAAGTTGCAGTATTTCCTGGTCCGTTTTGAGTGTCAGGGCATAACCGCCATCGTTCAAAGGGGCTATGGAAGTAAACCGTCCGGGCACGTCCGGCCTTTTGGAAAAAAAGACTTGTTCGTTGGGGCCGATGTGAAGAAAAAACGGTTTAGGATTCACAAAAGCACTTACGCCGCAAAGCAGCAAACTTCCCTGTGCTGTTGCCGAAATGTTGTGCAGGCACAAAGGTTCGGGTATGGTGTACAGGTTCGACCAAACGACATCTCCCGAGGCCGTAATGCGGGTCATCCACAGTTCGGAGTCAATACACAAATAATCCTGTGGTGCATAATACCCTTGTGTTTGTCCGGCCAGCAAAAAGTCGCCACCCGGAATGGCCGCCAAACCCATAAAACCGGCGCCGCTGGCGGGGGTATTGTAGTTTTTGCTCCACACCAGGTTGCCTGCGGCATCGAGCCGGTGGATCAAGCCTGCAATCTGGCTGCCCGATGGATGTACACCGCAGGCGATGAAGCCGCCGTCATCCAATTGCTGGATGTCGTACACAACGGTGAAGCCGTCGCGGTAGTTTCGGCTCCATTCCAGGTTGAACGAAGCATCGAATTTGAGGTACAAACCACCCGTCACACCTCCGGAGGAAGGCCGGGAACTGCCACAAACGATGAATCCGCCGTCGGAGGTAGCCCGAACAGCCAACATTACGTCAAACTGAGGGTTCAGCGGCACGTAACTGCGTGCCGATGCGGTACCGTCGTTTTCCACCAAAATTACCAAACCTTCTTCGTCGAGGAATTCATTGTTTCCAATCAGGGCCACCCTGCCGTCCTGCAAAATGGCCGCGCCTTTTACATATCCGCTGACGGTGCTGCTGATGCGGTCCAGCGTGAGGTTTCCCAACCCGTCGGTTTGTACATACCCGTAAATGCCGCCGCCTGCGCCGGCCACAACCATGTCGTTGTCAGGTCCTGGAATAATTTTCGGTTCAGAATACCCTTGCCCAACGAACTCCTTCACAAATGTAAAACGCCTGCACGAATCCTGAACCAATACCAAAACGGCATCCGAAGCTTCGCAAAAGCCGTTTCCGGTTGTTATTTCAAGCAAATAACTGCCTTCGGTGTCAAAAACAAGCGTGTCCGGCGCTGGGTTCAGCGGCTGTCCGTTCAGCAGCCAGGTTGTTTGGGTAGTATTCTGGCTGTTGTTGGTCACCACCACGGGTTCGTAAATGACCGGGCTGGTGTTGCTCACAGAGACCGAAGCCGTGACCGGACACACCACCTGCACGGTTTGTGTCACACTGTCGGGTTCACACAACGTCGTATTCACCGGAAAAGCTGTGAGTTGAACGGTGTAAACGCCGGGTGTGGTAAAGGTGTAGCCCGGCTGGGGTTGGGTGCTGATGGTTTGTCCGTTCACCTGCCATTGGTATTGGATGGCATTTTGGCTCGTGTTGCTGAACTGCACGGTTTGTCCGGCGTAAAGGTTGCCTGCCGGAATGACAAATGCAGCTGTCACCAGGGTGGGGCATGGGGGCAAACAACCTTTGCTTTCGAGCAGACTTGCGCGGGCGCCTTCGAGGAAAAAATTCATACGGTCGGCTTGTCCCTGCGAAAAATCGTGCATGCAGTTGCTGTTGCCGTAGTCGAGGAAGTTGTTCGTCATGTCGGGTACATCCGGAACCTCTGTGTTGCAGGTGTTTACCGTTTGTCCACAAAGCAGCCACGATGTGCTTTGGTCGGGCGGCGTGTCGCACACGCGGTCGCCGTCGGTAAGGCAGTTGTTGTTGTTGCAACCGCCCTGGAAGGTGTGGTAAAGCCCCCAATAATGGCCCATTTCGTGAACGAGTGAGGCGATGTCGCCCGAGCTCAGCAGGCGGTTGGCTTCAATCACGATGCCGTCGGCGTTGTTGCCATGGAAGGAGGGAAAGTATGCGTAGCCGTTGATGGCGGGGCCGTAGGTGGTGGAATTGATTTCAGAAACCACCCAGATGTTGATGTATTCCTTTGGTTCCCAACGGATAAGGTTTTTCAGTTGGCCGTCCTGAGATTCTACGGTGAGGTTGGTAAGTGTGCTCACCGTGCGTGTGATGCCGTTGGCGGCGAGGTTGTTTGGGGTGCGTTGGGCCGGACAAAACTGTATCTGCACGTCCGCCCCGCTGCCCTGGAAAAAAGGGCCGGAGTTGTTGTAAGCCTGGTTCAGCCAGGCAAGGGCTTGTGTTACCTGGGCGTCGGTGAGGTTTTCCGGACCGTTGTTGTGCACCAGGTGGAACACAACGGGAATGGTTTCCACATTCGACCGGGACTGTGCAGGCGTGTGTGCTGCCCAGGCAGCGTCGAGTTCCAGTTGTTTGAGTTTCGTCGCCTCGTCAGCTTGATGGTAAAAAAGGTCTGCTGCGCAAAATGGCACGTTTTGAGCTGAAGTGGTGAAGGCAAGCAGCAAAAGCAGGGAAAAAACAGATAGATTTTTTGTCATTTCGGCTTGGGTGGGTGGGTTGTATTTCTGAATGCAATTTGTGGAAGTTTTGCGAAAAAGTCAGGTTGTATTCATGCCGGTTTTGGACAAATGATGGCGATTTTTTAACAACAAATTCAACCCATTTACCCCTAAATTATAAGTAGTAAAGAAAGCTGATTAATGGAAGGGGAAAACACGTTTAAATTAATTTTTACCAATCAAAAACAATTTTTTCATGACCTTTTTTTTATAGGGTGCATTTTTTGACAAATATTTTTTCGTAGAAAAAATATTTGTCAAAAAATACACCCTGTAAAGAAAAGGTATAATTTAATTTATTAGGGTTACATCTCCTTTTTCAACACTTTTACTGCCATCCAAATATTCAAATTCCGCAACCCAAACATAAACTCCAGGCAAGGCGGGATCACCGCGAAACTTCCCGTCCCAACCCATGATTTCCGTATTCGCCGCGAAATTTTTCCGCTCAAAAACCAACTCTCCCCAACGGTCGTACACGCGCAAATAGAGTACTTCGCGAACACAATCGCCGGCGAAAGGATAAAAATGGTCGTTGATTCCATCGTCGTCCGGCCGGAACACATTGGGCACATACAACCCACATTCCGGATTGACGCGCACCTGTACCGAATCGGTTGCCTGGCACCCTGAAGCGTCGGTCACAGTCACGCTGTACCAGGTGTCGGCAAGGGGCATGGCGGTGGGGTTTGCACAGGTGTTGCAACTCAATAAACCCGCTGGTTGCCAGACGTATGTGAATGGAGCAAGACCGGAAACCGCCGGTGTAAGGTCAATGGTTTGGCCAAGCAGCAAGAGCGTGTCGGATGGCAGGGAAACAATCGGACCGGGAAGGGCACTCACCTGTACTGCCACTGTAGAATCGCAACCGTTTTGGCCACTGAACGGAAACAAATACGTGTTTCCGGGCAAAAGCTCCTGTCCGTTCCAAACAACCGCCTGACCATGGCAGTTTGCTAAGTTGATGGTTGTTTGGGAAGTATCAAGTTGTAAAACGTTCACATGTACCAACGAATCACAACCCGATGCGGCGGTGTAAACAAACGTTTGTGAAGCGCCTGCCGGCAAATAAACACCCTGAACCAGCACCGAATCGCCCAAACAGGCCTCCAAAACCAGGGTTTCCTCTACGGGAGCAATGCTCACGGCATGTACGGTGAGGAGGGTATCGCACGATGCCTGCCCGTCAAAAAAGATCATCAAAAGGGTGTCGGTTGTAATGTTTTGTCCCAAAATATTCAACACACTTCCGGCGCAAAAACTCGTGTCCAGGTTCAGGTACACGGTGTCGGGGAAAACCATCAATCCCAGGGTGTCGGCTACCGTACAACCCTCGGCCGTTTGTGCTGTCACCTCGTAGGTATTCAGACCCAAATTGGGCTGTAAATTAACCACCGGACAGGTAGCACAATCCACGCCGCTTGCAGGTTGCCAGGACCATCCAACAAACCCTGTCGGCAGATTGAAGGAAGGCGAACTGCTCTGGCAAATGTTCTGATCGGCGCCCAAATCAAAAACCGGCAAGTTGTGCTCTGAAACCTGCACGACCCAGGTGGAGTCGCAACCCTGTAAGTTGTTGAACAGGAACGTATAAGTGCTGTCGGGCGCGAGGTTTTGGCCGTTAAAAGCCGCTGTTTCGCCCGGACAAACCACCAGGTTTAGGTAGTTTAAATTGCTGTCCAGTCCAATGACTTCAACCAACCAGGTAGAGTCGCATCCCTGTAAATTGTTGAATACGAATGTGTAAGTGCTGTCTGAAGTAAGATTTTGACCGTTGAAAGAAGCGGTTTCATCGTGACACGCCTGCAGGGTCAGGAAGTTCAGGCTGCTGTCAAGCCCGATGACTTCAACCAACCAGGTAGAGTCGCATCCCTGTAAATTGTTGAATACGAATGTGTAAGTGCTGTCTGAAGCAAGATTTTGA
>JADLBE010000097.1 GCA_020847915.1 Saprospiraceae bacterium | reverse complement strand
TATCCTGGCCATTGATGAAATTCAAAAAGTGCCCAATTGGAGCGAAACGGTTAAAGCCAACTGGGATGCCGACACACGCCATGGCACGCCTCTTAAGGTCATTTTGCTCGGTTCTTCGCGCCTTTTGTTGCAGCAGGGTCTGACCGAATCGCTCACCGGGCGTTTTGAGTTGACCTACCTAGGCCATTGGTCGTTTGGGGAAATGCGCTCCGCTTTTGGGGTCACGGCCGAACAGTTCGTTTGGTTCGGCGGCTATCCTGGTGCCGCGCGTTTGATGGAGGATGAATTGCGTTGGAAAAAGTACGTGCTTGATGCGCTCATCGAACCAAGCATTACGCGCGATATTTTGTCTTTGACACGGGTAGACAAACCGGCGCTGCTCCGGCGTTTGTTCGAGTTGGGTTGTTTGTACTCCGGACAAATCCTGGCCTACAACAAAATGCTCGGTCAACTGCTCGACGCGGGCAACACCACCACCCTGGCACATTATTTAAAACTGCTCGATTCGGCAGGGTTGCTGGGTGGTTTGGAAAAATACAACGGCGAAGTGTTGCGCCAGCGTCAGTCCAGTCCAAAATTTCAAGTGCACAACAACGCCTTACTGTCGGCTCAAACTCCTGAAACCTTATCTGAAATCAGGCAAAAACCGGATAAGTGGGGTCGGCTCGTGGAATCGGCCGTAGGCACACACCTGCTCAATTTTGCAAGGCAAAACGACGCACAATTGTTCTATTGGCGCGAAGGCAATGAAGAGGTTGATTTTGTATTGAAACACCGCGGCAAAACACTTGCTCTGGAAGTTAAGTCCGGCATGGCCCGGTCAACCGGTGGCATGGAAACGTTCCGGCAAAAATTCCATCCGGACAAAATGCTGCTCATCGGTGCCGGCGGTTTGTCGTGGGAGGCGTTTTTGGGTATGGAGGTAGGGGAGGTTGTGGGGTAAAATCACCCCTTGCGTTTAAACGTTTTTACCACCGCCTCCAGGTCTTTCCGCGACTTTTTATTGTTTTCCAGGTAAATACCCACCATCATGTAGTATCCGCCTTCTTCAGGAAAAAGCAAAACCTGCATCATGGATTCTTCGGGTTTGTTGAGGTTGTTTGTAAACAACTGGTATCCCTCCAGACCGTCGATTTTCACAGGTTTCAGGTCTTTGTAAGCCGGAAGGCGCATTGGATCGGGGTATTTTTTCAGCCGGTCGATGCAAAACTGCTTTTGGTCCCCAATCTCCACTTTGGCGAACGACTTGTCTGTAATCAGCGCCACCTTATCCGGGTGATCTGTCGGCAGTTTCCCGTCGCGCGAAAACACCATACCATTGCCCATCACGGCGCAAAACTGCAGGTCGCCACGCGTTTCATCAAGTGTAAAATCGAGGTTTTCCCGCGGATTGGCCGACACGCCCTGATCGAAAACCGTGCTTTGTAGACAGGCCTTCATCTGTTCGCCCAGCACTACCGAATCTTTTACATAAACGGTATTGATCATGGTGGTTTTGGACGCGTCGCCGTACACGAGCAGCCATTTGGAAAAAAACATGCCGTTCGCTTCCTGGTCTATGGCAAGCAACAAACCGTCGAATCCACCCAGTTTTACCTCCTGTTTTTCAAGCAAAACCATGTTTTTGGTTAGCATCTGCTCTGCCGTAAATCCCCCAACAATTTCCGAATACGGTCCGGGAATTTCGATCAACATGATCATGGACGTAGGATCTTCCGGGTTTTGAAAACCTTTCATGTTGCTGCTTTGTACAAAACCCGGCGGCGGAATCATGGACACGTTGGTACCCCGGATCAACTGATGAGCCTCTGTAGGTTTTTCGTAGGTATTGAGGTTTTGCGCCGCGGCGTGGGTGAATAGGAACAGGCAGGCGAGCAACAGAAAATTGCAAAGTTTGAACATGGGAGGGCGTGGGTTGATGGGGTAAAATTAGGAAAGAACTGTTGGTCCTCGGAAAAATTCATCTCCAATCAATTGGTACAACCAGTTAAAAATACCGAAATACAGAATGGCTCCCACTAGCGCCCACCCCAATGTCCCGGCGCTCCGGCAGGAGCGCTATATCACCTTCTCGTGCCTCGAAGATGACACCTCACACCTTCCCAAAACTCATTCCCGAACCCAACACCCCATTCACCCTATCCAAAACCCGTTTGTCGGTTTGGACTTGTATAAGGGTTTCAAACACTTTGCGCTCGTCCACTTGCGCCAATGCGGCTGCAGTGTTGAGGCCCGATTGCGCCCCTACCCTGCCCACGGCGTCGGCTACCATGCGGCCCATACCGCCGTTGCCCTGGTTGATCGCCAACGCGATGACAATGGTCAAAGCGGCTTCCGATTTCAGGATGCTGCTCAGTTTCGGTATGGCTACATTGATGCCGCCCACATTCACATCGAGTTTCCAGTTGAGCGCGGGCTGAACGTACAAATCGTTGGCCATGCGCAGTTGTTCGCGCACCAGTTCCTTGTCGAAACCGGCCTGGATGAATGCGCCGTACAAAGGCAGGTTTTTTTGAATGTACAGCCAGGCGTTGTCGCCGCTGTTGCCATTCGCCGTTACCACGCCGCCCGAAACATCGATGCCCACGCTTTGAAAAATACGGTTAAACGCCGCTGAAGCGTTGGTTTTCATACTCGCCATCACACGGTTCAGGCTCGCACCTACGGCAGCCGCGCCGGCAAATTGGATGAATCCGTAGGAAAAAATGGCCTTGTCGTAGCTGTTGATGGCGTCGAACTTACCCTCGTGGGTTGAAACGTACTGCAACGCCCGGGCCTGCTGGGTGGAAAGTCCCACCTGCTGTATGGTGGCCACGTCGGGCACCACATTCGACATGCCTGCGTACGAAACACCTTCCGCGTACACCATGTGGCTCGAATAATTGATGTTGTCGCGCATGCGTGCCTGTATTGTTTGTCCGCCGCAATTGGGCACCGTGATGGTGATGCGCTGGAAATCACCTTCGGGCACTTTAGTCACTTGAAAAGCTGCGGAAGAACTGCCCGCAGCCGTCATTTTGGCGCCTTTATCGGCAGTATTTGTAGTTGGTGGTGTTGTGGTTGTTCCTGCCGGAGCTACCACCCTGAGCTGTTGACCAAGTTTTAAACTGCTGGAAGTTAAGCCGTTGATGCGGGTGAGCTCGTCGGTTGTCATGCCGAATTTTTTGGCGATACCGTAAAGGGTGTCGCCGGCGGCTACGGTGTAGGTTGCGTACATTTGGTGAGCAAGTTTTGAAATGCAGGTAAAACGTATTACTGATAAATGATTTTAACGTTGTTGACACCCGTTTTGATGCGCAACCATTCGGATATGTTTTTGCTTTTGTCGCCCAGTTGTCTACTCGATTCTATGACCGTGAGCAAAAACGTATCCACCACGCCGTCCTGCCTCCGCGAAAGGGCATCGGTAATAACCACCGATTTGATTTCAGGAAACAGTGTTTTCATTTCCATCGCCAGGGAGGCTTCGGTGTTTTGATGCCGTTCATACGCTTTGATTTTGTTTTGCAATTGCAAAATCTGCGCGTCTTTCTGATCAATCAAATACCTGTTTTCGGCAATGATTTCACGCAACATGGCACTGCGCATACTCCGTGTTTCCGCCTCGCCACCATCCAGACCCTGCTGCACAAACACCAGGTTGGTATTTTCCAAATGGTAATTGGGCAATTTGGACTGTAAAACCTGCATCACACTGTCTGTCAACGACTTGCCAACAACCACTGTTTCTATACTTCTTTGGTGAGGATCGATGTTGGTGCGCAACACAAAACTGCTTTCAAATTTCAATTCCGTATTTACAAACGATTCGGCAGCGCGTTGAAAAATGCTGTCTTCCACCAATTTTTTAGCCAGGTACAAACTTGGCGCCAGGGTTACCAATACCGTGAGGTATACGTACCGACGCATACGTTTGCCTTTTTCAGCATCTACAAACTCCCGCAATGGCAGTTTTAAATACCTGACAATCAGAAAAGTGGAAAAACTTATAAATACACTGTTGATGAAAAACAGGTAAAAAGCCCCGGCAAAATAATACATGTTGCCGGTGGCCAATCCGTACCCCGCGGTGCACAAAGGCGGCATCAGCGCTGTGGCAATGGCCACGCCCGGCAAAACATTCGATTTTTCCTTGCGTGTTACAGCCACGATGCCTGCCAAACCACCAAAAAACGCGATCATCACGTCCCAAAATGCCGGCGACGTGCGGGACAGCAATTCCGAACTGGCATCGTTGAGTGGGGTGACAAAAAAATAAACAGCCGAAGTAAGCAGACTGAAAAGTACCGCAACCGCCAGGTTTTTACCCGATTTGCGGATCAACTCAAAATCTACGATACCCATGCCATACCCCACGCCCATGATGGGGCCCATCAGCGGCGAAATCAACATGGCGCCGATGATAACGGCCGTGGAATTAACGTTTAATCCGATGGATGCAATAAAAATGGCAAAAATGAGCACCCAAAGGTTGGTACCTTTAAACTCTACTCCGCCCCGGATGTTGGCGTCGATTTGTTCGTTTTCAGCCGTGTCGGGCGAAAGGTTGAAGTAGTAACGCAGGTTTTTACGCAGGTACCTGAGGATGGCCATTTGAGACTATTTTATAATTAAAATCTGTTTTAATCTGTGTTCGAAGATCTGTGTCATCTGTGTACCATCGCACATCGTAATGGTACACAGATGACACAGATCTTCGAGCACAGATTAAAACAGATTTTTATGCAGTGTGCAACATTTTCCAAATCATTTCCTTCAGCAATTCCTCCTCCGGCTGTCCGCCATCCACCCCCTTGGAATACAAATCATATTCGTGCAACAAACCAAGAATATGCTCACATTGCGCCTGGGAATAATGCCGCAATGCAAGTTTGTAATCTTTTAAAAACCATTCACTGCGCAGTTCCAATGCTTTCACCTGTTCGGCATCGGTTTTACCCACGTAAAAATGCAACGTGTACACTTTTGAAAAAAAGCCGTACAAACTTGCGATCGTAGGAATCAGTGGATTTTTTTTGATGTTTTCTGCAAAATAATGCACCATACGCGCCATTTTGGCCACATCGCGACCGGCCATGGCTTTTTGCAGTTCAAACGTATTGTACTCTTTGCTGATGCCGATGTATTCCTGCACGTTGGCCTCGCTTACCGTTGAACCTGCCGGCAGGTTCAAAGCGAGTTTGTCGACCTCGTTGGCAATTTTGCTCAAATCGGTACCCAGGTATTCGGCCATTAGCGCCGAAGCCGCGTGTTCGATGCCCAGTTTTTTTGATTTGCAATACCCGGCAATCCAGTCGGCTACCTGGTTGTCGTACAGTTTTTTACTTTCAAAAACGAGGGCTTTTTCCATCAAAGCTTTCCCGAATTTGGTGCGCATGTCGAGCTTTTTGTGTTTGTAACAAAGCACAAAAAGCGTGGATGCCATGGGTTTTTCCAGGTACGAAGCCAAATCGGCGATGCCTTTCATGTCCTGCGCTTCGCGCAAAACAACGACCTGCCTTTCGGCCATCATCGGATACCGGCGTAAGGTGTCGAGCAAGGGCATGGGCTCGGTGTCCTTGCCGTACAATACCGTTTGGTTAAAACCGCGTTCGGCCTCCGGAAGTGCATGATCCTCAATGGCTTCCGCAATACGGTCAATAAAAAAAGGTTCCTCCCCGTGCAGAAAGTACACGGGGTGGAACCTTTTGGCCCTGATGTCGCGCAGGATGTCTTCAAAACTCATGCGGCGAAGATAATCAGTCGTCAGTCAACAGTCGACAGTCGACAGTCCTAAAAATCCGGACTGCCGACTGTTGACTGTAGACTGTCGACTGACGACTATTTTCAGCGCGTAGCTTTAACCAAACGCTTAATCACTATATTTTGTCCGTCGTTCAAACGCACGAACAGCATGCCTTCGGGCATGTTGGTGAGTTCGAGGATAACAAACGTTGCGCCTTGAGCAATGTGCTCTGTGCGCAGGATTTTACCTGAAGCGTCAACAAGTTCGATGGTGCAATCGCTGCGGAGTGGTTGTTCAAACCGGATGTTGGTTTCCGAAACGGCCGGGTTGGGCGAAAGTTGCCATACGATACCGTTTTCAGGCTCGTTGGTTGCTGTACCGATCACCTGTACGCAGTCCGACAAACGGCTGCAACCGTTTTGGGTCACAAACACTGCGTAAGAGCCCGATGCTTCGGGTGTAAAGCTCTGGCCTGTAGCGCCATTCACAGGGAAACCCGTTGCACAATCGATCCACAGGTAATCGGCGTTTTGCGCCGAGGAGGTGAGGGTGTTGCCCGAAAGGGTTAAGCCGTTGTCTACCGGCGTCACCGTCAAGGTGAGTGTTACGGTGGAGTCGCAGCCATTAAAAGCCGTGAGTTCTGCAGTGTACACGCCCGGAGCGCTCACAAAGTTTCCGTTGAAAAATGCCGAATCCCCTTCGCACAAACTTTCGTTCAGCGTGGTGGTCAAATTGGGCAGGACGGTGAGCAACAGCCCGATGATGGAGTCGCAACCTGCAGGTGTTTCAAGGATTTCTGTGTAGGTGCCTCCCATGACCAGGGTTTCTCCGAAAAATTCGTACGATTCTCCCTGGCAAATCTCTGCAATAATAACCGTAGGCGGAATGTCCTGGTAAATGGTCAGGTTCACGGTCACCATGGAGTCGCAGCCGTTGGCCGCCGTCAGGGTAAACTGGTAGGAACCCGACTGGTTCAAAACAGAACCACCGTATTCGAACGGATCACCGTTGCAGGTGCTTGCGTTCAATTCACCGGTATAGGTAGGCAGCACCGTAAGTACGAGGTTCACTGTTGAGTCGCAACCGTTTACCGTATTGAGTAAAGCCGTGTAATTGCCGCTTTGGTCGAGCACTTGTCCGTTGAACGGATACGTTTCGCCGGCGCAAATGTTTACTTCAAGGTTTGTGCTCACGTTGGGGAACACACTCAGGTTGAGGGTTACCGTAGAGTCGCATCCGCCCTGGGCGGTGTAAACAAACGTGTATGAACCTTCGGTGTCGAGGTCTGTGCCATCAAATGTGTACATTTCACCTTCGCAGATGGCGGCATTAAGCTCGGTGGTGAGCTCGGTAGCAACCGTGAGCACGAGGGTTACAGTGGAGTCGCAACCGTTGAAGCCAGTGAATATGCCGGCGTACGTGCCCGACTGTTCAAGTGCCTGGCCGTTGAAGGCGTACGTGTCGCCATCGCAGATCTGTGCGGTGATTTGTGAGCTCGAAAGTGGCAATACATTAAGCGAAAGGGTAACCGTCGAGTCGCAACCGTTGAAGGCAGTCAATACGTCGGTATACGTGCCGGCTACCGTGAGGGCCATTCCATTGAAGTCGTAAGCTTCCCCATCACAAATCGAGGCAGCGAGTGTCGTGGCGGCCAAAGGAAGCACATTCAGTGTCAGTGTAATGGTAGAGTCACAACCGTTGAAGGAAGTGATCGAAGCGGTGTAGGTACCGGCCTGCGTGAGGATCAAACCATTAAACCCGTACACCTCGCCGTCGCAAATCGAAGCTTCTACTGAGGAAACGCTGTTGGGCAAAATCGCAAGCGTGAGGTTTACCGTCGAATCGCAACCGGCTACGGTCTGGAATGATGCTGTGTACGTTCCTGCCTGGTCGAGGTCCAGGCCGTTAAACGAATAGGTTTCGCCGTCGCAAATGTCGACTGCCAGGTTGGTAACAGCCACCGGATTTACCGTCAGGATGAGGGTTACAGTGGAATCGCAGCCACCCACGGAAACCAGGTTTTGTACGTATTCACCCGACTGTGTAATGTCCTGGCCGCCGAACGTATAACTTTCACCTTCACAAATGCTGGTGATGATGAAGTCGGCAAAGAAAGGAACAAAATCAAGTTGCAGGTTCACGGTGGAGTCGCAGCCGTTGAAAGCTGTGAGCACTGCCGTGTAAACGCCGTCCTGGGTCAACGTTTGACCGTTGAAATCGTAACTCACGCCTTCGCACAGGTTCAGTGCAAGGTTGGTTTCAGCCAATGGAAGAACCGAAAGGTTCAGGGTTATTGTCGAATCGCAACCGTTGAAAGCTGGCAGGACCGCCGTGTACGTGCCCGTTTGGTTGTACGTTTCTCCATTGAATTCGTACGTTTCGTTGGCACAAATCGTAGCTTCAATCTCTGTGGCAGATGTAGGCCACACGATCAACGTAAAGGTAATGGTGGAATCGCAGCCGTTAAAAGCCGGAAGTACGGCAGTGTACGTGCCGGCGTCGGTAAGGGCCTGGCCATTGAATGGAAACACTTCGTTGTCGCAAATGATGGCTTCAAATGCCGAAGCAGATACGGGCAAAACATCAAGGTTGAGCGTTACCGTCGAATCGCAGCCGTTTACGCCTGTGTATACCGCCGTGTAGGTGCCGGCAACGTCCAGTTCAACACCGTCGAACGTATAGGTTTCGCCTTCGCAAATGTTGATGTCCAGGGTGGTGGATTGTACGGGCAATACGTCGAGTGTAAGGGTCACCGTGGAGTCGCAGCCGTTGAAGGCCGTGTACACATGGGTGTATGTGCCGGCATCGGTCAGGATATCGCCGTCGAAATCGTAAGTGTCACCGCTGCAAATGGAAGCAGCGATGCCGCTTGATGCAATGGGCAAAACTTCCAGTGTCAGGGTAATGGTCGAGTCACAGCTGTTAAAAGCTGTCAGAACCTGGGTATAAACACCTGCATCGGTGTAGGTTTCG
>JADLBE010000096.1 GCA_020847915.1 Saprospiraceae bacterium | reverse complement strand
TTCCTTCATCGGTTGTGGGCGTTACGCTCAGCGTCAATGTATGGGACGGTGGAACCTCCCGCGCCAAACGTGAACGTGTTATGATCGACATCAATGAAATTGATGAACGCAAAAGACAATTGGAAAACGCCATCACACTGGAAGTCAATAACGCACGCAACCAATACGAAAACGCACTCAACGTATTGGCAAACAAGCGTCGTAACCTGGCGCTCACCGAACGCATCGTAGAAACCACCAGGAAAAAATACACCGCAGGTGTTGGTTCCAGCTTCGAACTTGTAGCTACCGACCTGCAATTGTACACTGCCCAACGCGATTTGCTTCAAGCACAATACGACTTACTCACCGCCCGCGTTGCCGTGCAAAAAGCACTCGGCCAGTGGCGTTACTAAGTGCATGAAAACAAACAACAACCAACGTTTCCTTACCCACACACCCAACATCATGAAAAATATTTTTGCCATTTCGCTGGCAGTCCTTTTTCTCGCCGCCTGCGGACAAAAAGAAACCGACAAGGCAGCTCAACTTGCTGCGTTGAAAGATCAGCGTGCCAAAATGGACGCTGAGATCACCGCCCTTGAAAAAGAGATCGGTGCTCAACCTGGCGCTCCTCAGCGCGTCAAAACTGTTTCGCTTCAGGAATTAAAAACCGAAACGTTCAGCCACTTCATCGACCTTCAAGGCAAAGTAGAAGCCGAAGAAAGTGTGCCTGCCACCGCCAAAATGCCTGGCTCGCTTACCCGTGTTTACGTGAAAAATGGTGACGTCGTGAGAAAAGGCCAACTCCTTGCCCAACTCGACGACGAACTTATCCGTCGCGGAATTGTGGAGCTTGATGTACAACTCAAAACGGCACAAGACCTGTACAACCGCCAAAAAGGCCTTTGGGACCAAAAAATTGGCACCGAAATGCAGTTTATTCAGGCAAAAACACAACTTGAGTCGATCGAACAACGCATCGCAACCACCAACGAGCAACTCGCACAGACCAAAATTTACGCACCAATCACCGGTACCGTCGATCTCGTGATCCTCAAAGCCGGTCAGAGCATCGCCCCGGGCATGCCGTTGTGCAACATCATCAACTTTGGCGATCTGAAAGTTAAAGGTTCAGTTACGGAAGCTTATGCCTCCAAAGTGTTGAAAGGCGACCAGGTCATTGTTTATTTCCCCGACATCAAAAAGGAAATCAAAACCAAAGTGACCTACGTAAGCAAAAGCATCGACCCAATGACGCGTACGTTCATCGTGGAATGTGCTCTGCCTGCAAACGCCGAGTACCGCACCAACATGATCGCCGTGATGAAAATTACCGACTACACGAACCCCAAAGCCATCGTTGTTCCCGTAAACGTCATTCAAAGTGCCGAAGAGGGCGAATATGTGCTCACCGCCCAAAAAACCGGCGACAAACAGGCGACCGTTCAAAAAGTAAAAATCAAGCAGGGAAACAACTACAACGGCATGGTGGAAATCCTTGATGGCCTCAAAGCCGGCGATTTCATCATCTCTACCGGATACCAAAGCGCAAACAACGGCGAAACCGTGGCTTTCTGATAACCCCTTTTCAGTTCCTTCCAACACAGGTAAAAGCATGAAAGAGTTTAAACCAACCAGTTGGGCCATTGATAACCGGACGAGTATTTTCATCATTACCGTCATTATATCGATCGCCGGACTTCTATCTTACCAATCGCTGCCCAAAGAGCGGTTCCCAGACGTGGTGGTACCACAAATTTTTGTTACCACTGTTTACCCTGGCGCCTCGCCTACCGATATGGAAAGCCTGGTAACCAAACACATTGAAAAGGAAATCAAAGGCATCAATGGCCTCAAAAAGTTAACTTCCAATTCCGTACAGGACTTTTCAAACATCATCGCTGAGTTTGAAACAGAAATGGACGTTACCCTCGCCAAACAAAAGGTGAAGGACGCCGTTGACAAAGCCAAGCGTGAACTGCCGCAAGACCTTCCCGCCGATCCTACGGTGACCGAATTCGATATTTCCGAAATACCGATCATGAACGTCAACATCAGCGGCGACTTTAGCCTCGACAAGCTGAAAGACTTCGCCGATGACTTGAAGGACAACATCGAGGAAATGAAGGAAATCACGCGTGTCGACATGGTTGGCGCACTTGAGAAAGAGGTTCAGATCAACGTCGACAAGTACAAAATGAACGCGGCAAGCCTCACCTTCCGCGAAATTGAAAATGCCATCGCTTACGAAAACCTGACCATTTCGGCAGGCAATGTCGACATCGGCGGCATGACGCGTTCCATCTCGATCCGTGGTGACTTCACCGACATTGAACAGATCAAAAACCTCATTGTGGCTTCGCAATCGGGCGCCAAAATGTACCTGAAAGACATTGCTGAGGTGAAAATGGGCCACGAAGAACAGGAAAGTTTCAGCCGCCTGAACGGTAAAAACGTTATTTCCCTCAACGTCATCAAACGTTCGGGAGAAAACCTGATTGACGCTTCCGATAAAATCAAGGCCATCGTGGAAACCATGAAGACCAACGATTTTCCGCCCAACCTGGAAGTGGTGATTACCGGCGACCAAAGCCGCAACACCCGCGTTACGCTGCACGACCTGATCAACACCATCATCATTGGTTTTATCCTGGTGACCATCATCCTCATGTTTTTTATGGGGGCTACCAACGCCATTTTTGTGGCCATGTCGGTACCGTTGTCCATGGCCATTGCTTTTATGGTGTTGCCGGGCATCGATTTCACACTCAATATGATCGTGCTTTTCGCCTTCCTGTTGGGTCTTGGTATTGTGGTCGACGATGCCATTGTGGTTATTGAAAATACCCACCGCATTTACCACGACGAACAACACGGCATCGTAGAGGCTGCCAAAAAAGCGGCAGGTGAAGTGTTCCTGCCCGTTTTGGCCGGTACCGCCACCACATTGGCGCCCTTCTTCCCGCTGGCTTTCTGGAGCGGAACGATTGGTAAGTTCATGCACTACATGCCGGTCACACTCATCATCACTCTAACGGCCTCGCTGGTGGTTGCCTACATCATGAACCCTGTATTTGCAGTGTGGTTTATGAAAAAAGAAGGCGACGAAGCCAAAGCGGTTGACCCGGTAAAAGCACGTCGCCGTACCATTGCCGGCTACGTGTTGTTTGGTCTGGCCACCCTTTATTTCTACGCAAGCGGTAGCTTCGGCATGGGCAACTTTGCGGTAACTCTTGGTTTGTTGGTGGTGATTTACAACCTGTTTTTGGAAAAAGCCGTCAATTATTTCCAGGACAAAGCATGGCCTTCCTTCCAAAACCAATACGCACGTTTCCTCAACTTTGCACTCAACCGTCCGTGGCTGATGATGGGTTCCATGGTTGGTTTGTTCGTGCTTTCGTTTATGCTGACGGCCTCACGCAGTCCGAAGGTCCTCTTTTTCCCAAAAGCAGATCCCAACTTCATTTATGTGTACCTAACCATGCCGGTGGGTACGGATGTAAACGTGACCGACTCCCTCATACGCAAGGTGGAAGATAAAGTATACGATGTGATTGGCCGCGACAACCCCCTGGTTGAATCGGTGATCACCAACGTTGCCTTAAACGCTTCCGCCGACCAGTTCGACCGCGCTGCCACCACCAACAAAGGCAAAGTAGGCGTAGCATTCGTCGAATTTGCCAAACGGGACGGCATAAGCACAGCCCAATACAAGGATAAAATACGCGAAGCCGTAAAAGGCCTGATCCCCGCCGGTGAAATCACCGTCGATCAGGAATCAAGCGGTCCGCCCGTCGGAAAACCCATCTCCATCGAAATCCGTGGAGAAAATTTCGAAGACCTCACCAAGGTATCCACCGCCGTTAAACGCTACCTCGACTCGTTGGCCATTCCCGGTATTGAAGAACTTGCCAGCGACCTGGTTGTTTCAAAACCGGAAATCAACATTGAGATCGACCGCGACCGCGCCAGCCGCGAAGGCATATCCAGCGCGCAGATCGGCAGCGAATTCCGCACGGCCATCCTTGGTAAGGAAGCCAGCACGTTTAAAGACGGCAACGACGAAATTCCGATCAACATCCGTCTGCAACGCGACCAGCGAGAAAACATCAACGCGGTGGAAAACCTGAACATCACGTTCCGCGACATGAACATGGGCGGCCAGCTTCGGTCGGTACCCATGGATGCGCTTGCCAATGTGAAATACGGCAATACCTACGGTGGTATCCGCCGCAAAAACCAGGAACGTCTCGTGACCATTTCCTCCAACGTATTGGGCGATTACAACCCCAACGAGGTTGTGGCCAAGGTTCAAAGCGCCATGCTCGGTTTCCAATCGCCGGTTGAAGAAGGCGTTACCGTAACGTTTGGCGGCGAACAGGAAGAACAACAGGAAGCCATGTCGTTCCTCGGAAATGCCATGATCATCGCCATGATGCTGATCCTGCTCATCCTCATCACACAGTTCAATTCCTTCGGCAAAACCCTCATCATTCTTACCGAGGTTATTTTCTCCGTGGTGGGTGTTTTGTTGGGCCTGGCCATTTTCAACATGGACTTTGTCATCGTGATGATGGGTATCGGTATTGTAGCCCTCGCCGGTATTGTGGTGCGAAACGGGATATTGCTGGTTGAATTTACAGACCTCCTTCGGGAAAAAGGCATGCCCACCCGCGAAGCCATCATCGAAGCTGGCCGCATCCGTATGACACCTGTGTTGCTTACCGCTACGGCCACCATCCTTGGTCTGGTTCCCCTGGCTGTTGGTTTCAACATCGACTTTGAAAGTCTGTTTGCACACGGCGACCCTAAAATTTTCTTCGGCGGCGACTCGGTAGCCTTCTGGGGCCCCTTGTCGTGGACGATCGTGTTTGGTCTCAGTTTCGCCACGTTTATTACCCTCATCATCCTGCCGGTTATGTACCTGCTGGGTTGGAAGTTTAAAAACTGGATGAACAGGATCGCATAGAGCCTGTTTAACTTCGGATCTTTTAAGTGAATTGTATACAGTGAACGGCGCCCGGATATCCGGGCGCCGTTTTTTATTGTCTAAACCCGGATTCGAAGGATTTGCGGGATCGGGATTTTTTAAGGATTGGGGGATTGGATGGATTGGATTGGATTTTAAAAGTTGACAGTCGGTAGTGGACAGTCCGGCGCTCCGGGTGGTGGGGTGGTACTAACAGGAAGATTCTGACCTTAGTAAGCTGTAGGTCATAAGTTTATTTTTTAGCTACTTTGTGACCCAAATTAGCCAATCCTATTTTACAAATGAGCGACCCAAACCTAGATAAACCCACCAAACAAACCTTTAACATCGGCCTCGGCCTCGCCTTTTTTATGGTGGGTGCTCTGGTTGGTTTTGCGGGTCTGCAATTCTTCCTGGGAAAACTACCGCTGCTTACAGAGGTGCTCATCACGGCCTCGTATCTGCTTTTTGGCCTGCTGATCATTACCTTCATCATCATTTTTTATTTCAGGAATTTCCTGTCGAAACGTTTGTTCGGTACAAGCCCCAAAAACGTGCATACAGCCCTGGAAGATACCCAAAGAGCTGCCAACTACGTCACGGACCGTATTGCGGAATATGTTTTGAAAGATGCCCCGCCCGACATCCGAAGCGGCGTACGTTCCCTGCTTCCACGTTTGGCCCACCAGTTTTTTTGGTCCCGAATGCGTAACTGGTGGTGGCAATGGATTCTGGGCATGTTTGTGGCCATCGGCGGACTCACGGGCACCCTTCTGCTCATGAACCAAAACGCGCTTCTGCAAAGTCAAAACGACATGATCAGCAGACAGATGCAGTTGGAAGAAGCCAACCGTCGGAGCGCCCTGATCGTATTTTTGAGCAACATCATCGACAAAATGGAAAGGGAAATCGGCGAACAGCAAAAAGGACTGTCGGAAGAAGCCCGAAACAAAAAAGAATACAAACTCAGCGAATCGCTGATACGGCAAATCGCTACGCTAAGCCGCTCCTTTAAACCCTACAAATTTTTGGAAGGCGATTCGCTCATCAAAAAACCCATCAGCCCGGAACGTGGACAGCTTCTGATCAATTTGATGTCGCTTCCCCTGGATTCCACAACCTTGCAAAAAATATTCAAACGGGGGTCGTTTGAAAGCGCGGATTTGAGAAATGTCGTTTTTATTGAAGCCAATCTTACCGGCGCCGACCTCAGAAGTGCCGACCTCCGCGGCTCGGATTTGTCGTACGCCAACCTTTCGATGGCACTCCTGTCCGACGCCGTTTTAACAGACACCGATTTGCGACGCGCCAACCTGCAATGGAGCAACCTGACCGGCGCCGACTTCGAAGGCGCCGACCTTTCCAGAGCCGACCTGAGCAAAGCCATCGCCATCAATACCCATTGGAAAGGCGCCGATGTGTCGCGGGCAAACTTTGAAGACGCAAACCTCTCCAAAGCAATTTTTCATCAATCCAACTTCACCGCCGAACAAGCAGGTTCCACAGCCTCCTTGTACAAAATGGAAGGACTGCCCGACTCCATCCTGGATACCCTGCTAATAAAACACCCCCAGCTATTTCTGGACCCCGATCAGGTGGAGCAATAGTTTCTTTTGGTACCAAAAACAAAAAGCCCGATCAACTTGCGTTGACCGGGCTTGCTTTTTGCGGACTGGACGGGACTCGAACCCGCGACCTCCGCCGTGACAGGGCGGCATTCTAACCAACTGAACTACCAATCCGGTTGCTTAAAGCGGTGCAAAGATAAGCCCGCATTATTCATCTGTGCAAGTGTTGTTTGAAAATAATTTAAAATTCTTTTCCTTTAAACTTGAAAGCGTTGAACCTCAGGCGTTTTGCCAAACAAGCCATAATGCAATTGCTGATGATCGCGGTAGTTTAATACCTGTCCTTCGCGTCGAACAGTTTCCAGTGCAGCCAGATCCAAATGAACTTGCAGCCAGCCCGGTTCATTAACAGGCATGGTAGCCACGATGCCTTCTTCGGGCAAACCGGTATCGGGACTGCTGTAAACCGCCGCGTACCCAAAGTTTACATCCACAGCCGGCGACCAGGGTGCATTGCCCACCATCGGCGAAACCACGGTGTAACACTGGTTTTCCAAGGCACGGGCCCTTGCACCTACGTGTACCCTCGTTGAGCCACGCACAGTTTCGGTACAACTCGGCGCCAGAATAAGGGAAGCGCCTGCGCGGCACAACACCGCAGCACCGATGGGAAATTCCACGTCGTAACAGGTCTGAACCCCAAAACTGCCCCACGTCGCCTCAAACAAACTGAAGGATGGCGGCGCCTGCTGTATGCCCCAATGCTCGTTTTCAAAACGCGTCATCATGAGCTTGTCCTGCCAACCTGCCAAACCTTGTTGCGAAAATACATTGGCGCGGTTGTATACCTTGCCCGACGGTTGCAAAACAGGAAAGCTTGGCGCCACAATAAGAACGTTGTATTGTCGGGCCAGATCAGCATACACCGAACAAAAATCATCGTAAAACCTCCGCATCTCAACCAACTGAAGTTTAAGATCCTTTTGTACTTCCTCCGGCAACAGGCTCACCAACTCCATGGAACCGTATTCAGGAAACAACAACAGCTTCGCACCGTGGTGCGCCGCTTCCGACACCCAGTGGTTTGCGTGCAAACGCCATTCATCGAAAGAAGCATGTTGGCCGACGGGATATTGCGCGGATGCCATTTGCAGGTTCATGGGATCAAAGTTCTTTTAACCAAAACAACATCGTTTTGGGTGTTGATTCGGTTTCGCCGAGATCGGGCCACGAAAACTGGGTGGTCAGAACCGGCATGGGCACATAGCCGCGTTTTTTCCAAAAAACATCAAGCGGCTGGTAATCTGATGGACGTGCAGGGTGGTCATCCGGACGTTGAACGGCGCAAAAGGATGTGTATTTGAATCTCCCAAAACTGCGTACGTGTTTTTCACGCTCATCAAAAAACCGGTGGCCGAGGCCTAAGCCGCGGTATTCAGGCAACAAAATGCTTTCTCCGAAATAAAAAACATCTTCAAGCCGGTAGCCTGCTGCAACAAACGGCGCCTGCACCTCTTCTGTTTCGTCGGTCAGAGGCAGTGCCGTGGTAGCACCCACCATTTGGTCGCCATCAAACACCGCAAAAAGCAGTGACCGCGGCGAATTGGCGTACGTTTTAAGGTAATCGAGTTCGTATTCGAGCGTTCCTTCGTAGAGGTATGGGTATTTTTGAAAAACGGCAATGCGTAAAGCGGCGAGTGGTTCAAAAACATTTACAATTTTTGCCCCAATAAAACTTTGGTAAGTCAAATCGTGGTTCATGGCGCTTGTTCGGACACCATTTTGATCCAGTCGCGCAGGTTGTAATACATGGTTACGCGGTAGATTTTGCCTTCAAGCATTTCCAAAAAAGCGCCTGCAGGCAAAGAATACGTTTGCCCGTGGGCAGGTGGCAGGTGGCCGTCGGTTTTTTTGTACATGCCATTGACGGTGAATTCGCAGGCGAAACGGGTGCCGGAGTCGTCGGACATGTACACGATGTTTTCAAGAACTTCCTGATAACACTCGTCCATGTGTTGCAAAAACGAACGGTAAGCATCGATGCCTACCTGCGTGTCGCTCTGGTTGATGTCGTGGCGCACATCGGGGTGCAGGAGGTCGAGCATGCCTTGCCAATCCTGGCTATTGAAGCAGTCGTAGTAGTGTTTGATGGTATCTAGCGGTGTCATGGTAACTATCTTTGCCGGCAAAGGTAGAAACCGATGCAGCTTTAAGGCCGTTTAGTTTCTTAAAATCCGATATAAACCTATTGCAATCATAAAACTCTACAATCTGCTTCGGCAAAGCCTGAAAACATGCGTTACCCTACCTATTTGATACTGCTTTTTTGCAGCACCACTTCCCTGGCCCAAAAACTGGTCCCTGTTCCCGGCACAAACGGCACTTATGGTTTCGCCAACACTGCCGGCAAGCTGGTGACGCAACCACAATTTAAAAAAGCCTGGCTGCCCAACGAGCAGGGACTGGCGCTCGCTTCCGACAGCAGTCAAAACGTTCGTGTCATCAGGCAGGACGGCGTTGTTTTGCCTGCCTCCATTCAGTATAAAGCCTGGAACGAACCTGTGGCAGAAGTTGCTACAACCACCACGTCCATTTCAGGACAACCCGACACCGTGCCGGGTTTTTTCTGCTTACGCAGCTCCGACTGGCAGGAATTTTTATTGGTCAAAAACGGCAAAAACGGTTGGGAAACACGCAAATACCTTTCTTTTGAAAAACTGAAAAGTCCCGTTCCTGTTTACGGCAACTACGTGAACGAAAACTACATTACGGGGCCGTTTACGTTTTTCCACGGTCTTCACCGCGTTATCAAAGGAGAGCGTAAAGTGAATTTTATCAACACCGATTTGAAGGAAATTTTTCCGCAGGATTACGTCAACGGCTCCATCCTTAAAAACGGCTACATCGCTGTGGCTTCACCAGAAGGCAAGTTTGCCCTGGCCGATGAAAAAGGGAAATTCCGCACCGGATTTGTGTACCGCAACATCATAGGGGCCATGCAGCCCGACCGTTTTGTGGTGAACCACATCCCCGGCCAACACCATACCCGCAACGTTGGACTCATCGATGCCGACGGACGTGTTGTGATCGACACAGTTTACATGGAAATGACCGCCATCTCCGAAAAATGGCTGCTTGCACGGAAAAAAGACTTCTACGGCGTGATCGATTACGCCGGAAACACCGTTTTACCGTTCGAATACGGCATCCTCGAATACACCCAGGGCGGAATTTTCATCGCTTCCAAAGAGTTTTCCGGCTTCAATCTTATCACCATCGAGGGAAAACCTGTTTTGGAAAACACTTGCTCCAAAATAGAATACCGTCAAAATTGGACGTCTGCCGATCAGTCTTATTACATAATCACACCCGAATACAACAGTCCCGTACGCACCCTGCTCACTGCCAACCTGGACTTGATGGTTTCCGATACCATTCGTACGTTGGAAGGGCACTACGGAAATCTCAAAGTAACCGGGCCCAGGGGCATGGGTCTTTACGACCTCAAGGGAAAAAACTTGATACCAACCGTTTATCAGGAAATTGAACGCCAACGCGACACCAGCGGCTTTCTGGTGATGCGCAGCGACAGCTTATTCGGTTTTTACAGCATGGATGGACAGGAAGTTTTGCCTTGCAAATACACACGCATCGTTCCCGAAAAAGGTCCCGACGGCACCATACTGTGGGCCAATACGCACCGCAACAAAAACCTGTACACACCTTTCACTTTAAAGGGCGAACGTTTGCCCATTCCCGATCAAATTGCCCCAACGCTGCGGGTGGTGGATTTTAAAAACTGTTTCGTGCCCGATATGGTTAGAGGCCGATGGCAACTCACCCTGCCCGACGGCAGCATCGTGTACAAACCCCAGGAGTATCCGTACAACAACATCAACATCGGTACGCCCGACGGTTGTTTGATGCTGGAAAAAGATAACGACAATTACAAAATCCTCGACGCCTACCTGAATCCCATCAATCCGAAAGGTTATTTCCTGCCGCAAAACCGCTACAAAGGTCCATATGTAAAATGGGGACTCATTCCTGTATTCAACAACGCCAAACAATCGGGCATCATCAATACGCGGGGCGAATGGGTGCAAAAACCAACAGCCTTCGAATACCACATCCTTCGCCCAAACATGTATTCCGAGCACAAGGGACAACCGCAGGAACACAACCCGCAGGGCGCTAAGGTTTACAGCATCACGCCGGATGGCACGAAAAGTGTGGAAGTGCATTACATCAGCGACAAATTCCGCAACGGTTACCTCATTGTTGGCCGATTGTTCGACGATGCGCCGCAAAACGTGCGTTACAAAAAGGGGGAGATCGATGGTCGGGTCATGAAGTATGCCTTTATGGACACCCTCGGCAACGTGCTTACGCCCTTTTGTATGGCTCAGTTTCCATGGAACCCCAAGGGCAACCGCTGGTTTGCTGAAATATATGAATCTGATTACAGCACCAAAAACGTGGTATTCGATTACACCGGCCGCATGGTGTTTGATTTTGGCAAAGAACCCGTAAGCAATTACGACCCTGAAAATCACTGGGTGTACGTTACCGATTCGTTGAACCGCACCGGCATACGCGACACGCTGGGCCGGGAAATTTTGCCGATTCAATACATGGAATTCAATTGGTACGGCGAACCGGGCACGTTTTTTCAGTCGAAACTACCCGATGGGAAACGGCAACTGTGTTCGGGCGACGGAAAAGTGGTTTTGTCGGGTTTTCAATTCCTTATGCGTTTGGAAACGTTGCCCGATGGGTACTTTTTCGTAGTTACCGATCATACGAGTCACATTTTGTCGCCCGACAAACGGGTATTGTGTTCCCTACCCGGCAAGGAAATGGACCTGGTGCCCGCCTACCCGAATTTGATACGTGTAAAAACAGATGAATACGTGATCCGTTACGTTGATTTCCGGAAAGGCACGGTGTACCAATAAAGTTAGGTTGAAACTACATTCACACACATTGTGTACCTTTGCCTTCCCGTGTAAACATCACGCGGGGCAACTAACCACGCTGCAACCATGGCCATGACCTTTATGGATTTCGAGAAACCCCTCGAAGCCTTATACGAACAGTTGGAAAAACTGAAAGAGGTGGGAGCGCAAGGAGAGGTGGACGTCACCGACATGCTCCTTGAACTCGAGAACAAGATCATAAGCAAACGCAAAGAAATATATGCCAGCCTCACCGGATGGCAAAAAGTTCAGTTATCGCGCCACCCCGAGCGCCCTTACACACTTTTTTACGTCAATACCATCTGCACCAAGTTCATCGAATTGCATGGCGACCGCTGCGGCGGCGACGACCATGCCATCGTGGGTGGTCTGGCCGATCTCGACGGACAAACCGTGATGGTTATTGGCCACCAAAAGGGTGTAAATACCAAAATGCGCCAATACCGCAATTTCGGCATGGCAAATCCCGAAGGTTACCGCAAAGCGTTACGCCTGATGAAAATGGCCGAAAGGTTCAACATTCCAGTGGTTACGCTTATCGATACACCTGGGGCATTCCCCGGTTTGGAAGCCGAGGAAAATGGACAGGCCGAAGCCATCGCACGCAACTTGTTTGAAATGGCGAAACTGCGCGTACCCATTTTGTGTTACATCATTGGTGAAGGCGCCTCCGGCGGTGCATTGGGCATCGGCCTTGGCGATAAAGTCTTCATGCTTGAATATACCTGGTATTCGGTGATCTCGCCCGAATCATGCTCTTCCATTCTTTGGCACTCGTGGGATTACAAGGAAAAAGCTGCCGACGCGCTCAAACTTGACGCCGACAACATGCTTTCTTTCGGACTCATCGACGACATCGTGAAAGAACCCTTTGGTGGCGCGCACAACGCCCCCGATGTTATGGCCCAGACGCTAAAAAAGCACATCAAAGACGAACTCGACAAAATTGGTGGTCAGGACCCGGATGAACGCATCATGGCGCGCATCGACAAATATGCCAAAATGGGTCATTACAAAAAGGCGAACGTAGCTTCCAAATAACATTCGGCGCCTATCCCCTCACCAAAACTGATTTGACATGCTGGACCAATTCCGCCATGCACTTTTTCTCAAAGCGCTGCGCCGGGTGCTCGGCGTTCAAAAACGCAACCGCAAAACATATACGCTGGAAAGCGCTAAAAGCATCGGTTTACTTTTTGATGCAAGCGACGACACCTACCGCTCCGAATTGCTTGAATTGAGCCGTTCTTTGGAGAAAAAAGGTAAAAAAATCCATTTGCTGGGCTTTTTCAACAGCAAACTGGCTCCTGAGGGCACCCAAACACCCCATTTTACCCTCAAAAACTGCCGATGGTGGACAAGGGTCCCCAACAGCGAACCTGCCACGGCTTTTGCAGCGCAAACGTTTGATCTGTTGGTCTGCTTTAACCCCAACAACCTCGATCCTTTGCACCATGTAGCCGCTTCGTCAAAAGCCATGATGAAAATGGGTTATGCCACAGGATTACCCAACGACTACGACATTTTAATGGATACTTCCACCAAAAAAGGTCCGCGTCACTTCATCGAACAACTCGAAATTTACCTCGATAAAATTGTACTCAGCAAACATGAGCCTGCAGGAGCGCTTTAGGGGCACCGGTGTTGCCCTTGTGACACCATTTAAAAACGGCAAAATCGACTTCGACGGCCTCGAACGTGTCATCGAACACGTCATCGACGGCGGCGTTGAGTTTCTTGTCAGCCTGGGTACTACCGGTGAGTCGAGCACCACCAGTGACGACGAGCACCGCCAGATCCTCGACTTCACCATCCGCGTCAACAACAAACGTTTGCCGCTGGTAGCCGGTGTTTTTGGCGGCAACAACACTGCCGGCCTGGTGGATAAGATCCGAAAATTTGATTTTGACGGTATTGATGCACTGCTTTCGAGCAACCCGGCGTACAACAAGCCCGGTCAGGATGGCATTTACCAGCATTATATGGCCATCGCCGAAGTGTCGCCAAGGCCCATCATCATTTACAATGTGCCCAGCCGCACCGCTTCAAACATGACCGCGGAAACCACCCTGCGCCTGGCCAATGCCAGCGATAAGTTTCTCGGCATCAAAGAAGCTTCCGACGATATTTACCAGGTCGCAAAAATCCTCAAGGGCAAGCCGAAAGATTTTCTCGTGCTCAGTGGCGACGACTTCATTACCCTGCCCCTTATTGCATCGGGTGGCGACGGCGTTATTTCCGTTATTGCCAACACCACGCCACGTCTTTTCACCGACATGGTACGTGCCTCGCTGAAAGGTGATCTCCCCGCAGCCCGACAGCTCAACAACCAATTGCTCGAACTCTACAAATTGCTTTTTATCGAGGGCAATCCTTCAGGCGTTAAAGCTGCCATGGAACTTCAGGGACTTTGTACCCGCGAAGTACGCCTGCCTTTGGTACCCATGAGTGAAAATGGCGTGCACCTTATGATGGCGGAATTGGAGAAGGTGTTGGGGAAATTTTAGGCCTAAAACACATGAGTCACCCCGAAAAAAATTCGGAATGACTCATGTTTGTATCCCAGGTTTTAACAAATCAATTCCGGCCCTGACGGCCCCGGGGGGCTGTGGTTGATCCTTTGGACTTTTTGGCGCCCGTGGATTTTGAACCCTGGTTGGATTGCGGAGCATTCGTTTGTTTGCCCGACTTTTTTGAAGCAGAGGATTTTGAAGGCGCGGCTTCGCGCGACGACGGTGTGTTTCCTGGTTGCTTCGTATTCGGTGCACGCGACGACGGGTTTTTCGTCATCTCTTTGGTGGTTGGAGTAACTTCACGGGACATTTGCATATCCGAAGAAGCCTTTTTGGCAGGTTCAGCTTCACGCGACGGCTGGTTTGTGGTAGTCGGCTGACGGCCGGCAGGTTCAGCTTCACGCGACGGCTGGTTTGTGGTTGTCGGCTGACGGCCGGCTGGTGCTGCTTCGCGCGATGGCTGGTTGTTGTTTGTTGTTGCCGGTTGTCTGCCTTGCTGCTTCGTGGTGGTGGTTGTTGTACGGGTAGTCGTGGTACGGGTGGTTTTGTAGGTCGTCGTACGGGTATGCACCGTGGTGGAAGACGTTCGACGGGGTGCATAAACACCGCGGGCGTGGTAGCAACGGTGCACGGTTACAGGGTGGTAATGCACATGGTAAGGGGCCACCCTTGGGTAGTAATAAACATAGGGGCGCGGGCGCCATGGGCGCCAATAGGTTGGGTAAATGCCCCATGCCCATGGCGATCTGTAAACAACATACGTTGGATGGTAAACGTACCGCACAGGGGCCCAGTGCCAAACATTGACTACGACGTATACGGATCCCAGGTCGGGTGCAGGCCCGTTTTTGCCGCTTTTTTGCGTTTCTTCTTCAAAAGGCTCCACAATTTTTTCTTCACCGTACACATCTTCGTCGCCGATGATCTGCAGGGTCGCTTCTTCTTTCCCCGTTTTTTCCACGGTGATCACTGCTACGTCCTGGTTTTCCTTTTCATTCACCGGAACTTGCAAAACAATGGCATGTGACTCCTTTTCCATGTTGTCTACCACACGTATGTAGTCAATTTTACCATCCTCGTTGATGTCGAGGTTGTTTACTTCGTTGGATTCCTGGTTGAGTTTTTTCTCAAAATCTTCGAGCGATTCGGATTTTTTGAACAAATCAAGTACGGCTTCCAGACTGAGACCATCTCCAGGGAAGCCCGTACTATCGATTTCCGTTTGCGCGGACGCCTGCCTGCCTACCAACATAACAGCAGCAAAGGCGAAAAACAGGGCAATTTTTTGTTTTTTCATGTTCTAAACGGTTGTGTTGTGTCGTGTATTTGGTTTTTTCTTACAACGCTTATTGGACGTTGCACTGGTGCATTTGTTTAATGATCCTAACACAAGTTTACGATTTTTAACTTTTTCTTTGCATATACATTCCTTTTATGAAACACCGGAGTTTATGCAGCACCAACAACTGAGCAGTCTTGCCCAACAACTTATGGGCATCAACGGTGCATTTCAAGATGCTTTTTCCGGCTTATCGGGCGAACAGCTCAACTGGAAACCCAACGACGCCACATGGAGCATCGCCCAAAACATCGATCACCTCATCACCATCAACTCGTCGTATTTTCCGTTGGTAGCCTCGCTTCGCGCCGGTACCCTCCGATTACCATGGTGGAGCCGCTGGAAATGGGCAACACAATGGATGGGCAACATGATTTATAAGTCGGTGGGCCCTGATCGAAAGCGTAAATCCCGGACCTTTCCCATCTGGGAACCCAGTAAAAGTGCACTCACATCCGACATCCTGGACCGTTTCAAAGATCATCAGGAGGCATTCGCCCGGTTCATGCTCGAATGTCAGGATTTGGTGGAACAAGGCGGCGTAATACACTCCCCCGCCAACAGCAAGATTGTGTATTCTCTATCCATAGCTTTCGAAATCATCGTGCAACACGAGCGCCGGCATTTGGAACAAGCCAGGGAATTAAAGGCATTGCTTCCATAATCCCGTTCATCAACCCATGCCCTGGAAAAGCAAGAGGGGAATTGTAGGTAGCCGGCTACCTACAATTCCCCTCTTGCTTTTTCAGGGCTACTGCTAAAATTCGTCGCCTGCGTCGTCGTCGTCGGCTCCGACGGCAACTGCCGCAGCGCCAACAACTTGTCTGACAGGAGCACCGGCGGCTACTTTTTCCTTGATGCGGGTTTCGATTTCAAGGGCCATTTCCGGATTGTCGAGCAGGAATTGTTTGGCTGCGTCGCGTCCCTGGGCAATTTTGGCGCCGTTGTAGCTGTACCACGCGCCGCTTTTTTGTATGATTTCGAAGTCGGAACCGATGTCGATGATTTCACCCACTTTGGAGATGCCCTGACCGAACACGATGTCGAATGAAGCGATGCGGAAAGGCGGAGCAAGTTTGTTTTTCACCACTTTAACCTTCACCTGGTTGCCCACCACATTGCCGTCTTTGTCTTTCATGGCAGCGCCGCTTTTGCGGATGTCGAGGCGGACAGAGGCGTAGAACTTGAGGGCATTACCACCGGTGGTGGTTTCGGGATTGCCGAACATCACGCCGATTTTTTCGCGCAACTGGTTGATGAAGATGCAGGTGCAGCCCGTACGGCCAATGGCGGCGGTTAATTTACGCATGGCCTGGCTCATAAGGCGTGCCTGGAGACCCATTTTGGAATCACCCATTTCTCCTTCAATCTCTGAACGTGGTACCAAAGCGGCAACCGAGTCGATCACCACAATGTCCACAGCGCCGGAACGGATCAGGTTTTCAGTGATTTCGAGGGCCTGTTCACCATTGTCGGGTTGGCTGATAAGCAGGTTGTTTACATCTACACCGAGTGCTTCAGCGTAAAAGCGGTCGAACGCATGCTCGGCGTCGATGATGGCGGCAATACCACCTTTTTTCTGACACTCGGCAATGGCATGGATGGCCAGGGTCGTTTTACCCGACGATTCCGGTCCGTAGATTTCGATGATACGTCCTTTCGGCAGGCCGTAGCAGCCAAGGGCAATGTCCAGACCCAACGAGCCTGTTGGGATAACTTCTACTTCCACGGCCTGCTTGTCGCCCAGGCGCATGATGGTGCCTTTGCCGTAAGTTTTATCAAGCCGGTCAATGGTGGCCTGTAAGGACTTGAGCTTGTTTTCTTTTTCGTTCGACATGGTGTTGATGTTGCTTGCTGTTTTTGTTAACCATGATCCGGTTATTAAACAACCGGTTGTGTTTTTAATGAGACAAAAATAAACAAAATGTTTTTATCTGCTCACTTTTTCTTCAAATATTTTGTAAAAAAATACAATTCAGCAAACATTTTCCCTTGATAAAACAAATTTATTTTAAATAAATATAAACATAAAAAACACATAATCAACATCTTAAGCATACATTTCGGTGCAGGATTCCCCCCTACATAAAACAGCTAGCTGTTTTATGTAGGGGGGAATCCTGCACCGAAATGTCCTGCGTGGAACCAACGTGATGTCGGACATAACGCTCGGTGTACGCAACGTGCAGCCCTATGCAGGACGCCTCCGTACAGGGGAATGGCCATGTATACAGGCGGCAAGCCGCCTGTATACATGGCCATTCCCCTGTACGGAGGCGTATGCTACAGCTCCTTTCTGAGCCTTGCCACCGGTATGTTCAGTTGTTCCCTGTATTTGGCGACAGTACGGCGGGCGATGTTGTAGCCCAGTTTGAGCAGGAGGGACTTCAGTTTTTCGTCGCTCAGCGGACGGCGTTTGCTTTCCTCCTTGATCATGTCCGACAGAATTTTTTTCACTTCGAGGGTAGAAACCTCTTCGCCATCCTGGGTTTGCAAACTTTCGCTGAAAAACTCTTTCAGGCGTTTGGTGCCGAATTCGGTTTGCACGTATTTGGAGTTTGCCACGCGGGATACTGTGGAAATGTCGAGTCCGGTGGCGTCAGCGATGTCTTTCAGGATCATGGGTTTGATCTTTTTTTCATCGCCGGTTTTAAAAAACTCCTGCTGGTGGTCGAGGATGGCGCCCATGGACAGCAGCATGGTTTGCTGGCGTTGTTTGATGGCATCGATGAACCATTTTGCGCTGTCTATTTTTTGTTTGATGAAAAGAATGGCTTCTTTTTCCTGTTTTGAAGGGCGTCGGGTATTGCGGCCAACGTTGAAAGCGCGCAGCATTTCGCGGTACTGGTCGTTGATGCGCAGGTCGGGCGCATTGCGCGAATTGAGCGTAAGTTCGAGTTCGTTGTCGCGGTTGCTCACCAAAAAATCGGGCAATACGTAGTTGTAGGCACGGTCGCTGCGGCTGGCAAAACCACTGGCGGGTTTTGGATTAAGTTTCAGGATTTCATCCACGGCAACCTTAAGATCTTCCTCATCAATTTCGAGCTGGCGGCACAGGCGGGTGTAGTGTTTTTTGGTAAACTCGTCGAAATACTGGCTGATGATGCGGATGGCTACATTGATGCCAAGTTTTTCCTCGTAGGAAACAACCTCGTCGTCCTGACGCAACCTGTGTCGCAATTGAAGCAGCAGGCATTCCTGCAGGTCGCGCGCTCCGGTACCCGGCGGATCAAACTGTTGTATTTTGAGCAGAATACGTTCAATCTCCCGATCGTCGGTGCTTACATTTTGGCTGAAGAGCAGATCGTCAACCATGGCCGAAGGTTCGCGGCGCAGGTAGCCGTCGTCGTCGATCGAGCCGATCACCTGCATGGCAATGGCTTTTTCCCGTTCGTCCTTAAGTTCGAGCAGTCCAAGCTGTTGTTCGAGGTATTCGTGGAAAGTGCTTTCAAACGCCAGCGGTGTGGAGCGGTCCTCTTCGTCGCCGTTGCGTTCATCGCCCCGGGTTTTGTACGTGGACGGGTCGTCCTCGATAAAATCCATGAGGTAATCATCGAGTTCAACATCATCGTCGCGCAGGCTCACGGCCTCGTCTTCTTCGGCGTAATCGTTGGCGGTTTCGCGTTCCACATCATCAACCATCCCACCTTCAGCATCGGATACTTCCGAGGCTGTACCACCTTCGCCGGGATTTTCACGGTCGAAGTAGGCATCGCTCAGGTCCATTTCCGACATACCTTCCGTGAGGTCGGCGGTTTCGTCACCTTCTTCCAGGGCAGGATTGATTTCCAGTTCCTCCTGAATACGTTGTTCCAGCGTAGCCGTAGGGATTTGCAACAATTTCATCAGCTGAATCTGTTGGGGCGACAGTTTCTGCTGAAGTTTTTGGCTTAGGGTCTGTTTTGGTCCATACATTGACATGATTCGTGCGGGGGGGATTAAGATGCTTAAATTGGTTGATGGAATATCGTTATTTGAACGATCCTGTTAGTGGCCTATCAAAATCAGGGCCAACTTTTAAGAATTGCAAAGTTGATAAATTATTTCAAGGGAAAAAAGGGTTGTTGATAATTTTTATGGTGTTGAAAATCAGCTATTTGTATAAATTTAGTTAAAATCGTTGTTTGAAATTTTTTTTTAAAAAAACGGAACTAAAATTTTCAAAAATGGTTTTGAGACAAAATGGAAATATTTGATTCAATGCCTTTGAAAAACGCTCTGATTTGATTCTTCATACCTTTTTACAGACTCCTGTTGGTCTGTTTGTACGATAGCCTCCCCCGCAGGGCAAAAAAAACCGTACCTTTACAATTCAAAACCGTGTTTTTAAGCAGCCTATGGCAAAAGATTGGACGCTTGGCGAAAAAACCGCCAGTCTCAAAGTAGAAAATGAATACGCCGTGCTCGTCAGCGTCATTACACCCGCTGTAACTGAGACACAGGCCCACGAATACCTCGACGAACTAGAATTTCTCGCCCATACCGCCGGCGCCGAAACTTTGAAACGTTTTACCCAAAGGCTTCAACACCCCGAGCACCGAACCTTTATTGGCAAGGGAAAGGTGGAAGAAATCCAAAAGTACCTCGAGACACACGAAAACGTGAACATGGTGATTTTCGACGATGACCTTAGTGGAAAACAAACCAACAACCTTGAGGAAATCCTGAAGGTTAAAATCGTTGACCGCTCTACCCTCATCCTCGATATTTTTGCCAACAGGGCCCAAACGGCCCAGGCCAAAAACCAGGTGGAACTGGCACAGATGAAATACCTGTTGCCCCGCCTTCGCGGTTTGTGGACGCACCTTGAACGACAACGAGGCGGTATCGGCATGCGCGGTCCGGGTGAAACCCAGATTGAAACCGACCGACGGATCATTCAAAACCGCATCAAGGCCCTCGAACAAAAAATGAAAGACATCGACCGCCAGTCGCAAACCCAGCGCAAAATGCGGGGCGAAATGGTGCGCGTGTCGCTGGTGGGCTATACCAACGTAGGTAAAAGTACACTGATGAACCTCATCAGCAAATCTGAGGTTCTGGCCGAAAACAAACTGTTCGCCACGCTCGATACCACCGTACGCAAAATTGTGTTCGGAACCATGCCTTTCCTGCTGTCCGACACCGTAGGGTTCATCCGCAAACTGCCCCACCACCTGGTCGAAAGTTTCAAAAGCACGCTTGATGAAGTCCGTGAAAGCGATATCCTTCTCCACATCGTGGATGTAGCACACCCGCAGTTTGAAGACCACATCCGCACCGTTCAAAGCACCCTTACCGAACTCGGCGCTGCCGATAAACCAACGTTGATGGTGTACAACAAAATGGACCTTTACCGCGAACGGTACTTCGACGACCTGGTTGACAAAGCAACCCGCCTCGAACTGGAAGCCGAACTGGCCGACCGACTGATGCACGCCTACGGCGAAAACGTGTTTATTTCAGCACATACCAAGGAAAACATGGATGCCATGCGCGAAAAAATGACACGCCTCATCAAGGAAACGTACGTGGTAAGGTATCCGCACCAGGTGAAGGCCTGGTAGAACTTAGTCCGAAGTCGAAAGTCCGAAGTTTTTTACAACACCGATTGCTCCACAAACGGCAGTTTATCCGGATAGTCTGTTGTGAAGTGCAAACCCCGGCTTTCCCGCCTGTGTGTAGCAGACCGTGTAATCAGGTAAGCGATGGTGATCAGGTTGCGCAGTTCCATGAGTTGGGGCGATACCGCCGTGGTTTGGTACAGCGCTTCGGTTTCGCGGTAAAGAATCAGCAAACGGTCTGTCGCACGTTGTAAACGGATGTTGGAACGCACGATGCCCACGTAATACGACATGATGTCCTTCAACTCCTTCATGCTTTGGGTAATCAACACCATTTCCTTGGGCTCGTTGGTGCCTTCGGCATTCCAGTCGGGCACGTCGTCGCGGTAATCCCACGTGTCCAGCCGGTCTTTAACGTCCTCAAATATGCGGTGGGCATACACCATGGCTTCGAGCAGGGAATTGGATGCCAGGCGGTTGGCGCCGTGTAGTCCGGTGGAAGTACATTCACCTGCGGCATAAAGGCGTTGTATGCTGCTTCGCCCGTAAGTGTCCACCATGATGCCGCCGCACATGTAATGGCAGGCGGGCACAACGGGAATCATGTCTGTAAATGGATCAATCCCGATGCTTTTGCATTTTTCGTAAATGGTTGGAAAATGTGCAAGGAAGTCTTCCTTGTTGAGGTGGCGGCAGTCGAGGTACATGCATTCTGTACCGCGTTTTTTCATTTCCGAGTCGATGGCGCGTGCTACGATGTCGCGGGGTGCGAGCGACAAACGTTCGTCGTAATGTTGCATAAACTCTTCGCCTTCAGCACTTTTTAAAATGCCACCAAAACCACGAACGGCTTCTGAAACCAGGAAGGATGGGTTTTCCACCACCGGATTGTACAGGGAAGTGGGGTGAAACTGCACAAACTCCATGTTTTCCACACGTCCTTTGGCGCGGTAAGCCATGGCGATGCCATCGCCTGTTGCGATCACGGGGTTGGTGGTTGCGCGGTACACTTGTCCGGTTCCACCTGTACATACCACCGTTGCACGCGCCAAAATGGTATCTATTTTGTTGGTTTGTTTGTTCAGCGCATAACACCCGTAACACTCGATGCCTGGAGTAACCCGTATCACCAGTCTGCCAAGATGGTGCTGGGTAATGAGGTCGAGTGCGAAATAATGCTCCATTACTTTGATGTTGGACAAGCTGGCGGCTTCTTCCATGATGGTACGCTGCATTTCCCAACCCGTGAGGTCTTTGTAATGCAGGATGCGGTGTTCGGAGTGGCCACCTTCCCGGGCAAGATCGTATTCTTCCGAGTTTTTTTCCTTGTCGAAACGAGCACCCCAATCGATGATTTCCTGAACCCGTTGCGGACCTTCTTCCACCACGATGCGCACCACTTCTTCGTTGCAAAGTCCGTCGCCGGCATCAAGGGTATCTTCAACATGTTTTTCGAAGGTGTCGGTTTCATGGTTCCATACGGCTGCCACGCCGCCCTGGGCATACCGTGTGTTGCTTTCACCTTCATTGGTTTTGGTGAGCACCAGCACCTGACGGTCGGGAAAATGCCTGGCAGCTTTGATGGCAAACGTGAGTCCGGCAATACCGGAACCCATGACGAGGATATCTGTCTTAATACGTGTCATATAGGATGTCGGTGGGCAAAAAAAATGAGTCATCCCGGATGTTGGGATGACTCATAGGTTATCTTCAGAATTTACTGATCGTTTTCCGGTGTATCATCAGCATCAGGTTCCACTTCGGTTTTCACCGGTTTGGGTTCGTCACCCAACCTGAGAATATCGGGGTGGTTGGGATCAAATTCCTTCACCACTTTGATTTTCATGGAAGTGGGATGGCCCGTAAAATGTTTGAGCATGATGATTTCCCTTTGTGTCAATTCGCGGAAGGCGCCACGTGGGAGGTCTTTTTTCGTAAGTCCTGCAAAATAGAAACGGTCGAGTTTGCGGACCTGGTAGCCGAGTGATTCAAAAATACGGCGTACGATACGGTTGCGGCCCATGGTAATTTCAAGTTCCACAACGTCGCGAGTCGGGTGGTCTTCCGAAAAACGGAGCCAGTTAACCGTCACCGGACCGTCTTCAAGTTCGATACCGGCAAGAATGGCATCATGATCTGCTTCGCTGAGTGGACGTTCGAGTCCGACGCGGTATTGCTTTACGATCTGGTAACTTGGGTGCGAAAGCCTTTGTGCGAGGTCGCCGTCGTTGGTAATCAGCAACAAACCGGTTGTGTCGCGGTCCAAACGGCCAACTGGATACAGGCGTTCCGGAAAATGCGGATCCACAATATCAAGTACGGTTGCGCGTCCGTGTTCGTCATCGGTGGTAGTGATCACATTTTTAGGTTTGTTCATCACCACATACACCATCCTTTCCTGGATTTGTACGGGTTTGCTGTCACAAAGCACCACGTCTGTGGTTTGTACGCGGTAGTAGGGCTCTTTTTTAACTTCACCGTTTACCGTTACCAATCCTTCTTCAATAAAATCGACTGCTTTTCGCCTCGAAGCGATGCCGCAGTGTGCAAGGTATTTGTTCAAAGGCATGCCCTCACCCGTAGGGAGCAAAGGCTTTGGCTTTTTTTCTATGTGGAAATCGTCACGTTTTTTGTTGAACGGCTTTTTGAATCCGCCACGGTCATTGCCAAAGGGGCGTTTTTGACCGAAACCACCGCCACCGCCTTCGCGGCGCTCGTACGGTTTGCGTTCTCCCCAATTGCTACCACCGCCTTCGCGGCGCTCGTACGGTTTGCGTTCGCCAAATCCGCCTTAACCACCGCCTTCGCGACGTACGTAGGGAATGCGAACGACAAATACGCCTGTACCACCACCTTCGCG
>JADLBE010000095.1 GCA_020847915.1 Saprospiraceae bacterium | reverse complement strand
TGGTCGGTTGGTCGGTTGGTCGGTTGGTCGGTTGGTCGGTTGGTCGGTTGGTCGGTTGGTCGGTTGGTCGGTTGGTGGTTGGTCGGTTGGTGGTTGGTCGGTTGGTCGGTTGGCAAAAAAAATAAAACCCAAATCTACTCAAGTATGTTTCTATCTAAATTGATTTTTTCCGCTACGCGAATTCTTCCCATTTTTGACCCGACCAACCAACCGACCAACCGACTAACCGACCAACCGACTAACCGACCAACCGACTAACCGACCAACCGACTAAAAATTGACTTTCGACGTAACCATTCCCGTACTCAACGAAGAAGAAACCCTGGAAAAACAGGTGAGGCTGGTGCACGCCTTTTTAAGCGAGCATTTTGCCGCTCAACAATGGCGCATCGTGGTGGCCGACAACGGCAGTACCGACCGCACCGGTGAAATCGCACTTGGCCTGGAACAAACCCTTCCGGGGGTGTTTTGGCTTCGTTTGCCTGAAAAAGGCGTCGGACTGGCGCTGAAAACTTCGTGGCTCAGCAGCCAAGCCGATATGGTGGGTTACATGGACCTCGACCTGGCCACAGACCTGCGGCATTTTATCCAAGCCTACAACGCCCTCGACACCGAAGGATTTGATGTGGTTTACGGCTCCCGTTTGCACAAAAAATCGCGTGTGATCGGTCGCACCGTGAAACGCGAAATCACATCGAGGATGTTCAACCGCATCGTAAGCAACTACCTCGGTACCCATTTTTCCGACGGCATGTGCGGTTTCAAATGGCTCAAACGCAAACACGTCAAAAAACTGATTGATGGCGGTGCGGTCAGCAAGGGCTGGTTTTTCAGCACCGAACTGCTCGCCGTTTCCGAATGGCAGGGCTTAAAAATGTGTGAATTGCCGGTTACCTGGACCGACGATGCTGCCAACAGCAAAGTGAACATTCCGCGACTGGCCAAACAATACCTTCAGGCCATGGCTGAGCTTAAAAAACGCAAACCATGACCCACGATTTTCTTTTAGGTACGGCCCAATGGGGCTGGACGGTGTCGCGCGATGAAGCCTTCGCACAACTCGACGCCTGGCTGCAGGCAGGTATGCGGCGTGTGGACTGCGCCACCAACTACCCCATCAATAAAAATCCTTCGGACTTCAGGGCCGCACAAAACATCCTGCTGGAATACCTGCAGGCCCACCCGGACGCACCCCTTGAAATCACGATGAAAATCGGGAGCCTCGACAACATGCGCACCCCCGACATCAACCTGGCGCCTTCGTTCCTGCTTATGATGAGCTCGGAGTACCGGCGGTTGTTTGGCGATGCTTTGCAAACCGTCATGCTGCATTGGGACAAACGCGACGACGAAACAGCCGTTCGTGCCACCCTGGAAGCTCTTTTGGCCATTCAAAACGAAGAGGGCATCACTGCCGGGCTAAGTGGCATCGACCACCCGGACGTGTACGCGCGTGCGAATGAGGATTACGGCCTCATATTCGACATTCAGGTAAAACACAACATCATCCATTCGGATGTGGAACGTTATGCGCCGTTTTATGGCAAAGGACATCGATTTTACGCCTACGGCATCAATGCCGGCGGATTAAAACTGCAGGGCCTCTACCCTGCCGACAGCACCTTGCTGGCACGTGGCGGCAACCCGGACATGGTTCATCATGCCGTAGAAAAAATCAGGGCAAAAATGGGCGACTGGAACCTGGCATTTGTGCGCCCGCCCATTCAAAACATGACGCAGCTTGGTTTGTTGTATACCTTGGGGAACGACAAACTAAACGGCGCTGTCCTTGGGTTTTCTTCCGTTCGGCAGATGGAAAACACCCTTGAACATGTGCGCGACCTGCAAACCTACGAATACACCGATGTGTACCGCGATTTGATGAAACTCTGACGTTACGCAGGAACGTCATCCTTCCTTTCAAACCAAAACAAAACAACATGCGACTTACCTACTTTTTTTTGCTATTCCTACTCGCTTTTGGGTGCAGTAGTGAGTCCAATCCTGTAACCCAGGAGGCAAACCAACAACCCGTTGATTTCAATTTGTGCGACACCTGCGACTATCCCGTTGTGATGATCCACGGCTTTTTGGCTTCCGGCGATACCTGGGCGCCGTTCCAGCAATTGTTTACCTCCAACGGGTACCACGGTAGCCGCGTATGGGCTTTCGATTGGAATTCGCTTGCGCAAGGCGCCAACACGGCTGTTTTGCTCGACGCTTATATTGATAAAGTTTTGCAAAAAACCGGCGCCGACAAAGTGCGTCTTATGGGTCACTCTGCCGGCGGCGGCGTGGGTTACACGTATTTGTCGGATCCGGCGCGCGCCGCCAAAGTGGATGCTTACGTGCACATCGGCTCCAATCCGCAATCCGGTCCGGCCGGACCTGGCGGCTCGGTACCCACACTCAACATCTGGTCGCCCGACGACGCCATCGTGGCAGGCGCCGACATACCCGGCGCTGAAAACCTGCAGCTCAGCGGCAAGGACCACTATCAGGTAGCCACCAGCAACGAGTCGTTTGCCGCCATTTATGAATTTTTCCATGGTACGCCACCCGCAACCTTGAGCGTTGTGCCTCAAAACCCGGTGTGTATCGGTGGCAGGGTACTTACTTTTGGTGAAAACAACCCACAGGTGAATGCACGTGTGGACATTTACGCCCTCGACGCTGCTACCGGCAATCGCCTGAGTACGGAACCTTTTGAAACCTGGTTCAGCGATTCGCTGGGCAACTGGGGCCCTACCAATGTGACACCCAACCAGCGATACGAATTTGCTGTAACCACCGCCAATGCAGGCGACCGCAAAGTGTTTTATTTCCGCGAAGGTTTTGTTCATTTGAACCAACTCGTGTACCTGCGCACCATTCCGCCACCGACCTCGCTGGCCGGTTTGTTGCTGGCTGGTTTGCCCAATACGTCGGGCCAAACTGTCATGAATGTGTTTTCGGCGCGCCAGGCCGTGATTACACCGCGCGATACGTTGCGTGTAAACGGTACCATCATTTCCACCGCACAATACGCCAGCGACGCCAAAACGGGCATCGCATATTTTCTGTACGACGACGGCGATAACACAACCGAACTAACGCCAGTGGGACTTTTTAATACCTTTCCGTTTCTGAACGGTGTGGATTTTTATTTCCCAACCGCAGTGCCTGCAACCATCGGCCTGCAATTCAACGAAAGGGTTTTGAATGTTCGAAACATCCCTTCGAACCAGGGTATTGTGGTCGGGGTGTTTGATTGATGGATTTTCACAAAAGGTTTCATACAGATTTTCACAAAAGGTTTCACACAAATTTTCACAGATTAAAGGCGCAGATTTTCACAAAAGGTTTCACACAGATTTTCACAGATTAAAGGCGCAGATTTTCACAGATTTTAATATCACAAAATATAAAATCTGTGGAAATCTGCGCCTTTAATCTGTGAAAATCTGTGTGAAACCTTTTGTGAAAATCTGTGTGAAACCTTTTGTAGAAATCTGCGCGAAACATCCGCCGCTGTCCCCTACTTTTGCCGAAACACACCATGCCACACAGCTCCTACGACTTCGTCATCCTCGGCGGCGGCATCTTCGGATGTTACGCGGCGCTTTACCTTGCGGGTAAAGGCGCGAAGGTGGCTTTGTTGGAAAAGGAGCAACATTTGTTCAAAAAGGCATCGTTGGTAAACCAGGCACGTTTGCACAGTGGCTACCATTACCCGCGCAGTTTGGCAACAGCGGCCATGAGCGACGAGCACAAGGCGCGTTTTACAGAGGAACACAAGGCGTTTGTCAATGCCACGTTTGAAAAATTTTATGCGATCGAACGGTTCGGTTCGTTTACCGATGCCGCGCAGTTCGAACGGTTTTGCGACTATTTGGACTTGCGCTGTGAACGCGTTTACGAACATCCTTTGTTCAATTTTGAACGCCTCGAAGCTGTTTACCAAACGGAGGAATACTCGTTTGATCCGGTGCTTTTAAGAGAACATTACAAAGGCAGGGTGGAAAAACACCCCGGCATTGCGCTCATGACCGGCACCGAGGTTTTTAAGGCCGAGGCGGATGGCGGCAGCTGGGTGATTACATACAAAACAGGTGATAAACAAGGCGAAATGTGTACACCTGTGGTGGTGAATGCTACCTATGCCGCCAGCAATGCATTGAATCGTTTGTTTGAATCGCCGGACATCGAACTCACGCATGAAATTTCAGAAATCGCTTTTGTGGATTCGCCACAGTTTCGGGGCAAGGGTTTAACCGTGATGGACGGTCCGTTCGGAAGCATTATGCCTTACGGTTTGAGCGGGTTGCTGTCTTTGTCGTCGGTGGCTTATACCCACCACAAAATTTCGTACGACAACGTGCCGCATTTTGATTGCATGCAACCCGAAACCGACCCGAATTGCAAGCCAGAGGCGCCGGGCATTTGCACCGATTGTCCGCGACGCCCGGAAAGCAATGCGCGCAAAATGTTGGGACAAATGAAACATTACTTCGATGATTCGGTGCATTTTGAACATTTGTTCTCTTATTATACCATCAAATCGAAGTTAAAAGCCAGCTACATCGACGATGGGCGGCCCACGGAAATTTCCCTGTTGCGACAAACTCCGAAGCTGTATTGTTTGTTTGCTGGCAAAATCAATTCCATTTACGAAGTGGAAAAGATGTTGTAAACGACATCCCAAGGATTGTGTAATCACCTACAAAAATGGTGTAAAAAAGCCCGTAATCTTAACGTGTATCTTTGTACCGTAAACATTACGCTATGAAAACACAATCGCCTCCGGCAAAAAACAAACACGAAAACATACCGGTACTGGAAATGACCTGTGCCGCCTGCGCCAACGCCGTTGAAAATGCCGTCAAAAAAATGACCGGCGTGGAAAATGCCTCTGTCAATTTCGCCAGCAAGCAACTTCAGGTAAGTTACGATCCCGTGGTGGTGCAACCTGCCGAATTGCAAAAAGCCGTGCAGGCAGCAGGTTACGACCTGATCATCAACACCCCAAACGCGGCCGAGGAACAGGAAAAGTACGAACTCGAGGCTTACCGGGTATTGCGCCGCGACACACTGTTGGCCGGAGTACTCAGCGTACCCGTGGTCCTCATCGGCATGGTGTTTATGCACATGCCTTACGCCAACTACATCATGATGGTGCTTTCCGCACCGGTGGTGTTTTGGTTCGGCCGACGTTTTTTCACCAACGCCTGGAAACAAGCTACGTTCGGTCAGGCCAACATGGATACCCTGGTAGCGCTCAGTACAGGTATTGCTTTCATTTTCAGTGCTTTCAACACTTTTTATCCTGCATTTTTTGAAAATCAAGGTTTGGAAGCCCACGTGTATTTCGAAGCGGCGGCCGTGGTGGTGTTTTTTATTCTTTTGGGAAAAATGCTCGAACACGGCGCCAAAGCACGCGGTTCAGAAGCGTTGAAAAAACTGATGGGCCTTCAACCCAAAACTGTTCGTATAAAACGCGCCGGTGAGGAACAGGAAATCGGCATCGAATTGGTGATGCCGGGTGATGAGGTCTTGGTGCGCCCAGGCGAAAAAATCGCTGTAGACGGCGCCGTGGCATCTGGCAGTTCGTATGTAGACGAAAGTATGATCAGCGGCGAACCTGTAGCGGTGCAAAAATCCGTCGGCGAGCCGGTGTATGCCGGCACCATCAATCAAAAAGGAAGTTTCAGTTTTACCGCCAAAAACGTAGGCGCCGATACCTTGCTGGCGCAAATTATAAAAAGCGTGCAGGAAGCACAAGGCAGCAAAGCTCCGGTGCAAAAATTGGTGGACAAAATCGCGGGTGTTTTTGTGCCCGTGGTAATCGGCATCGCCATCCTCACGTTTTTGGTATGGATGATTTTTGGAGGCGAACACGCCCTTACCCACGCCTTGCTGGCCAGTATTACGGTTTTGGTGATCGCTTGTCCGTGTGCCCTTGGCCTCGCAACGCCCACCGCCATCATCGCCGGAGTGGGTAAAGCGGCGGAGTACGGCATTTTGATCCGCGACGCGGAAAGTTTGGAAACTGCCCGCAAAGTCAACACCGTGGTGCTCGACAAAACCGGTACCATCACCCGCGGAAAACCAAGTGCCGAAAACTGGCATTGGCTGGAAGAAGCTACCAAACGGCGACTATCGGTGCTTTATGAACTGGAAAACGCTTCTGAACACCCGCTCGCCTCGGCCATTGCCACGCACCTTCGGGAACAGGAAAGACAGGAACTTATCCTTACCGATTTCGAAAGCATCACGGGCAAAGGCGTGTCGGCGAAACTTATCGGCCAATTGTACCGCGCCGGCAGTTTGACCTGGCTCAAGGATCTGGGACTTCAAATGCCCGAACAACACCGCTCGAAAATTGAAAAATGGCAAAACGACGCCCAAACCGTGGTGTTTTTTGCCGAAAATGATACCGTTCTGGCTTTTATCGGCATCGCTGATCCGCTGAAACCAACTTCGGCCGAAGCCATCGAACAGCTGCACAAAGCAGGTGTGGAAGTGCATTTGCTGAGCGGCGACAACGAAAAAAGCGCCCTGGCTGTAGCACGGCAGGTAGGCATCACCAACGTTAAAGCAGGCGTAATGCCTTCGGAAAAAGCAGCCTACATCAAAGCGTTGCAAATGCAGGGAAAGGTGGTGGCCATGGTTGGCGACGGCATCAACGACGCCGAAGCTTTGGCTGTAGCCGAACTGGGTGTCGCCATGGGCCACGGCTCCGACATCGCGCTCGACGTAGCGGGTATGGCACTGTTGTCATCGGACCTGAAAAGTCTGCCCAAAGCCCTGAGTTTGTCGCGCCGCACGGTGGCCACCATACGCCAGAACCTGTTTTGGGCTTTTGTGTACAACCTCATCGGCATCCCGTTGGCGGCAGGTGTGTTGTATCCGGTGAACGGATTTTTGCTCAATCCGATGATCGCAGGCGCCGCCATGGCGCTGAGTTCGGTAAGCGTGGTGTCAAACTCATTGCGTCTCCGATTGTAAGGCATTGAGATTCTTCACCGAAAGGCCACTGAAGCACTAAGAGCATGTTTGGATTTCGGTTTTGAGGCGAGAGCGAGCAAATTTTATTTTAAAGAAGGCAAAATTTGCAGCCGTAGCCGGGTGCCTACGGCGAAAATTTTAACGAACTTTAAAACAAAATTTGCCGTTCGCAGCCCAAAATCCGAAATCCAAACATGCTCT
>JADLBE010000094.1 GCA_020847915.1 Saprospiraceae bacterium | reverse complement strand
CCCACGCCTACTTCAAAACCAAGGCGGCTGAGGGTTTGCTCCTGCGCAGAGACCGAACCTGCTGCAAGTAGTACCACAACCGCCCATAGGCAAAAATTTGTTTTCATAGCTGAATGCGTTGTTGTTGTTACAGGTACAAAGATGCCGGGCGACCATTCGGGCGGCAAGGTGAAAGGGAACGGAACGGCGATTTGGCGGAGTGAACCGTCCGGCGCCATTTTAATGCGGCTAAAAGCGGTTTGATTCCCACTTTGTGCCGTTCCATGCATGTAAGTGTTGGTGTTTGCGCGCCTGTACGCCATCTTTGAAGTCGTAAAACAAGGGTATGAAGAAAAAATACCGATGGCTTTTTGTTTTGGCCGGCGCCGTGGCCTTTGTGATGACGAATGCTTTTTCACTTGTTGGCGACGACAGGTTCACGCCTGCCGAAAAGGCCATGCTTTTGGGCGCCGTAGCGGTTTCCATCGGTGCACATTTCAGCCTCGTTTTTTTGGTGTCGTTGTGGATGCAAAAGCGGTATCCCGAATTGAAACAAACCACCCGGCGCATCGGACAAACCCTGCTTTTTGCGGTTCCCCTGCTTACGGTGCTGATGGGCCTCACCGATGCCTGGCAAAGCACTTTCCGCCACGAACCGGCGCCAGTTCTGGCTTTTGCAACCCTGATGGCCGTTTTTTTCCAAAGCTGTGCCATCGTTATTTTCATCACCGGACTCAGCGAAGCCGTGCACCAATACGAACAACTGCTGCAACTCGCGCACGAAAAAGAAGAACTTATGCGCCTGAACCTTATGGCCCAATACGACAGTTTGAAACAGCAGGTGAACCCGCATTTTTTATTCAACAGCCTCAACAGTTTAAGCTCCCTCATTTCCGTTAATCCGCCGCAGGCGGAAAAATTTGTAGAAGAAATGAGTGGCGTGTACCGCTACCTTTTGCAAAGCAGTCGGGAAGAACTGACCACTCTGGGGGCAGAACTCGATTTCCTGCGCTCGTACCTGCATTTGTTAAAAACTCGTTTCGGCAATGCCTTGCAAGCCAACATCGAAGTGCCGGTGCAATGGCTGAACCACCGCATACCACCGCTGACACTTCAGTTGCTGGTGGAAAACGCCGTCAAACACAACATCGTTTCTTCGTCCCAGCCCTTACATTTAAACATCACCGTGGAAAACGACCGTCTCCGCGTATCCAACAACCTGCAACCCAAAGTACTGAACCTGCCTTCCGAAAAGGTTGGTTTGGCCAACATCATGGCCCGCTACCGCCTTTTGCACCAGCCGGAAGTGGTGGTGGAAAACACCGGCAGCCAGTTCGTCGTACAGTTGCCATTAATCCCTTCAACCCCCGCATCATGAATGTTTTTATCGTAGAAGATGAACCCCTGGGCCTCGACCGCCTGGTAAAACTGCTGCACGAAACCGACGAAAGTTTGCGCCTGTTGGGTACGGCAGACAGCATTCAGTCGGCCGTGCAATGGCTGCAAACCCACCCCGAACCGGATTTGATTTTTATGGACATTGAGCTGGCCGACGGACAATGTTTCGAAATTTTCAACCGAACGGAAGTACGGGCGCCGGTGGTTTTTACCACCTCCTACGACGAATACGCCCTGAATGCTTTTAAGGTAAACAGCATCGATTACCTGCTCAAACCCATACGTAAGGAAGACCTGCAACGCGCGCTTGGCAAACTGAGACGTCTGCAAACACCAACCTCCACAACGGTTCTGGTGGAACAGCTTTTGCGCGATTTAAACGCCGGTAAGCCGCGCACGGAATACCGGCAACGCTTCCTCGTACGCCAGGGCCAAAGGATGCTCGCCGTTGAAACAGCCGACATCGCTTATTTTTTTGCCGAAGGCAAAATTTGCTGGTTAAGAAACAAAAACAACCAGCGCTACCTTGTGGATTACACGCTCGATCAACTGGAAAACCTGCTTGACCCTACGGTTTTTTACCGCATCAACCGCTCGTATTTGGTTCATGTACAAGCTATTGTAAACATTCAACCTTTTTTAAACGGCAAACTTATCCTTACCCTTGAACCCACGGCGGAAAACAAAGACGCCGTGGTGAGCAAGGAAAAAGCGACAGAATTTAAGAGCTGGATGGGCAAATGATGCTTAGAAATTGACCATAAAATTGGTGTAAAAAACTCCCCCGTTGGCACCAACGGGCATGGGAAGCGACAAACCACCGACAGGACTGTTTTTAAACTGGATGTACTCAAAATTCCAGCGAACCATTTGTTTTTTCCAGGGGTACCAATTGATGCCGAAACGCAGGTCGCTGGGGTCGCCGTATTCTCCGTTCACCTGCGAATACGTAACATAACCCTGAAGCGATTGCGGCAACACCATGTACGATGCCTGAAGTTGAAAACCGTTGTCGTTGAGCTCGTCGAAAGTAAGTGTTTCAATGCCACGCCCGGCAAAAGCGTTCACTTTCCGTATGTAGTATTCACCTTCCAGAGCAAACCCTTTGTATTTGGCACCGGCGTCGAAACTGATCATTTGGTAAGTAGCTTTGTCGAGTTGGGTGTTGGCACCAAACACATTGGGCGCAAAAATAACCGCGCCGTCGGACAAGCGGATGGCGACGTTTTCGAATGCTTCGCTGGATGGTACACCCTGACGGTCTTCCTTACTGTGGCTGTAATGGCCGGCCAGGCGTGTCGCCACTTTTTCGTGGTTTTCAAAATCACCGAAGTTGCTGTTCATGCCAAATTCGCCGGTGGTGGGAAACCAGGCCACCATGCCCGAAAAGGTGTTGATGCCATCGTCGAGTTGACCTGCATCGATGCCCAATTGGCTGAGGTTGTTGCCCAGGGACAGGTTGTATTGAACTTTTTTACTCAGTGCACCTTTCACCGTAATGCCCGTGGTGTAGGAAGGTCGGAAAAATTCGTCAGCTACCAGACGGTTGTCTACCGTATTCCAAAAGGGAAAATTGCCTTCTGTGGTACGAACCCCCGGGAGCGAAATGATGCCGCCCTGCACCGTAAAATATTTGTTAAATATGTAGGTCAGGTTGCCGGCTACAACGACCTGTGAAGTTTGACCTTGGGCGGTATTGTTGGTCCACACATAAAAAACGTACCTGAATTTGGGGTCCAGAAACCAGCCTAAGAACTGGAGGTTGACCTTGTTCACCTGCATGTCCTGCCGCCGGTCGATCGATGAAGTATTCCCGGCCGCATTGGTGTACGTGCTGTCGAGTCCCAATTGGTTCAGGTACCGCAGGTAGGTAAACAGTTTAAAAGTTACTGCGCCGTGCTCGGTATCAACCAGTTTGAAGCCAACATTGGGAGCATAACTTCCAAAATGGTCGGGTTTGGGCTCGGTTTGTCCGAACAGACAGGGAAAAGCAAGCAAACTGAAAACAACAAAAAAAAGTAATTTCATTTTCATGGTTTTGACCTTTGATGTATTGGGTAAAAGCAAAACCCTCTGAACCCGGGTTGGGGGTTCAGAGGGTAGTTCATTAAATGGAGCGAAAATAATTAATTGCCTCCATCACCAGAGACCGGTGTAGGCATGGGCGCCTTTTTGGGTTTACCTACATTGGCCTTTTCCCAGGCGCGCACTTTGGCAGCACAGTTGTCAAAAATGCGCTCGTAATTGCCTTTGCGAACCATTTCACTGGCCTCAGGTGTGAGTCGTGCCCACAAGGGATCGTAAATGTGGTACACATTCAGGTGTTTCTCCTGGGTGGCCGGTGCCACGTTGTCGGTACCGAACAAAAACCTATCGGGGTATTTGTTAAGCATCGCTACCGAATTGGCCAGCGATTGCTCGTCGCGCACAACGTATTTGGCTACTTCATCCCATGAAATATCGATGTACACGTGTTTCAGTTCGGGATCCGTCAGAATGGGTTCAATAATTTTAAAGTACTCCTTAGGCGGTGCTACAATACGACCTACACCCACATGCGCCCAGATGATGGTTGCTTTGGGGTGGCGTTTAAACAGTTTTTTCATCTCCTCAACGTAGTTGGGCGCACCAGGTTTTGGGAAAGGATCGTCCACGTCGTTATGCAGAATAATGGCCAGCCCGGTTTCTGCGCAGAAGGCAAAAATACTATCCAGTGCCGGGTCGGTGAGGCTCGCCACATCGCCCGAAACTTTGGATGAAACAAACTCCTTGTGGATGGAAAATTCGCCCACACCTGTAAACACACCCGGGAATGTTT
>JADLBE010000093.1 GCA_020847915.1 Saprospiraceae bacterium | reverse complement strand
AGCAAAATGCAGTAACTCTGTTCGGCGCCCCGGCCCACACGACCGCGCAATTGGTGCAATTGCGACAACCCGAAACGTTCGGCATTTTCAATCACCATCACCGAAGCGTTGGGTACGTTCACGCCCACTTCAATTACCGTGGTAGCCACCATGATTTGTGTTTCGCCGCGCACGAAACGCTGCATCTCGAACTCTTTGTCCTGCGCTTTCATTTTCCCGTGCACGATGCTGATCTGGTACTCTGGCATGGGGAAATCGCGGCTCAACGCTTCGAAGCCGGACATCAGGTTTTGCAAATCGGCCTTTTCCGTTTCTTCAATCATGGGATACACCACGTACACCTGCCTGCCTTTGGCGATTTCCTCTTTCATAAACCCCTGCACACGCAAACGGTGGTGTTCGTTTTTGTGCATGGTGGTGATGGGTTTTCGTCCGGGCGGCAGCTCATCGATGACCGATACGTCGAGGTCGCCGTAAAGCGTCATGGCCAAGGTACGTGGAATGGGCGTGGCGGTCATGACCAAAACGTGGGGTGGTCCGGCGGGGTTTTTGGCCCAAAGTTTGGCGCGTTGTTGTACGCCGAAACGGTGTTGCTCGTCGATGATGGACAGGCCCAGATTTTGGAATTGAACCCAGTCTTCGATCAGCGCATGGGTGCCGATCACGAAGTGCATGTCGCCTGCGGCGAGTTGTTGTAAAATGGCTTCGCGTTTTTTGCCTTTGATGGTACCTGACAGGAAACCGATGTTCACGTTCATGCCGTGGAGCAGTTCGCTGAGGTTGTTGTAGTGTTGCTGGGCCAGGATTTCGGTGGGCGCCATGAGGCAGGACTGGAAACCGTTGTCCAAAGCCATCAGCATACTCATGAGGGCCACCACGGTTTTACCGGAGCCCACATCGCCCTGCACCAGGCGGTTCATTTGTTGGCCAGAGGCGAAGTCCAGGCGTATTTCCTTAAGCACACGTTTTTGCGCGCCGGTGAGTTCAAAAGGCAGTTTTTCCTGAAAAAACGTGTTGAAATAGTTGCCGATCTTCTCGAAAACAAACCCGCGTATGGCGTCTTTGCGTTTCAATTTGGTTTGCAAAAGGCGCAGTTGCAGGAAAAAAAGTTCTTCAAATTTGAGGCGGCGTGTGGCGCTGTCGAGGTCGTTTTGGTTTTCGGGAAAATGGATACCCGTCATGGCTTTCCAGCGCGAAGCCAGGCGGTAACTTTCAATCAGGTAATCGGGCAGGGTTTCGGGCAGGTCGGTAGGCCGCACACTTTCAAACAGGGTGCGTAAAAGTTTGCGCAGTCCTTTGGCGTCGAGTCCTTTTTGGGTAAGTTTGTCGGTGGTGGGGTAAACTGGATCAAACGTGCGCGCAGGCGTATCGGCCCCGGCGGCTTCTTCAATTTCGGGGTGCGCGATGTTGAAACGGCCGTTGAATTGGTTGGCGCGACCGAACACGACGTATTCCTTGCCGATGGCCAGTGTTTTTTCGGCCCATGCGATGCCTTGAAACCAAACGAGTTCGAGCGAACCCGTGTCGTCGCGCAAAACACCCACCAGGCGTTTGGCCCTGCCTTCGCCCATGGTTTCGAGTTTACGCAGGATACCTTTTACCTGGTATTGTTCGCCTTCGGTATGGATGTCGCGCACGTTGTAGAACTTCGTGCGGTCGATGTACCGGAAAGGCAGGTGAAACAGCAGATCGCGGCAGGTGAAAATGCCCAAATCGCGTTTGAGCGTGTCGGCCCGTTGCGGACCCACGCCTTTAAGGTACTCAATGCCGGTGTCGAGGTTGATGGGTGCGGGCATGTCGCAAAGAAAAGGAATTTACAAACAACAAATACATACAATTTGTTTTAAACGGACAAATAAAAAACGGTTTCAAACCCAAAATCCTTGCAAATTTGCAGTCTATGTCGGTAGCACAGGTCAACCTCGAACAATGGCTTCGCGAGATTAACTCGCTGAAAAGCAAATTGGATGCCCAACAAGGCGCTCGGATTCCGGGCGTTTTTACACGTTTGTTGTGGGTTCACCATTCCACACGGTTGTGTGGCGCGCGGCTGAGCCTGGCCGACACGGAGTTGCTCCTGCAGTCAGGCACCGAAGCGCCCGAACATTTTCCACATCGGCTGGTGCGCGAGGTGCGTGGCCATGCGGCGGCCATCGACCTGCTGTGTGCCTGGGCCGAAGCGGGCATCACCAACCTCAACCGCCATTCGGTGGAAAAACTCCAGGCTTGTTTGTTGGGCGTAGAAACGGCCGAATTGCGTTCCCAACACAAACAAAGCACCTTGCCCGGGACGCCACCTTTCCACCATGCCGCGCCTGCGGATGTGATGAACCGCCTCGATGCCCTGCTCGAATGGTGCCAAACGTACGCTTTCCGGGAACATCCGCTGCTGATAGCCGCTGAATGGCACCTTGGTATCCTGCGCATCCAGCCCTTCGAACGTGGCAACGGCCGCCTGGCGCGGTTGCTGCAAAACTTTCCGCTCATACAGCATGGGTTTCCGCCCCTGGTTATCCCGTTCGACGATCGGGAACAATACACCGATGCGCTCGTCCGCGCTTTTTCCGATGATTTTCCCGCCTTTGCGGGTTTTCTTGCGCGGCACCTGTTAACGGCCCTCGAACGGCGCCTGGAAGCTGGTGAAGTGGAAGACATCGATGAGGACATCAATTGGGAAACAGACTTTGGCGTCCTGGAAAGCAGCATGAGCGCATACCGGCCGGAGTCGGTGCGCTCAAACGAGTTGGTGTACCTGCGCATGAAGGACAGCGTAATTCCGCTGCTCGAGCGCTGGTGGCAACGTACACAACAGCTCGACCAATACTTTTCCGATACCAGGCGCGCAGGCACCATGTACACCGCCGGACAACTTTTCGATTTCCGGCCCGAAAACCTCACCGAACTGGTGGAAAAAATAGGCGACGACGGCGTATTGGAAAACCTCCACGAAATTGAATACATCCACCGCTGGTATGGCCGCAAGGGCATCGATTATGCCGACATCACCGCTTCCGTCAAGGTGCGTTTTGAAGCCACGGAATATGTGGTGTATGGTCCCGACATGGTGATTTGGATGCGCAAGGACCTCGCTTTGCCGCTGCTGCTGCGGGAGCAGAATTCGATTTTGCAACAGTTGCGGGTGTGGATTATGGAGAAAATGTAGGGTAACCACATTAGGCACATTAGATTACTAAGGCACATTAGAAGCTTATGTGCCTTAGTAATCTAATGTGCCTAATGTGGTCATTTTTCATCAAGCATCTCCAAAAGCCAGGCTTTTTCACTCAGCAACGGCTCCTCCACAATACGCTTCCGCAGCTCCTCCACTGCCTTTTCCTCCCTGAAATTCAGCGCCATCAATTTTTCTGTAAAATACACGATGCGGCTGTAGTTGCTGCGGTGGTAGCCAATGGTGGTATGGCGGCGGATGTAGTTTTTCATGCTGGCGAGATGACTTTCGAGCAGCGTAAATTCCCCTGTTTCGTAATAAATTTTCAGTTGCAGGGTTTTGGCGATGAGGTTGTTGATGAGGTCTTTGTAATCGGCGAACTGCAGGTTTTGCAGGGCTGTATCCAGATCGCGGCGGGCATACGCCACACGGGCGAGGTTGAGACTGGCGGTGGTTTCGCGGTAGTGCCGTTCGAGTTGTTGTTTGT
>JADLBE010000092.1 GCA_020847915.1 Saprospiraceae bacterium | reverse complement strand
GTAGCCAATGGGAAAACTGGCAAGGCGGGACATTCAACGGATGCCACTACCACAGGGCAAACAAGCACTGGCGCTGAATTGTCTTCCACATTGATGGTTCGGCTACAGGATGCTGTGTTGCCGCAGGCATCGGTGGCCGTCCAGGTGCGGGTTAACATAAATTCTTGTGGACAAAGTCCCGGGATGGTAGCATCCGTAAAGGTCACCATCGGAGTGCCACCACAAGCATCTGTTGCTGTCGCTGAAGGAAAGAAAGGAAGGGAGGAACACTCAATGGTTCCACCGACGGTAGGACAGGTAATCACCGGAGCTCCATTGTCCATCACATCGATGGTTCGGCTGCACGATGTTGCATTGCCGCAAGCGTCGGTGGCTGTCCAGGTGCGGGTTACGGTGTATTCCTGTGGACAAATACCGGGTGTGGTGGCATCCGAAAAACTGACCATCGGATTGGCATCACACAAATCTGTGGCCGTTGCTGCCGGGAAATTTGGTAAGGCGGGACACTCCACGGTTGCAACCACAATGGGACAAACAAGTGTGGGCGGCGTGTTGTCGGTAACGTTGACCGTAACGCTACACGATGTTGCATTGCCGCACACATCTGTAGCGGTAAAGATGCGAATTATGGTAAATTCCTGTGGGCACAGTCCGGGTGTTATGTCATCCAAAAAGGTAACTACAGGAGCTGGATCACACAAATCTGTGGCCGTTGCTATAGGAATAATCGGCAATGCAGGACATTCCACCGTGGCAGTTACCGTAGGGCACGTAATTACAGGCGCCGTATTGTCGGCTACATTGATGGTTTGGCTGCAGGTTGTTGTATTGCCACAACCATCAGAAACCTGGTACGTTCGGGTAATGGTAAAAGTGAAGGGACAATTGGAACCTGAAATCTCGTCATTTACAAAAACGGCGGTAACAGCACCTCCACAAGCATCGATTGCTCCTACTAAGGAAGGATTGGGTATGGGCACCGGAACTTCACATGAAATGGTCAGCGTTGCCGGGCAAGTTACTGTTGATGGCGGAGCCTGGTCGTTAACCACAATGGTTTGTGTACAGGATGCCGTGTTGTCGCAAGCATCTGTAACCAGGTAGGTGCGTGTTATGGTGAATCGGTTGTCGCAAGTTTGTCCTGTAACAACATCACCAGTGAAGGTCACGGTTACGTCTCCCGGACAGGTTGCTACAGCAACGACCGCGGCTGGATCGGCCATTGGCACCAGGTTGGCACACGAAACGGTGATGGGATCCGGGCATGTGATGGTTGGAGGGCAAAAGCTGAGCGTAACAACCGTGGAGCTGGGGGATATCGCGCCAGCCGTGGTAAGTGCCTGCCCGTTAATGGTGGAACCGCCAGCCAGATTGATGGCGCCACCACCCAGGAGTGTACCAACAAAATTGGAATTACCACCCAACGAAAAAGCGCCGGTTACATGCCAATAAACATTGCACGCGGCCGCACCATTGAGTAAGATAACGTTGGAAAAAGAATTGGTAGACAGTGCTCCATCGATTTTTATGATGAAAACAGCGTTGGGATCTCCTTCTGCATCCAAAAACAAATCGCCGTTGATGACTGATGCCGCACCCGGGCAATACACATCCGGCGTAAGTATTTGGCCATTGCCCAAGGTGGTTCCGATAACCTGGCCACAGGTAACTGCGCCCAATAGTCCGTACGCGACCAAAAGATCAGCTTCCGCTTGCGCAGACACAGCATCTGCAACGTGAATGGAACCTATAACAATGCCTGGAGGAAACCCGGTGAAAGCACCCACATTGGTGCCGACATCTCCTGTAATTACGGAGGGACCTACGTTGTTGAAAGCACCTGCTCGCGTAAACAACGCAAAACTTGCAGCAGCCCCCAAATCAACTACTTGAGAAAATACTTTAATGGGTAAAAAACTCAGAACCAATGAAGCAACTAATTGTATGATTAAACTTCTCATGCGGAGGCTTTATTTAGTGTTAGGTGAAACCTGACAAAATTGTGACTTTTTAGTCACTAAAACCTTACATAAATATTTGATTTGTTTACATAAATCACAGCAGTGATTTATGTAACCATTATAGAGAAAAGTCAAAAAAGCCATTAAATGTGTGGAATTTGCTGCAAAAAGCATGCAGCCGGATGCCTTCGGCAAATTAAATACCATCTGCCGGTAAAATCTCGCTTTTAAAATCACAAATCCCAATGCCCATAGGCATTGCCAGTGGGCATTAGGACAAGATAATTTGTTTTGTTTACATCCGGAATGACCACATACTTTGGTATTTGATCATCGAAGGATTATGACTTTTTGCTGTCAGTCTTGGTTTCCTTTTTGGTAACAAATGCATCAAGTTTAGGATCCGATCCATAACTGCTTTTGCCTTCAGACTTGTAGGCTGAAACAACTTTGGCTTTCCCTTTGGTTTTATCTGCAGGGGCTTTTTTGATGTTTTTAACTCCTTTGTCCTTACTCATGATATGTATTTTAAAAAATGTAATTTACCGCAAGATAAAACAAAGGCGGGCAACTTGCCCGCCTTTATCAATTCATAGTGTGTTTGTTTTGTTGTTTTCCTTGTGGCTCTATACAAAAGTATGCCTGTAATGCGGGTGGAGCATTACACCCTAAAATTAAATACTTACATTAATCCCATATTTGGGATTTTAAATATATTTTGCACTGCCTACTTCTTGTTGTTGACAGTTATGCCATTCATCGCTGTGCCAAGCTCATTCATATCATGGTCGAATTCGCGTTTGAACGAATCCCAATCATTTTGTTTTCTGGCATTGTACGCATTGAGGCGTTGACGGAGATCTTTATTTTTCTTTTCCAAAGCATCAATTTGTTGTTCGTATTCTTTGTCCATCTTTTTGCCGGCTTTCCTCATATCGGCCTTAATATCGGAAATCATGGTCTCGTTGGCATCTATTCGGGCATCAGACTCTATTTTATACGATTTGTAGGCAGCTTCATTGGCCTCTTGTTGCTGTTCGGCGTAGGCCTCTGCTTTCTCTTCATTCAGTTCTTGTTTGGCCTCCGTTACATTTTCTCTTTTATCTTGAACTTTTTCGGCCGATGTTTGACAACCGGTTAGGATAAGTCCAGTCAGAAATGGCACTGCGAGGAAATACTTTAGTGAATTCTTCATTTTGATTGTGTTGTTTGATTGTTTTTAAAAGCTCCGGTTAATGCGTGATGCATTAACCGGGTACTTTACAATTTTGACAATAGTGTTTGATTAAAGCGTGTCGAGCAGGTCGCGCACTTCTTCTTTGGATTTGCCCAATTTGATTTGCAGTTTTGCCAACATCTCGTCTTTTTTGCCTTCGGCAAACATCAGATCATCGTCGGTCAGTTCTGCAAATTTTTGTTTGAGCTTCGCTTTTTGCTCGTTCCACTTTCCTTTTAATTCTGAGGTATCCATAATTGGCAGTTTTAAGAATGAACTAATGTTTTATTTCTTGGGGATAATGTCAATAATTACGGTTCTGTTGTAAAAACGCTCCTCGGGGTAATTGTTTTCAAAAGGAGCCATCGTTTCATCTTCACCGTAACCGTACACCTGAAATTTAACATCTTTTCTTCCGGTTTTCGACAGGCTTTTTTCCAGGATATTTCTGACGTCGTTTGCACGGGCCAATGACAAATTTTCATTGTATGCCGCTTCTCCAATAATGTCGCTGTGACCGTGGATAATAACCGTTCCACCCATTGGTATTTTTGGAGTTACAATGTCGGTAAGGTATTTTTCATAAATGGAGATGGACTTCGAATCATCAAATTCATACAGTACGCTGTAACGCATACCTTCTTCATTTTGAGCAGGCTTCCAAAGCACCATACGAACGGTGGTGTCTTTGCGCATCACCTTGCCGTCCTTTCCCTGGCCAACCATGGTAACTTTGAAATCACCATTGGGCTGTGTGCCCAGGATGGCTTTACCGGGAATAATCACCTTTTCATAGGTATAGGGGCCAAAGGATTGGAACTTACCTTTGTCATCCCTGATTTCAACCGCCCACGAGGAGAAAGCCTCTTTGGCGCCTGCGGCGTTGAATGAAACATAACTGTCGGGTGGCGCTTCCTGCAAACCCATGATTTCTACAGGTTTCAATGCGGCATCTTTACCACTTTGAAACTCCATCAACAAAGCAGGTGAGCTGCTTTCAATGGATACCCTGCGGTCGCCCGCACGCAGCAGTTCGAGTTCTTTGGTACCACCTGGCTGTTCGGAAGGAAGTTTCGGCTTTTCACGGCCTTCCACACTGATTCTGGATGCTTCGATGCTGAACACATCCACCAGGTATTTCTTGATGTTGCCGGCCATAACTTTGCCTTCCTCGGTGCCATTTTCCGAAGAACCTACAAGCGTAATGCTGGAAGTCGGGTTTTTACCCAAACGGTCGCCAAGGATGTTCAATACATTGTAATAAACAACCATTTCGCGTTCCGAACGTCCCGAGGCCTTTTTGGGCTTCAGCACTTCCAGTTGGTCTTCCTTAAAATCCTTCACTTCACTTTTGCTTAGCATCACATAACGATCAGGTATTTCAGTAGATCCTTCGTTGAAAAACACATAGTTGCGAAGCGGAAATGTTTCGCGAACCCGGCGTTCTGTTGGTATGTTTTGTGGGGAATATACAGAGAACCAGACTTTGGGTTGGGGGGCTTTGTAATCAACCATGGTGTTGGATGCAGGCATTACGATTGCCTGGCCGTGGCCAAATTTAAGGGCCGCACCAACACGCAGTGTTGAAAGGTCCCACGATTCAACCGTACGGGTCTCCTGACCATACGTTGGATGGTAAGCCACGAAAGGTGAGAGCACCCATTGAGTCTGGTTTGCCGACGTCGACAAGGGAATGTCGTATCCTGCGCCAACCTGCATGGAGATCACGATGTCGTTTGTATTGTCAAAATCCTGAAAAACATCCAGGGGATCTTCCTGATTGGGCAAGTTCGGATCGGTACCCTGTTTGTACACAAACCTTTTATCAAGGTTGAATGCCAAACGTGGACCGGCATAGAGGTAAAAACCACTTTTAAACGGAGCAAATCGAAGGCTTGGTTCAACGGTGATGTAACTGAAATTGGTCAGCAAATCTGCCGGACAATTGCAACCTTCCACCATTTCATCAAAGTCGGCTTTGCGACCGTCGTATCCTGCCTGCAACATGAAACCCCACATGGATTCGGGACGGTGAAATTCAACAAGCGGAGCGGCGTAAACACCGATGCCTTGTCCATCCGAAAAAGCCACAGGCGTTGCAAAACCAGCATTCAGTCGCTGGATGTTGCCGTCGTGGTAGTTCAGGTTTGCGGCACCGGCAACGCCGAAGTACCAGGAAGGTTTGGTATATTGTACTTCCTGAGCTGACAGCTCTACTTGAATAAACATCAGTAAAACTGTGCTGAGCATCAGCGATTTAAAAATCAGATTAAAAGACAAATGTATTGATTGGGGTTTTGATGGTTGATTAGTCTTGCTATTCATGTTGTGGTATTTGGGCCCGTTGGGCCCGGAGAAAATGGTTGATGAGAAACATGGCAGAGCCAGGCCCCTTGGGAGGACAAAACAGGTAAAACAGTAAATCGAAGATTAACCGTTCATCTTATCTTTCATTTCTGCTTCAACTTCAGACAATTTGGATTTTCCATTATCGGCCATGCGACCGGCTTCTTTTTTGACATTGTCGAAACGCCTGGAAATGCCGTTGATGAAATCATTGAACTTTTCATTCAACTCATCCGTGTACGTATTGCCTTTGTCGGAAATGCCTTTTCTGATTTCACTTCCTTTTTCAGGAGCAAACAATACTCCGATAATTGCACCTACGGCAACGCCTGATAAAATACCAGCTAATAATTTTGCAGATTTCATGGTTCATTAATTTTAGTACTTGGTGGAATTCTTAACGGTGCAAAGTTGGGGATGTTTAATAGGTCAAGCATTACAATGTATCACGGATATGTTACACAATTCACACCTTTCCATTTTAACGTTATTTTTTAAATAATTTTAATAAGCTGAAATTCAAACCAGTTTTATCAACAACTGGATTTGATTCATATAATATAGCTAATAATAAAATGTGTTAATTTTGTAAATTTCATCATTTTATATGCAACATTAATCAGCATCAACATGCATACATTTGTAATGTTACTTTTACCAACCAACTTAAAACAAAATTAATCATGGATAATCTCCTTTATATTATTGCCGTAATACTTGTCATTGCCTGGGCAGTGGGATTCGTTGGTTTTCACGCAGGTGGACTTATTCACATCTTGCTTGTTATTGCCGTTATTGCGGTCCTATTTAGAATAATAAGTGGAAGGAAAGCGCTGTAAGAGCACCATACCTGAATAAAAACCAACAAGAGTCATCCCGG
>JADLBE010000091.1 GCA_020847915.1 Saprospiraceae bacterium | reverse complement strand
CAACGTGGCCGAAGGTTGGATCAAGGAACGCGACGGCAACGGCTGGAAGGTGGAGTCTGCCCCTTTCAACGGCACCCAAAACGACTACGCACCCACGTATTTTGCCGACGGCAGACTGGTGTTTACATCCGACCGCGCCATGAGCGCCGGCGAAAAAAGTTACAACTGGACGGGCAACAAATTTATGGACCTGTACATCGTGGAGCCCACCAACGCCAGTCCGCAAACCTTCGATACCGAAATCAACAGCGAAGGCAACGAAGGCACGGCTTGTTTCAACAAGGAGTTCGACGAGGTATTTTTCGTTCGGGCTGTGGGCGCCTACAAGGGCGACGACGCTTTTTGCAAAATATATTTTTCCGAACGTGAAGACGAGGCCTGGGGCCCTGCCGTTCCCCTACCCTTCCAAAAGGAAAAAATCAACTACCTGCACCCGGCACTTTCACCCGACGGACAAACGCTTTTTTTCGCCTGCAACGACACCGAAGGTTGGGGCGGTTACGACCTCTACAGCGTACAACGCAACAAAAACGCCGAAAGTGGCTGGGGCGAACCCAAAATTCTGAGCCGCAACATCAATACCCTCGGCAACGAACTTTTCCCCACCCTTGATGCCGACACGCTTTATTTCGCTTCCGACGGCCATACGGGCATGGGCGGACTCGACATTTTCCGCACCTACCGCGCCGATAAAAACACCTGGACACCGGCCATCAACCTCAAATCGCCGGTGAACAGCGGTTCCGACGATTTCGGTTTCATCGCCGACGCGGCGCCCAAAACTGCGGCTAAAATTCCGGGCGACCTCATTCGCAGCGGGTATTACACCTCCAACCGTCCGGGCGGCAACGGCAACGACGACATTTACCGCTTTGAGCAACGCATACCGCCGCCCAAACCTGTAAAAGTGGACACCACACCTGCACCGCCGCTGGTGTACAAAATGACTTTGGAAGGTTATGTTTTGGAAAAAATATTGACCGACCCGGCTGATCCGAACAGCAAGGTTTTGGGCCGCAGGCCACTCAATGGCGCCGCTGTGGTTGCTGAATTCGGCAAAAAGAAGCAAAACTTCACCGTGGCTGAAGACGGCTTTTTCAGCATGGAGCTTACCGAAAACATGGACTACACGTTCAGCGCGACGATGAAAGACTACCTCGCCAACAGCGCGAGGTTCAGCACCAAAGGCATCGCCAAAGACCCGAAAAACCCGATTCAGGTGTTTGAAGTGGAAATTGAGCTCGACCGCATTTACCGCGACAAGGAAATTGTTTTGGAAAACATCTATTACGACTACGACAAGTGGGACATCCGTCCGGACGCCGAGCCTACTTTATCCGAATTGTCCGAAGTGCTGAAACAAAACCCAAACATCCGCATCCAGCTTGGCTCGCACACAGACTGCCGCGGCAACGACAACTACAACCAGGACTTGTCACAAAAACGCGCCCAAAGTGCTGTAAACTACCTCATCGGCAAAGGCATCGACAGCGCGCGCCTGACCGCTGTGGGCTACGGCGAAAGTCAGCCGGCGGCCGATTGTGTGTGTTCGCGTTGCACAGAGGTGGAGCACCAGACGAACAGGAGAACGACGTTTAAGATTGTGGAATAGCTGAAAGTGGAAAGCTGAAAGCTGAAAGTTAGATGATTTGTTATTTAAAAGCCAGGTCTTTCCCATTCATCCCGCATTTTTTTGATTTGCATATCTATGTCTTGCCTGGAAAGTCCGGATTTCAAGCTGCCTCTGTACTTACTAAATGAATGTTTGGGCGCCTTTGGTTGTTTTTGATACTTCGACAACAGGTAGCCAATGAAATCCAAGACTTCCTTTTTTAAGGAATTTGGCAACTGTTGAAGTTGTCTAAGGATAACTTGGTCGTTCACGAGTTTACTTTTTTCAAAAGTATGTATTGTACTTTACAATAGCAAGTTTACTACTATGGTAAAGTACAATAACAAACTTCATTTTAACACTTATTTACCTTTGAATAACCACCTTCCCGCTCCAAATGCCATCCCGCACACCCGCCAACTTGTAAAAATACAAGCCTGGTACAAGTTGCCGGACATCCATTTCGGCGCGGTTTTCAAAAGATTGCTCGCGCACCGTACGGCCTTGTACATCCATAAGCAAAAGCTGGCCTGAAACGTTCGGGAGTATAAACCGTATGGTTTCCGATGCCGGATTGGGCGCTACCTCAAGTTTGGGCAGCACCGGCACTTGCAACGACGTGGTTCCTACGGTGACTTCCCGACAATACGTATCGATGCCGTTGGGATTACTCACCGTAAGGCACACGTTGTACGTGCCTGCTTGTGAAAAAGCGTGCACGGGACTGGTATCTGCACTCACGAAACCATCTCCAAAATCCCAGCTCCATACGGCGGGTTCGTAGTACGACAGGTCGGTAAATGTGCGCTGCAAAACCAAACTGGAATCTTCCCAATCGTGCCGAAACAATGCCACAGGCATGTTGTCGATGCCCAGGGTATCACACGCAGAGCCGTCGACAGGGCCAAGGCGGTAGTTGGGGTAGTAGGCGTTGGCGCCCGTTGTATAATTTAGGAGTCGTAGTCCCCGTTGTTTAACTTCAGATGCGGTTCCTATTCGATTTGGAAAGTTCACAACATGCATGTACCGACTTCCTCCAGCCCAGTTGTATAACCTACCGTCAGGGCCATGCTGAAAGTAAGAAAAAAAGGTGCTATATAATGATCCTGATGGCATAAGAGTATCTGCAGCTCCATCCCAAACTGCAACTGTCGTTTTAGATAATTCGATATTTGTTGAAGTCAAATCATATTGTTCTAACCTTTTTAAGGCACCTCGTACTACATAAAGACGCTTACTATCGGGTGAAAAAGCAGCCCCATAACCGTGACCGTTGGCTAAATAATTTGCAGGGAGAAACTCTGGCGAGGACAACAAACCCGTACAACGGTCAAAATGATACAAAGATACCCCTGTTTGAACATCGTTGATCATCAGTCGGTTACCGTCAGGTGAAAACTCAGTCCAGCCAGCGTAAAAAAAGGTGTCGGTTGTAGTCAGGTTTTCAATATCCTGGTACCATGGCCCCTGTATACCTTCAGCCGTTTGCAAAAACCGGTAAAAACGACCGATGGTATTATCGGCAAGCAAAATCCACCAATCGCGCCCATTGGCGTGCTTGTTAGCCACGGCAACCTGAAAGCATCCTTCCAACAAAATAGAATCTTTTATTTCTACCTTTCCCAGACCTTGGTTGTCGTCCATATTGATGATTGCATATTGGAATGCATTATGCTTACACATGGAATTTGGCCATGGATTAGAAATTTCGTCGAACTGAATATAAAACAATCCATACTTGTTTCCTAACAATGGTAATGAAAACAATCCTTGAACTACAGGATATGCACCTAAACCAAGTGGCCCACATTTAATATAATAAACCGAGGGATCTGTTCCTAAATTAATACCTCCACCACTATCCATAGTTTGACCTGTTCTATTCCTCACAAGACATCCATTGGAATAAAACAAAATATTACCGGAAGAATCAGATATTGTAATATTAGCCTGTCCAAGTAACAAGCTGTCCGGTGTTTTATAGAGATTCGGATTCAAATCATTTAAAAAATCAATTGCAAAAACGGTAGAATCAATTGTAACAGTTGTATTAATTCCTGATTTCCAAACATAATCATGTTTTTGTGCCTGCAAAAAAGAAACTACCCCAAAATAAACTAAAAATATACAAAACTTTAGCATGTTTAGTTAGTTTAAAATTAAAAAAAACCAGGTAAACATTAGTTCTGGATATTGATCAATTTGCTTCCAATTCCATTTCCATTTTTCAAAATTCGAATTTTGAACGTTACAAGTAAACTACCAAAATGAAAGGGTTTAATTTCTACCATTAGGGATGAATTTAATTTATAAATTACTGAAGCAACCTTGATATTCAATTGACGCAAATATGGAATATTAAATTGACAATAGCAAGGATTTTGCGTGCAAACGTTTACCAGGATCCATTCAAAAAGCCAGCCTCGGCAATTTGAAAAATAAACAACTTTGATTACATTTGTAAACCAATCAAACAACCTCACACACTTCCCAATTCCAAATCCTCACCGCCATGAAATCACTCTTCCTCCTGGCATTATGCTCCCTGCTTGTACTTTCCTGCAAAAAATCCGACGATCCCTGGCGCACCAATTTCGACCATTACACGCCTGAGGATTACGCCTTGATATCGGAATACCTCAACCTTCCGGAAACACCGTATTCCTACAACATTGAACCCGTCAGGCACCTGGCTATTTTTGGCATCATTCCTACGCAGCAAGATGCCGACATGGTAACACTCGGCCGGGTGTTGTTTTACGACAAATCCTTGTCGAGTACCGGCACCATATCCTGTGCCTCCTGCCACCACCAGGAATACGCTTTCGGCGACAACAAGTCCCATAGTTTGGGCGTGAACGACCGTGCATCCAAACGCAATTCGATGGCTTTGGGGGCGGTGATCAATTTCACCCCTTATTACGATGTTACCACCAACGGGCCCAATGCTACACGTTTCTTTTGGGACAACCGCGCCGGAACCGCCATGGAGCAAATCCGGGAAGCCATGAACAACCCGGATGAAATGGACATGAATCCGCACCAGATCACCGCTTCCGTACAGGCCAAACCCTATTACCGGCCGTTGTTCGAAAAAGCATTCGTTGGTGGCGCCATCACCGAAGAAAACATCGTGACCAGCATCCGATCGTACGTCAATGCACTTTTTTCCGGAAACAGCCGGTTCGATCAGGCGTGGATAAATACCGACAAAGTGAAATTAGAACCTTTGGGATTGAATCCGTTTAAGGATTTTACGCAACAGGAAAACCATGGAAAATCGCTGTACATGATCAACTGTGCGGTTTGTCATGGACCAACGGCCGCCAATCCGCTCGTGTCTTCCGGCAGCAATGGTCTCGACCTGCAACCTGTTGATTTGGGTATTGGCGGGGTAAATGGCCTTACCAAAGACATGGGTGTATTTAAAAACCCACCCCTTCGCAACATCGCCCAAACGGCGCCTTACATGCACGATGGCCGGTTTGCCACCCTCGAAGAGGTTGTGGATCATTACAGCTCAGGCATTAAGGCGCATGAAAACCTGCATTTTTTACTGCGCGAACCCGATGGCAATCCCAAACAAATGCATTTTACACAAGAAGAAAAAGAGGCCATAGTCGCCTTTTTACATACCCTCACCGACCAGGAATTTTTGACGGCAGTGAAGTACGCTGATCCGTTTAAATAGCTGTTAGCAGGCAGCAGGCAGCAGGCAGCAGGCAGCTTTGATTTACGAGATACGAAATTTGAAATTTGAATTTAAAAGCCCTCACTCCGCCCACTTGACTGAATTAGGATTCAGGCAAATAGGCGGAGTGAGGGCCCTTAAATTCAAATTCCAAAAATCGTATTTCGTATCTCGTCATTCAAAGCTGCCTGCTAACTGCTGACCGCTGCCTGCTCCCTATGGAGTTACCACCTTACCAGCCTTGGCTGCTTTGCCCATACCGGCTTCGCGCCAAACTGCTTTTTTGTTTTTCTTGGCTTTGGTGGTTTCGGCCAGTGCTACGGCTTTGGAAGCGCTCACCGTGCCACCGCTTACGCAGATGTCGGAGAATTTCACCTTTTCAGTCGTGCCGGGTTTGTACACTTCACCGTCCTGTTTTTCCACCGAAGTGATCATGATGTCGCGCACTT
>JADLBE010000090.1 GCA_020847915.1 Saprospiraceae bacterium | reverse complement strand
CGCACGCCTGCGACGCCTTTGACAAAGTTGGAGACAGCTTCGTACTCGGCGGGGATCACCAGTTTGCCGGTTCGATTTACAAAACCAAATTTGTTGTTGAGTTTCACCCATGCCAAACCGTCTTCACTCATGTTGCCGCATTCGTCGTACGCCGGAGGAATGACTTCCACCCCTTTGGAATCAATAAAACCCTGCTTACCCAAATCGTTTTGAACGATGGCCATGCCATTTTTGAAATTGGTTAGGTTGGTGTATTTCGCCGGTACCTTTACCGAGCCTGTGCGGTCGATGAATCCGCCCAAACCTTTGTAAGCAACACTGGCCATACCCTCCGAGAAATTTCCGAAATACTCGTATCCTACCGGCAGATCAATTACCTTTTTACCGGTTTTATCGATGAAATAAGCGGCGGATGTTTCATTTTCCTGCACAGCTGCCAATCCTTCGCTGAAAACCGTTGCAGCCGCATATTTTAAAGGAATGACCGTTTCGCCGTTGGTATTCATGTAACCGTACATACCATTGGTAAGCACCAAAGCCAGTCCATCCGAAAAATCACCGATATCGTTGTAGTTGAGACGTTTAACCCGTTGCCCCTTGTCGTCGAACAGCACAATAGATTCCTCCATTTGTACAAAAAGGTGGGTTTGTGTTGTAAAAAAGGTGTTGCTGTACACACCCGACCGGGCCATGGTGTTGCCGGTTTTGTCGATGACGGCCACTTCTGTGTCGAGCAACACAGCAGAACGACCGTTTTTGAACGGGTTGGCCTGGATGAATTTGTGGGGCACAACCAACTGACCCTGGGTGTTGATGAAACCCCATTTGCCGTCTTTTTGTACGGCCGCCATATTTTCGGAAAAATGCTCCGCCGCATCGAAAGTAATCGGAATGACAATGGCGCCTTTGCTGTTGACGAAGCCCCATTTGCCATCTTTTTCTACCCTTGCGAGGCCTTCTTTGGAATGGCTGGAAGCATTTTTATAAATACATTCGGTAATCGTTTGCCCAAGGCTGTTTACGTAACCGTACAATTCATTACGTTTAACAAGCATGACGCCGTTTTCGGAAGGTAGTTCGATGATCTGGTACATGCGGTCCAGGACAACTTTTCCCTGGCGATCGATCAGTCCCCATTCCACCTCAAAATCCCCTTGTTTGGAGGAAGCTTGTCCAACTTTGATCAGGTTGCTTTTGTAATCTTCGGCGACCAGCGGAAATTGTGGCTGAATAACCCATTGACCCTTTTTGTCGACAAAACCCCAACCTTTGGCATCGTCCATTTTTGCGGCTGCCATGCCGTTGCGGAAAGGTTGGGCGGATTTAAACTTTTCAGGGATCAACACGGTGCCGGTCGGTGTCATGTACCCGAAAAGTTTGTTGTTTGAAAACACAGCGAGGCCATCCTGTACGTTCGACAGGTACTTGAAAAATTTGGGCGATGCGAGTTCACCGTCGGGCGTCAGGAAATTGTATTCCGGTTTGGAGTCCACATCCGAAATGCGGCTCACACGCATGAAGCCTTCCTGAGCCTCACTGATTTCGTCGTATTCCGGTTCAACCACCGTTTCGCCGTCAGCGTTCATAATGCCCCACATTTCGGTATATGGATCCTGAAAGCCGTACAAATTCTGTTCAACGGGTTTAATAAAATTGAATTCCGGGTTGGTTATGGCGTTTCCGGACGCGTCCATCAGGCCCCAATAATCGTCCTCCAAATACGCAACGCGTTGGTCGTTGAGCTTCCAAAAGTCGGTCATGTTGGGATGCGTAGGTTTGGACATCGGTGTAACCTGGGCATGCAATATTTGGGTAAACAGGAAATACAGGAACAGAAGGAAACGTACCTTGGCTTGCATTGCATTTGGTTTTAGTAGCTGAAAAAAGACCATCTTATGCAAAACTACACATCTTCGCATAGACCATCGACTGAAAAAACAATGCACCAACGGATGTGGCCTGAACTTTTACCCCCACTTCGCTTGTTTACCCGCCATCATGAACACCGAAACATTACTCACTGAAATCTCTTACCGCACCTCCCGCTCGGGCGGCGCCGGCGGACAAAACGTAAACAAGGTGGAAACCAAGGTTGAGGTCCGTTTCGACGTGAACGCCTCCGAAGCCTTATCCGACGAGGAAAAGGCGCTTATCCTGGAAAAACTCGCCAACAAAATATCCGCGGAAGGTTTCCTCTCCGTCACCAACCAAACCGAACGTTCCCAACTCGCCAACAAGGAAAAAGCGGAGAAAAAACTGCTTGCGCTGCTTAATAAAGCCATTACGGTTCCCAAAAAACGCAAACGAACACGTATTCCGGCGGCGGTGAATGCGAAAAGGCTCGAAGGAAAACAGCGGAGGTCGGAGGTGAAGGAAGGGCGGAAGAAACTGCTGTAGTGGACTTGGGATACGTGGGATGTGATTGACGAAATACGAAATTTGAATTTTGGGGCCCTCACTTCGCCTATTTGTCTGAATCAGGATTTCCAGGATTTGAAGATTTTCAGGATTTTAAATTAAGGGATTGGATTTTTGGGGATTTTAGGATCAGTTCTGTTCAAATCCAGTAATCCTCATAAATCCAATCCCTTAATTTAAAATCCTGAAAATCTTCAAATCCTGGAAATCCTGATTCAGACAAATAGGCGAAGTGAGTGCCCTTTAATTCTAATTTCAAATATCAAATTTCGTATTTCGTCATTCAAATCCCACCTAACCCAGGACCCAGCTCCGCACTTTCCTCGCGACATTTTGCCCATCCATCGCTGCCGAAATAATACCTCCTGCATAGCCCGCTCCTTCTCCGCAGGGAAAAAGTCCTTCCACTTCCGGGTGCATAAACGTTTCCGGGTCGCGCGGAATACGCACGGGTGCGCTGCTGCGGCTTTCTGTACCCACCACCACGGCTTCGCGGGTGTGGTAGCCACGCATCAGGTTGCCGAATTCTTTCAGTCCCTGACTCAGACGTTTGTAAATAAACGGCGGCAACAGCTCGAACAAAGGCGCCGGGTAAATGCCCGGGATGTAGGAGGTGCCGGGCAGGTCGGCCGACAATTTCCCGTCGATAAAATCGGGCAGGCGCAGGGCAGGACCTTTTTGGCTGCCGTCGCCCGCCGAAAACATACGTTGCTCCACTTCACTTTGGAAGGCCATGGCAGCCAGCGGACCGTGTTTTTCCCACGGACCCAAATCGCTGAGTTCCACGGAAGTCACCACACCCGAGTTGGCGAAAGGTGAGTCGCGGCGGCTCATACTCATGCCATTCACCACGATTTCGCCGGGCGCCGTGGCTGCGGGCACGATGAGTCCGCCCGGACACATGCAAAACGAAAATACGCCCCGTTCGCGCACCTGGCACACCAAACTGTAACTCGCGGCCGGCAGGTTGTCGCCTCTGTCGCTCATTTTGTACTGTATGCGGTCGATGAGCGGCTGCGGATGTTCCACACGGACGCCCAATGCAAAAGGTTTCGCTTCGATTCGGATGTTGTTTTCATGCAGCATCCGGTAGATGTCGCGCGCGGAGTGGCCCGTAGCGAGAATCACTGCGTCGGCGCGCCATTCGCGCTGGTCCTCCGGTTTTTCCACGTTTTGGGCTTGTACGCCCAGGATGCGGTTGTTGTGCAGGATAAAACCTGTCACCCACTGGTCGAAATGTACTTCGCCGCCGTAGTGCAGGATGGTTTCGCGCATGTTTTGCACCACGCCCGGCAGTTTGTTGGAGCCTATGTGTGGGTGGGCTTCGGTGAGGATGTCGGACTGGGCGCCGTGTTCCACGAAAAGTTTGAGCGATTTGATCACGTTGCCCCGTTTCACCGAACGGGTGTACAGTTTGCCGTCGGAATACGTACCCGCGCCACCTTCGCCGAAGCAATAGTTGGAATGCGGGTTTACTTTGCCGAATTGCTGGATGTCGCGCAGGTCGCGGCGGCGTTTGCGCACGTCGCTACCTCTGTCGATCACGATGGGTTTGATGCCCAGTTCGATGAGCTCAAGTGCGGCGAAATAACCGGCAGGACCGGCGCCCACGATGATGGCTGTTTTGCTGCCGTCGACAGGTTTGAACCCGGCGAGTAGTGCAGGTTCGGGCGTGTATGTTTCTTTTGGACCGTACACTTCGGCGCGCACCCGGTACAGGGGTGGACGGGTACGGGCGTCGAGCGAAACCTTCAGAATTTCGAGGTGACTGACTTGTACAGGGGAAATACCCGATTGGCGGGCAGCTTTTTCAAGCAGTAATTTTTCGTTGTAGCGCTCTTCGGGTGTGAGCGCAAGATCGACAAGGTTGGGCATGGCCGTGGGTGAGTCCCGTGTTTATCGGGAAATAGGCTGAACGTTATTGTTTCTCTCGGGTGATGCGTTTTTTATCCTCGGCTACGATAAACGTATCGGGTACAAACACTTTTGCCGTGGCGATTTCGGTGCATTCCACGTCTTTAAATTTGAGCGGTTTGCGGTCGCGCACTTTGGTTTTTATGGTAATTTCCTCGGCAGAAAGCGTGTCGGCTTGTACATCGTAACGGCCTGTTTCGATCAGGTGGGTCAAAATCTCGGGCGAAGCGTGCCATATCTGGATGTTGGTTTCCACCAAAACGCTGTTTCCTGCCCACGTGTGGATTTCATACAAACCAGCCAGGTCGAGGTTGATGGCGGTCGTGGAATCGACGGTGAACACCTGGTAAATGGTGCGTTCCATTTGTGCCTGGGCGGACACCGACGAAGCTAAAAATCCCAAGGTTATGATAAAGTTGCGTAACAACATGTTTGATGATTGTGGCTGCAAAGATCGTAAAATTCGTTGACACGGAGGGCACAGAGCAAGGACAGAGAACACAGAGGGGTATCCGGCTTCGCCGTCTAT
>JADLBE010000089.1 GCA_020847915.1 Saprospiraceae bacterium | reverse complement strand
GCCTGCAGTAACACCCATGCGGTAGGTACTTTGGGCGGAGGCGGAGGCGGAAATACAAACAGCTGCAATAGCTGCCATAGTAAAGCGGATGTTCATGGAACTCGGATTTAAACTTGTTTAAATTTGGGTAATACTTAAAAAAGTAAAATTTAAATCCGATAGAGCCGCTTTAAAAAGGTGGTTGGTGAAATTTAATATTGTAACATAACGTTTGCAAAAAAGATGCCAGTATGTGTGTGGGCACATTTTTTTTACAAATTTCACAAGCTGAATCAACGATTTGTCGTGTGGCTTGCGGTTGCAGGTATGTTGGGTTGATAGACATCGGTTGGGCACTTTCAGGTTGCACTTTCCCTTTGCTAAAATTAGCAGAGAGAATCTTGGTTTCGGCATTAAGGATTTTGTAAATTTGATCACCCAATGTTGAAATATAACCTACAACCTATGAAACACCTTTTACTTACCCTGCTGGCGCTTGCGCTTTTTTCACCCACCCTTTTTGCTCAATGGACACAAACGGCCGGCCCCGAAGGCGGCATGGTGTATTGTGTCGAACCTGTCGGCAACGAACTTTGGGCAGGCACACAGGGTGGTTTGTACACCTCCGTGGACGAAGGCGAAACCTGGCAACTTTCGCCTGATGTACCTGTTGCGGATTTTATTTCCCGCATCCTGGTTACGGGCGATACAGTGATTATGGTGGTGTCGCAATACAACCTGCTCAACGACAGATACGACATCAACGTGTTTGTTCGGACGGCGCCGGGCATTGACTGGTCCATCTACAACACCCCTGTTTTTGATTGGGACGGTTTGGCCACCAACCTTTTTTTAAATGATTTCGGACTTTTCATTGCAGGCAGCGGCGAAATGTTCCGGTCCACCGATCTCGGATTGTCGTGGAACACGGTTGTTTACCCGCCCGAGATCACGTATCCGCAAGCCGTATCCAACGACGGCAACCGGATTTTTATAGATTCCTACCTATACGATACGGCTTATGTGGACTACAACATGTTTTCTACCGACGGTGGAACAACCTGGCAAACCATGCCTTCCTTTCCACCCGGCGCTTCGTACAATGAAATTTTTGTCGAAAACGACCTCATCATACTCGCCGATTACGGTTCGTTTTTGTACCGCTCAACCGATTTCGGCGCAACCTGGCAAACCGTATCGGTTCAAAATGCACCGTTGGCTTCCCTGTACAACCTGCGCCGCGGCAACGACGGCAACCTGTATGCCTTGAACAGTTTTGTTTGGCGTTCTATCGACGACGGCCTGACATGGCAATACGGTCCAACCGGCGCCCACATCGCTTCCGTTACCGATGTGGTGGTGATGCCCGACAACTCTTACGTGTTGGCCACAAATTTTGGGGTGTACACAGCAGACGCTTCCATCAACCAATGGATGTCATCGAACGAAGATTTACGCGCTTCACGGGCCTTTTACCTGTTTCCCAGCCCGGAAGGTTATGTTTATGCCTCCACAGATCAGGGATTTGTGGTCACTAAAAACGCCGGAGCTTCGTGGGAACAAGCCGTGCCCGACAGCGTGATCGGACAGGTTGATAATGTGTACGAAATGTTGTTCCTCGGTGATACCATCGTGGCGGCCAACTACAACGGGGTGTTGTTTTCCTTCAACCACGGCGCGAGCTGGACGAGAATTGTTCCGGACAGTGTGTACACGTACGATATCCAGGGCCTGGAATACCACAACAACACCTTGTATGTTGGGGGCAACGAAATTTACGCCACCAACGATTGGGGACAAACCTGGACCAATATGGGCATACCGGTCTCCTACGGCTCCTGCAACGATCTTTTGGCGATTGGAAATGACTTGTTCGCCGCTTTTGGCAAAGGTGACATCATGCGGTCCTCCGACGGCGGACTGAACTGGTCGCTGCTCACCGAACTATGGACACCCGGCGCCGGACGCAACAACCGGCTTGAATATTTCAACGGCACCTTGTTTGCGCTCGGCGACGGCGACCCGCAATTTTCTACCAACAACGGAATCACCTGGCAGGAACTGGGCAAACAAGGTCTGCCCAGCCTAAATACCTGGGGCGATTTGCCTGCCCTGAGCGAACTCGCCGGTTTGGGCAACCTGATTTTTGCTTCCGTGCCGTGGAACGGTGTGTGGTTTACCGACAACCTGGGCCAAACCTGGACGCCCTACAACGAAGGTCTCGGCAACCTTCGCTCGCGTGACCTTGCCTTTGCCGACAGCATACTTTACCTCTGCACCAGTACGGGAGGTATATGGCGACGGGGCAGCGCGTTCAAATCCGTTACCGGCACGGTGTACAACGACCCCAACAACAACGGCACCCAGGACCCCGGCGAATTGCCCTACCAGGGCGCCATCGTTTCGGCGCAGCCCTTGAGCTCGTACAGCACCACCTCGGCAAACGGCGGTTACAGCATATATGCCGAGGCGTTCAACGACACAGTGCGTGTAACGGCACTTACGCCGTACGCCATTGTGATGCCACCCTATTACCTGGTGACCGAAGATGCCGACAGCCTCAATTTCAGCATTTACACCATCCCCAACATCGTTGATTTGTGCATTACCGTGACCCACACGGAACCTGTGCGCCCCGGTTTCAACAACAGTTTTGTGATCACGGTGAAAAACGTGGGTACCACCACGGCCAGCGGACTGGTGCGTATGGGGTTGCCCGACGGCATCACCTACGACTGGGCCTCTCCCCTGCCCGACCAAATCCTGAACGACACCCTGCATTGGGACGTCGTAAACCTGGAACCTGGCGCTTTTGTCAATTACGCCGTCAACGTTTCGGCTTCCGCGACGCTGACCCTGGGCTCCACCATTTCTTATGCCGCCGAAGTACAACCCTTCGACGATGAAAACCCCAACAACAACAACAGCAACGAACGCACCG
>JADLBE010000088.1 GCA_020847915.1 Saprospiraceae bacterium | reverse complement strand
CCCAGTGCGCCAAAGGCCCAGGCCAGGTCGTCGAGCTGGTCGAAACGCGAGGCTTCGGGCAGGAAATTTTCCTGACAAATCAGGTGCGAAAGGGTAGGGTTTTTACCCTGCAAAAAAAGGATTACCGCGTCAATGGTGCGGATGTAATGGTCCTTTAGCGCGATGATGCGTTGCGCATTTTCAGAAACATCGGGACCAGTCATGCCGATGTGTTCAAACAAATGTGTCAGGCCATTTTTTGAAAACAAAGCCAAAATAACCTCAATGCCCAGGTCCGATTGCCGGGCCGGGATGTTTTTGGTATTGAAAAACCCCTTCAGGTACGCCGTTGCCGGGTAAGGTGTGTTCAGTTGTGTGAACGGCGGGGTGATAAGGTAAACGGTGGGTTGCAAGTTTGGCAATTTTAGCTACCGTAAAAGTAAGCCGGATTGCCTTTCTTTCAGCTTTCAGCTTTCCACTTTCAGCTACTTTTCATAAATCTCCAAAACAGGCTTCCAATCAGACACCAGCACGCCTTTTCCGTCGTTGGATTCACCCTGATCCAGCAGTATTTTAAAAATAAAAACCCCGGCGGATGATTCCGCCGGGGTTTTGCATCGGTATCAATTACACGTTCAGCATGGTTTTATTCTGAAATGCGAACGTTCACTGCATTCATGCCTTTTTTGCCACGCTGGGTATCAAATGTTACCGTGTCGCCCTGGCGGATTTGATCAACCAAACCGGTTACGTGAACAAAAATTTCCTGGCCGGAGCCAGCCTCAATAATGAAGCCAAAGCCTTTGGTTTCATTAAAGAACTTGACAGTTCCTTTGTACATGGGTAATTGAATTTTAAAACTTGGAATGTGACTGGCAGAAGCCTTCACAAATGTAAGCGGTTTTGCCTTTTTATGTCAATAATATTTTTTTTAGTAACGTTTCACCGACTCAATAATGTACAAAGGTCTGTTTTTCAATTCACTGTATATATTGGAAAGGTATATGGACATAATGTAAAGCATCAGACAGGTGATGGCAAAAAACACCGAAATGAGCACCACCAGGAAGGCCCAGCCGCTCAAAGTTTGGTGGTAATCGCCGAAAATATCCACGTTGGTTAACCGCACTTTAACGGCGTTGAATATGGTTGTTCCAGCCACCAAAACCGAAAAAAGAAAGATCCAAAGCAGGAGGGAACGCAGAAACGAAGTAAACGATGTAATGGCGACCAGCGACGTTTTGAACTGCTCCCCAAATCCCGCACCGGGCTCTGCAAGCAGGGGCACATCCACCTCAAACGACGTACTGTTGTAACCCACCAAAGCATAATTTGCTTTCAGGTAACGGCTGTTTTCGCGCAGCCGCAAAAGCGAATTCAAGGCACGCCGGCTGATGATGCGGCTGTGGTGGGCCAACGGGTCGAGCCGCAGGCCTGAATAACGCTGCATGATGCCGTAAAAAACACCGTGCAGGGTTTTCGACAACCAGCCGATACGCCTTTTGCGCGCACGCAGGTAAACGATGTCGAACCCTTCCCGGCTCTTTTCCCACATTTGGGTGATAAGTTCCGCTTTTTCACTGAAATCAAATTCCAGCACCACCGTATAATCGCCGTTGGCCCTGTCGAGTCCGGCCATGATGGCATTGTCGCGGCTCACAGGCGTCGACAAGTTCAACAAAAACACATGTTTGCGCAGGGATTCCGGCAGGGGCGTGATGGCAGCATCAATGTCGGGTTGGTGGCAGTGGTTGTTCACAAGCACCAGCTCGAAATCGGTAAAGTTCCGGCTGAGTTCACCGTAAACATGGGTGAGCCAGGCAGGAAGTTCCCGGATCTGGTAAGGTGCCTGTATCAATCCGACAACGGAAACAAACGAAGGGCGCAAATTCGACATGGCGGCAAAAGTAGGGGTAAATCCGTAGTCTAGCCAAACGAAGTCGTCGCTTTTAGCGGACTTCGGACTTCGGACCTCGGACTTCGGACTTAATTTCAGTCGAGCCAAACGAAGTCGTCGCTTTTAGGCCCCTTGCTCAGGGCTTCGCCCACCAATTCTGGAGGTCTACTCAATTTGCGAAGGTTTGTATCGATCCAGGCGCCGTCAATGTTGATCTCGGCACACACGGTGCCGTCGGCTCTTCGGATGAGGTGCCTGAACGAAAACCGGGAAAAATCGTGGCGTGCCTTGCTCAAACTTACGCTGATGGAAAGTTGGTCACCAAAGCGCAATTCGCGCCGGAAAATGGCTTCTTCCCGGAAAAGAATGGGTCCGACGTGCATTTGTGCCATGGCGGTGGGCGACAAGCCGCATTCCAAAAAATAATCCATACGCGCCGTAGCGCCGTAATCGTAATACACCGAATGCCTTACGTGATGGTTGGGGTCCAGATCGGCCCAGCGTACGGATATGGGAATAATAAGTTCGGGCATAAAGTTGGCTTCTACCTTAGGGTTGTGCTTTGGCCAGATCGATCATGAGTCCAAGTTCCTGCACCAGCGATTCTTCGCCGCCAAAACCGACACTTTTGAAACGTATGTTGCCGTTTTTATCTACCACAAATTTGGTAGGTATGCCACTCACGCCATAGGATGCAACCACCTTGTCTTCGTTGTCCATCAACACGTTAAACGGGTAGTTTTTGCTTTTTATAAACTCCGAGGCGTTTTTTTCCTTGGCGTCCCCTTTTTCCCAGCAATCGATGAATACATAGGCCACCTGTGGGTCGTTTTTGTGCTGCTCCTGCGATTTTTGCATGCCCGGGAAGGATGCTTTGCACGGACCGCACCACGTTGCCCAGAAGTCGATCACCACCACCTTGCCGCGCAGACTTTCCAAACTAACGGTTTCGCCCTTGAGGTTTTTAAGACTGAATGCAGGAGCTGGCTGGCTGATCATTTTACGGGCAACCTCCTCTTTACGGTTGTCGTATGCCTGCTTGTCGAGCGAGGCCAGGTATGCCTCGGTGCCTTCGGCCGATTTGTCTTCAGAAGCGTACAGTTTTTTAAACTGGTCGCGCATGGTTTGTGTCGCATAACCCGCTATCAAAAAGCCCTCAAGTGCATGTCGAAGCATGGGTGATTTGCTTTTTTCCAGGTACTGGGTGTACCGCTCGTTGTATTCGGCATTGTGACCTTTTTCCGACCCCACCACTTCGGCTTGCAGGCGTGCGGCGCCCTGAAAGTCGCCGGTTTTATCTAAAATGTATGCGTAGGTATCGGCGTTCATACCCAAAGTACCGCGACGAAATTCCATCCATTCCTGTTGGGTGTACAACGTAGGTTTTTCGACCGACGGAGCCATGGTTTCGTTGCGGGCCCATGCGGTTGCTTCGGCGGCCAGCTTTGTTGCAAGCGGCAAGTCATCGCCTTTTTCTGCAAGCTCCCATGCCACGTTGTTGTACACCGACATTTTTGTTTTAGCATGCATGTGGTCACAGGCAGCGTTGAACTTCGTCCAGTCTTTTTTGTCGGCGTAATGTCCTGCGATGTCTGCCCAGTTGCGATCTATGGCGTCTTTTTCCTCCTGGTTTTGGGCAGGGAAATCGCGTTCAAAGGCTTCAACCTGTTTGGCTCTTTCCGCAAAATCATCCACACTGCGCAGGTTTTTCATTCTTTCAGCGCGTACGGTGGCACCGGCTGGATGGGCTTTGATCAATTTATCGCGCAGTGCTTGTCCGCGTTGGGTGGTTCCGGTGAGCCTGTCGTAATAATTGGCTACAACGAGAAGTTCCTTTTCCGTGGCTTTGGGGTTTTTCTCCACCGCTTCCATCATAACGAGGGCTTCTGCTTTGCCTTCGTCGCCTTTTTTTACGGCAAAAAGTGCGTTCAAATAAGCATTGAGGTGGGTAACCTGAAGATCTGGATTGCTTTTGAAAGCTTTTTGGAAATCATCCATGGCCACCGTTGCTTTGCGGTTGAGCTCCATTTTACTGCCTTGTGAACGGTACAAAACGGCCCTTGCGGCGAAGCTTTCGGCGGTAGGTTTGCCATCGGCTCCTACGGCTTGCCAGAAATATCCTTCCCCGGCATTGTTTTCCCATACCTCATCGGCATAAAAACCTGCCATGGCGGCCTGTGCTTTGGAAGTGGCCTGGTAAGTAGCCTCCAGCTTGTCGCCCACACGAAGCAACGGCAATTCAATGAGGTTGGTGGTTTCACCATTGTATTCCAAAACGACGAGGCCAATGGGCCCGGATGCATTGCGCAGGGAAGTGCATTGAAGATCGAGGCTGATTTTCACCGGTTGTTCGGGCGCAGAAACCAGGGGCAACAAGGTTACACAGGTTTGTTGGGCATGTACAGCGCCAACAAACAGGCAAAAAATCAAAACAGCAAGGTTGCGCATGGCAAGGTGTATGTTTCGGAAATTCATGTTTTTTAAAAATTAGGACACTTAACGCGCGATCGTTTTTGCTCCGGATGGAAATACGTTAAGGAAACTTCAAAAGCGCCACGCGAATTGTTGGCTTGTGTTAATGCGGAAACCGTTACATCGTAACTCAAACCCAGCATCCAGCGGTCGAACTCAAGCATCGAAACAAGCACGATGGCATCCATTTGTGTGCCTTTGTCAAGTTTGTTGCCCAAACGCGCCCAGGTACCGAAACGCAGGGCAAGTTCGTTCAGGTCGTTGTTGGAGTAACGGATGTTCATACCCACGTTGGTTTCAAAAGCGGGTCCCTGACGCATAATCAGTACACCCGGTTGCAAACCGAAATTGTGTGTGACAGGAAACAAACCTCCCGCATGGCCTGTCCATCGGGAATACATGGTTTCTGCGTCGTTGTCGGTGAGGGTAATGGACGGCTGGTTGATGTGGTGCATGGCGCCGCCGGCATAAAAATACCCGTCGTTGTTGAACACCATGTACCAAAGCAAACCTGCATTAAAGTCGAAAAACACGTTGGTATCGTCGCCCTGGGTTGGTTCGCCGTTGCTTGCGCCCGTATTGGGGGTTTCGGTGGTGGGATCGAACTGACGGCTGAACCACAAACTGTTCCAGTCGATGGAATTTTGTCCAAAACCGGCCTGTGCGCCAAAGGACAGGAAATGGTCGGCTTTGTTCCTGCCTCCGGCAAGTTGTTTGAGGTAGGCGCCGCCCAGGTGCATGCGGTTTTGTTCGAATCGGGAAGTGCCGGCTTCATCGTGCATGGCGCCTACGCCAAAGGAAGCATAGTCGTTCCTTACAGTGTTGAAACGGGCGTCAAAAGCAGCTGAATAGGTGCGGAATGGCACCGGAGCAACAATGCTTCCCCACTGATCGCGGTAATTGGCCGTTGCGCGCCATTTCCCGTTGAAGACGCCCGTAAGCGCCGGATTCAGGTTCCAGGGCGAAGCATAGTATTGTGAAAAGCGGGGATCCTGTGCCCGCAGGTCTGGCAATAGCGCCGACAAGGCAACAAGCAGACAAAGGGTAATTTTGTAGAGATTTTGCATGCAGCAGTCGTTCAGATTCGAAGAGTTGTAAGTGCTCAGTAGGCATTTACCAAGCGCTAAAAAAGGGCTTTTTTCAAAGTAATTCTAAAAATTAACGCTTGATGGTAAGGTCCTTACCGAATAAGCGTGGTATTTCCGTGTAGTTGATCCACCACGCCGTCAATGTATTCCACTTCAAGTGTCCATACGAAAACACCCGGATCACATTCCTTGCCGCGCCATCGTCCGTCCCATCCCCGTGTTTCATCGTTTACTGCAAAGTTGCTGTCTTCGTACACCAGCTCGCCCCAGCGGTCGAATACCTTGAAGTTGTTGACCTGTTTGATCATCCGGCTTTTGCCATACACCACAAGAAGGTCGTTGGTGAAGTCGCCATTGGGTGTAAACCCTGTGGGCACATAAGCGCCTCTGGGTTTTTCCACGTCAATTTTAATTTTGGCCTCGGCGGTACATCCGTTTTCGTCGGTGATTTCCAAAACATACGTGTTGGTAAACGGTGGGGTAACCCATATTTCAGCGCATTCCGGAACACCGATACACATCCAGGTGTCAATGAGGTAACTGCGCCAGGCATAGGTAAGGTCTCCAAAGGCATTGGAAACATCGGCGCCGAGCAACAGACTGTCGCCGAGAAATATGGTTGTGTCCGGGCCCAGTGAAACACCGACAGGCAACGGCTGTTCAAGCGAATCGGTGAGACTTCCCGTACAACCGTTTGCATCGCGAACCACGAACTGGTAAACACCTGATTTCAACCCGATGAACGTGGGCGACCCGCCGAATGGACCCTGGTCGCGGCTGTAAAGGTAAGGTTGTTGCCCGCCTTCAACCTTGAGGGTGATGCGGCCATCAGCAGCGCCGAAACAACCCGGATCGGTTTTTTCGGAGGTGATGGTGATGGGCAAAGGTTGTTGCAGGGTTACGGTTTCTTCGAGGGTACAACCCTTTTGGTCGGTGACGGTTAAAGTATACGTTCCGGCGCCAAGTTGGTTGATGTTGTTGCTGTTGCCACCATTGCTCCATTGATAGGAATACTGCTGGTTGCCTCCGCTTACCACAGCGCTGATGCTGGCATCGCTTGTACCAAAGCACAACAATTCAACCGTACTCAGAAGGATTTGCAGCGGCGCCGGCGCTTCTACAACGGTGTTGGCGGTACTTTTGCAACCGTTGGTATCTTCTACCGTCACGGCGTAATTTCCGGCGCTCAGGTTGGCATTTTGTGGTCCCTGAAAACCGTTGTTCCAGGTATAAGAAACCACCGGATTGTCGCTTTGCAACACCACCACGGTAGCTGATCCGTCGCTTAAACCACTGCAGGAAACCGAATCGTTTTGCATTTGCAGAAGGATGGGGTCCGGTTGGTCGAGGTAAAAGGAATAAGAGCCCGTACAGCCCTGATCATCGGTAGCGGTGAGTGTATAGTTTTGTCCACCGATAAGTCCGGTGATGAAGTAAGCATTGGCCGAGCCGGGTACGCTCCACGTGTAATCGTATAACGTCGTATCACCGTTGCCGGCGCCGCCGCTGATGTAATTAAGTGCCGCTTGTCCGTCGGAAGCGCCAAAACAGGTGGGTAGGGTATTGGCGACCAAAAGCAAAATGCTGTCCAGTGCGGTGATTTCCAAACTTGTGGTTGCCGTACAGCCTTTCGAATCGCTGGCCGTTACGCTGTAACTGCCTGGCGCCAGGTTGTTTGTTTCTTGTCCCTGTGCTCCGTTGCTCCACACAAAACCGAAGGGTGCTCCATTGCCACCAACAGCCTGTGCTTCCGCTATGCCGTCTGGCTCGCCGGCACATGCCATTTTGGTTTGGGTTGCAACAACCACCAGGTTTGTGGCTGGTTGTCCGACAGTGGCTGTGAGTCCGGTCAGAATGCATTGGTTGGCATCCGTAAGGGTGAGGTTGTAGGTGCCGGCCGCCAGGTTGACGATGTCGCCACCGCTTTGCGCTGTATTCCAGTTGTAGGTGTAAGGTGGTGTGCCGCCGCTTGCAAATGTGCTAACGGCGCCATCGGTTCCCCCGAAACAGGTCACATCAACGTCGGTAAGTGCCACTGCAAGTGCCGTTGGCTGGCCAACGGTTGTTTGGGCAGTGTTGGCACATCCGTTCTGGTCGGTTATGGTAACGGTATAGATCCCCGCCGGCAAAGCGTTTGCCGTGCTGCCCGTTTGTGCATTGGCATCGCTCCACAGGTAACTGTAAGGAGGTGTTCCTCCACTCACTTCAACGCTTGCGGTTCCGCTGCTTTGCCCAAAACAGAGGGCGTTTGTGGCCGTAATGTCGTCGACCTGCAGAACGGCTGGACAATCGAGCACGGAACTCACAGTTACGGTGCAGATGTTGTTGTCTGTAACCGTCAGGCTGTACGTGATGCCGCAATCGAGGTTGTTTGCATTTGGTAACGTGGTGCCATCACTCCAGACGTATTGGTAGGGTGGAGCGCCGCCCGTAACACCCGATTGCAGGGAACCATTGGAGATGCCCGCACAGGTAGGTTGTGTTGGTGTAAGTGCGATGTTGATTTGAAGGGCTGCCTGTATGTTGGTTTGCAACACCTCGGAACATCCGTTCATATCACTTACCGTTATGCTGTAATTGTCGGCACAAAGGTTGTTGCTGCTCGTTGTACCGGGTGGTACCGACGGGTTGCTCCACACAAACTGGTAGCCACCTGCGCCACCGTTGGTGGTGATGCTTATGCTGCCGTTACAGGCATTAAAACAAGTTTCATTGCTCTGGCTGCTGATTTGTGTCGACAGTGGGGTAGGCGTGGTTACCTGGCCGCTGCCCGTAGTGGTACAACCATTAAAATCAGTTACCGTCACGGTGTACAATCCGGCCGGCAGATCGGTTGCAGTTGCGTTGGTTTGACCGTCGCTCCAAAGGTATTGATAAGGCAAAATACCGCCGTTGGTGGTGATGGTAGCCGAACTGGTACTGTCTCCAAAACAACCCACCGGAATGCTTTGAAAATTTACGACCTGCAAAGCGGGTGGCTGAAGCACTTCCAGTTGGAATACGGTTTGGCATCCCACAAAATCGACGATGGTTACCGGTACGATGCCGGCCGGCAGGTTGCCCACGGAGGGTGTTGTGTTGCCGGTGCCCCAAATGTAATTGTAAGGGGGCTGTGCCCCACCGACACTTACACCTGCACTGCCATTGCTTCCTCCGTAACAAGTCACGGGATTGGTGCTGCCGGTTACGTTAAAAGGCAATGGTTCGTTTACCGTGACACTGTCGCTCCGGGTGCACCCGTTGGCGTCGGTGGCGGTAACGGCATAACAACCTGTGGAAAGACCGCTTTGGGCAGCACCGCTGAGCAGGGCGCCACCGTTGCAGCCTTGCCAAACAAACGTGAAAGATCCGTTGCCGCCAACGGCAACGGCGTCAAGGGTGCCGGTTAGGCCACCGCTGCACAATACGTCCGTGCCGGCGGCGGTGAGTACAATTGCCGATGGTTCAGTGATGTTGAAAGTTGCCGTGTCACGGCATCCGGAAGCATCGCGTACCACCACCGATTGGGTTCCGGCTGTGAAAATTTCGATGAGGTTGCCGTTGGGAAAAGTTGCGCCCGAACCAACCAGGGTGAATTGTATCGGCGTAGCACCGTTGGTGGTTGAAAGGATGGCGGAACCTGTAGCTGTTCCCGGACAAATGGCCGGCAGGGTACTGTCAACAGTTACCTCGAGCAGGCATTCGTTGTAGGTCAGTTGGCCTGTTACGGTTTCCGGTGGACAGTTTGGACTGCCACCGAGGGCGCGTACTTCCAGGCTTACCACATCGCCGTCGGTCAATCCACTCAGGGTATGGCTCAGGCTGCCGTTGGCAGGTATCCATGCGCCTCCGTTGATGCTGACCTCGTATCCGGTAGCGCCACCCACAGCCACCCAGGTCCACTCCATGCCGCCGCCGCCCACAATGGATGCCGTGAGGCCGGTTGGGGCCGGGAAAAAGCTTTGGATATCGACGGTGACCGTATCGCGGTGAATACAATTGAAGTTGTCAATGGCCAACACCGTATAGGTTGTGGGAACTGAAGGTGAGGCAATGGGCGTCGGACAATTGGTGCAGCTCAGGCTGCCTGCATTGCTCCAGGTGTAGTTTACATTGGTTGGAACATTAAAAGTGATGCTCCACCATTTCAGTTTGCCAAGTTGGTTGACGCCAAAACCATCGGAAACCAGCAATTGCCAGTTGCCATCGACCACAGCGTTGTTCAGGCTGCTCCAGGCGCCTTCAGGTATGTAAGAGCCATTGAAAGGCGCCGTGCTGCCTACGATCGGTGTTACTGCCGTAGGTGTAAAACAAGTGATTTTGTAGTTGTCTCCTCCACCGCCGTTTCCTGTGCTCAGTTCGAGCTGTTTACCATCGGGCGACCTAAGATAAATGTTCATGTCTGCGTCAAAGTCTGTTTCCAGATCTATGCAGATCGATTCAATTTGTGTTGTAGGGTTGGTTAATAGGTTGAAACCAAGGCTGTTGACAGCGATTGGAGAACTGTATGGATTGGTATGCGGATGGTTTCCGTTGCCGATGCGGTAGTCCGGAAAAGCTTCAAAACGCACAGGTTGAGGTGTAATTCCCTGAAACGACGCGTCCAGCGCTACACTTTCGCCGTCACAAACCGAAGTATCCGAAAGTGTTGCATACTGATCGTTGCAGGAATAACAATCGGGGTGGGTAAAAGGCAAAACAGACACGTTAACAAGGGTATCCCAATTGCATCCAAACGCATCCGAAACGGTAAACGTGTAGGCCGCAGTGCCGGCATTTTGCGGCGCAGCCGCGATGGAATCTGGGCTAAAGGCAAAAATGGAAGGGTGGTTGCTCCAGGTCCAGTCTACAAATGCCGGCGAAAACACCTCTACATCAGGATAAAGTGCGCTGTTGAACTGCAAACCCCAGGAGAAAATAAAACCGTTGTCGATCGGCCAGAGGTCGGTTACCGTGATCGTCCATTCGCCGTTTAAAGGGCAACCCAGCAGGTCCGACATGGGGTCGAACGAACTGTAATCTCCGGCGGGCAGGGTACCGAAACCACCCAAAACCGTATTGGCATACACCAGCCACGTCGCATTGGTGGCATTGGGCGTCCAGCAATAATCAAAACCTGAGCCGGGAATGGGATTGAAGCCGTCAGCGTCGTTGGGTATGCCAAGAAACACCTGCGAACCGGTTTGTCCTCCAAAATTGTGCAAAACGATGCTTTGACCGTTGGGGCACGTGATGGATATTTCTATGTCGCGCATCCAGGAATGTTCCATGTTTACGCAGATGCTTTCCAGATCGTTGATGTTGGTGAGTACTTGTCCCGGTGAAAATTCCGTGAAATAAATGCTTGTTTCGTAGCCTACGCCGGTGCCGTCGGGCAGTGCCAACGAGTCGGAACGTGAACCTTCCACTTCAAAAGCCGAACTGCCTGGAGTTACCAGCAGGTTTTCACCGTTTAACGAATCCACGGCTGCACTTAAAAATATCGTATCACCCGCGCAAATGGCATCGTCGATGATGGAGGCCAGATTGAATGTGGGCCGGGGCGCAACCCGTATGCGCTGGTTGATGAGGTTGGTGCTTTTGCAGCCCTGTACGTCCGTCAGGAACAATTGAACGAAATATCCTCCGGGCTGATCATACCGGTGGGATACGGTAGGTCCGTAGGCGATGTCGCCGTCGCCAAAGCTCCATTCAAACGTGGTGGTAAAGTCCGATTGATTGTAAGCGAATCCGTTTTGAGGATAAACACCCTGGCCTGTAAAAAACACCCTTTCGCCCGGACAGATGTCGATCCAGCCTGTATCGGCCGGTACAGCTGCCGGATTGGTACTTACCAGCTCGGACAAAACCTGCTGACAGGACGCGACACAACTTATTACCGAACTCCAACCTCCCGCGTTGCCGGTGGCATCGGAATTGAAAGTTACGGTTAGGCACCCGGTTGGATTGACGGCAGTTGCCTGAATTACGAACGGGTCGCCGGGATTAAAATCGCTGGCGCAGGCCAGCAGGGGTGCGGACGTATTCGGACCATCGTAAAAACAAAGTTCATCGCCGGCCTGAAGATCGACGCCGGAAAAACTGAGCCGGATGTGCGTGCCACCGGTGCCGTCGGAGCAAATGGTGGTGGTAAGGTTTTGGTTGTTGCCGTAGTTGCCCGTAGCACCGCCGCTGTCAAAAAAAGATCCGGTACAGTCGGTGATGGGTGTATTGCTCATGTTGTACGTCTGAGCGTTCAGGTTGGAGAACCAAAGGAAAAACAGGATGGCGGGTAAACTATGTTTCATGCCGGAAGGGAGAGCTTAACGAGGTTAACAGCGGTATTACCGCGATTGCAGCCAGTTTTGAAAATCGCGGTTAAAGTTGCTGCCTGCATGGTACATGAGCACCTGCCGGCTGTCGTTGATGCGGAAAAAAACAGGTTTGTCCCAATCCCTGTACAAGGGCTGCGATTGTTCCAGCGCCAGGATGTTGATGTTTTTCACATCAGTGATGTAAACCACGGGCAAAGCTTTGATGTCACCTTTTTCTTCGGGCCAATCGAGGACCGTGTAGGCATGGTCGAAGTAATAATGCCAACGCTGCAACAACATGGGGTTGTGCAATTGCAAATTTTCAAGGTAGGTTTCTTCGTAAACAGCCAGTAACCTGGCATCAAATGGCTCACCTGATTGGGCTGTTTCCGTTTGTGCACGGATGTTCAGGCCTAGGAAGCAGCAAGCAAAAAGTAGGATCAAACGCATGGCGTTTTGGTTTGGGAGGTGTACATGGCAGGTTTACCAGGGTTTGTTCGAAATTTTGGTGCAGCTTGATGTCCGGCATAAGTATCCAAAGCAAGCCTTTTACTGTGCAAAAAAAATCAAAAAATAAGACATGCCCGAAGTTGTTTTCGCTGCTTTGCACATTTGTGTTAAATCGCCACACAAAAACGGAGCCCCGGCAGAGCGGTTCCGTAAAGAGCCATTCTTTACGGAACCGCACCGCCGGGGCTCCGGGGTGTATTTAAAGCTGGTTTTTTTAAGCACAACACAGCTTCATGGCAAAGTCCTTATTGCTTTTTGGCATTCGTGGCAGGCTTTTGAGCTGCGTTTGAGGCGCTGTTGAAAAGTCCGCCGCCAGGTTTGCTGGCAGCTTCCTCCAGAGCGGCAGCTTCATCGGGGTTTGCCGTTTTCCATTTGGTCAGGATCTCGGCGTATTGGTCTGATGTTCTTTGGTAAAATTCGTCGGCGCGATCCAAAGTGCTGATGATGGATTTGAAATTTGAATTGATGGACTCAAATTCCTGTTTGGCTTCTTCGGTTTTGATTTTGCCATTTTGGTAGTCCTCCTGAAGACGTGAAAGTTTCGAAAGATGGTCGTTGTAAACATCAACCGTCGCCTGGTATTTGCTGGTAATCATGTTGAGGTTTTCCCTAACAGTGGTAAAACCGGTGCCCGGATCGTTGTACAATGATGCCGGAACTTTGGTAGAGGCCATGTTGAATTCACCAATGGCCTTGTTGCGGGCGAGGTAATCGGCAAGACCTTTTTGGCGGGCTTCCAACTCGGTGGCCATACTGTTGTTCAGGTTCTCATCCAGGTTATTGCAGGCTGAAGTAAGCAGTACTATGGCTGCCAGTGCGGTAAAAAGTACGTTTTTCATGGGAAATAAAAGGCGTTTTTTCAACTTAACTGTACGTATTTGAGTTCGCAAAGGTAGCCCAACTTTGTTGAAAAGTCATAGCTCCTTGCTCCGGCGTAATTTTTTTACCTTTGCACTTTTTAAGCCCAATACCGGGCAAATGTTAAGTACAAAGCGCCATGGCTCAGCAAATTTATACGCCCAAAAAATACATCAATGTTTACCTGTGCCTCGGCAGCAACGAAGGCAACAGGTTGGTCAACATTCGGGCCGCAGCAGAACTCATCCACAAAAACGTCGGCAAAATTGCCCGCAAAAGCCACATCTACGAAACCGAACCGTGGGGCGAGAAAAAACAGGACACCTTTTACAACCAGGTGATCATGATCAATACCTCCCTTGAAGCCAACGAATTGCTTACGGCCCTCAACAATTTGGAACGCGAAATGGGCCGCGAACGGAAGGAAAAGTGGGGCCCGCGGATCATCGATATCGATATTCTTTTTTATGGTCGCCGCATTTTGCGCACCAAAGACCTCAACATCCCACATGCCGAGATCGCCAACCGTGCGTTTGTGCTGATCCCCATGCTGGAAATCGCTCCTGAACTGGAACACCCGGCATTGAAAAAACGCATGGATGAACTTTACATGGAATGTGATGACGATTCTGAAGTAGTTAAACTGGATGTCTCCTAACCCGTTTCCGTACCGTTTCATCGCCATTGAAGGCAACATAGGCTCGGGTAAAACCACCCTTTGCCACAAGCTGGCCGACCTACACGGTTGCGACCTGGTGCTCGAGCAATTTACCGACAATCCATTTTTGCCTTTTTTTTACGAAAATCCGGAGCGCTACGCCTTCCCGGTGGAGTTGTTTTTTATGACCGAAAGGCACAAACAACTGCAGGAACATTTTGCGGCGCCCGACCTGTTCAGCACGTTTACAGTAGCCGATTACTTTTTTCTAAAAACATCGCTTTTTGCGCGAAATAACCTCAATGAGACGGAATTCAGGCTTTTCCAGCGGCTTTTTCAGGTCCTGAACGCCTCATTTCCCAAACCGGAGTTGCTGGTTTACCTCCACAGACCGGTGGAGGTTTTGTTGGAGCAAATCGAAAAACGTGGCCGGGATATGGAAAAATACATCACCGCACCGTACCTGGAAAGCCTTCAGAATGCCTATTTCGATTTTTTCAAAAGCCAAAACGACATACCAGTATTGCTCATAGAGCTTGATCGGGCCGATTATGTCAATACACCGGAGGTTTTTGAAGCTGTTTGCCGTTTGCTGGCCCAACCTTACCCGGCAGGACTAAACGTCGTTACGCTGCCTTTGCCATAACCGGCGACAGTGGTTGCATGTTTTCAGCGCCCAACATGAGCAACCACAGACTTACACAAATGAACATGTGTGATACATCCTCATGCGCAAACCAAATGGATGGACTCAATTTGAAAGCGCCAATTAAGGCTGCTGCCAGTAATGGTACAATCGACAACAACAACAATCGACTGGCGCTGTCCTTACGCTGTTTCCAAATGTAAAACTCCGCCAAACCCAATCCAAGGAGCATACATATGGCCATATGCACCTGAACCACAGGGTAAAACACGGTGGTGCCAACGATGCCTGCAAATACGAACCACTTGAAGATGTTGAGGGATAAAAAAAAGCGGCTGTTTTTTTCTCCTGCCCAGCCGCTAACGCGCCGGATGGATGCCCGCTCCAGGGCGCTTGCCGCCACCATGCTCAAAACCCATCCGGGCAATTTGAAATAAAATGGAAAATGGTACAAAAAGGCATGCCCAAAAAATGCGCCTATAACTGCTGAAGCTGCCATGAATGCAAAAAATACACGCATCAGGCGTTGTTCAGTCATAGGTTCGGCGATGCGCCCAAGTCTTATGTAAGCATACCATGAAACCGATCCAATAATCAATCCGGTAAGCGCAATAACAGGTTCAGCTACTCGTAACCCTCCAATGTAAATGTCAGGCTGAATGGATAAAATCAAATGCATGGTGCAAAAATGAGGAATTATTACCGTTTTAAAAAAAACATTTTGGCTTTCAAAACAAAATATGTCAATTTTGCCTTCGGGAAACCATAAAAAAACACAACCATCAGCAAAGAACTCGCCAACGAACCCGCCGGGGAAGACAAGCTGCTTGAAAAAGCACTACGCCCCAAACTGCTGAATGAATTCAGTGGTCAACAAAAGATTGTCGACAACCTTCAGGTTTTCATTCAGGCTGCCAAACAACGCGGCGATGCACTCGACCATGTACTTCTGCACGGTCCTCCCGGGTTGGGCAAAACAACCCTTTCCCACATCATTGCCCAGGAGCTCGACAGTACCCTGCGCATGACCTCCGGACCAGTCCTTGAAAAACCGGGCGATCTGGCAGGCCTGCTCACCAACCTGGATGCCGGCGATGTGTTGTTCATCGATGAAATTCACCGACTCAACACGGTCGTTGAAGAATACCTGTACTCCGCCATGGAAGATTACCGCATCGACATCATGATCGACTCGGGCCCCAATGCGCGAAGCATCCAAATCAACCTGAATCCGTTTACCCTTATCGGCGCTACCACGCGCATGGGCCTGCTTACCTCACCCCTGCGCGCACGATTCGGCATCAATTGCCACCTCGACTACTACGACGTACCAACGCTGGAACACATCCTTCACCGCTCCGCAGGCATCCTGGAGGTGCAGATCAGCGATGAAGGCGCCCACGAAATTGCCCGCCGCAGCCGCGGCACACCCCGCATCGCCAACGCCCTCCTCAGACGCATCCGCGATTTTGCCCAAATTAAAGGCGACGGCACGGTTGGTGTTGAAATTGCCAAGTACGGCCTGGCAGCCCTCGACGTCGATGAACACGGACTCGATGATATGGACAACCGTATCCTCAATACCATCATCCATAAGTTTAAAGGCGGTCCGGTAGGCATCACCACCATCGCTACCGCCGTGGGCGAAGAAGCCGGAACCATAGAAGAAGTCCACGAACCTTTCCTCATCATGGAAGGTTTCCTGCAACGCAGTCCACGGGGCCGCATCGCAACCGAAAAAGCCTACAGGCACATCGGTGCCGTACCCACCTCACAAACAGGCAAGCTGTTTTGAAGTCGGTTGGTCGGTTGGTCGGTTAGTCGGTTAGTCGGTTAGTCGGTTAGTAAAAAAATAGTCGTTTGCTTATCCAATGGAAGCAAACGACTATTTTTTTTGACT
>JADLBE010000087.1 GCA_020847915.1 Saprospiraceae bacterium | reverse complement strand
GTCGGGATTTTTCGGATCCTCACGCACCACGTTCACAGGTTCGGCAGGCAAATCGGCGCCCAAACGGGTCCAGGTGCGACCATAGTCGTCGGAGCGGTACACAAAGGCTTCAAAGTTGTCGTTGCGGTAGCCGTTCAAACCCACATACACACGGCCTTTTTCGTGGGCCGATGCCTGCACGCGCGAAACCCAAAGTCCCTGGGGCAGTCCGGAAGTAATGTTGTTCCATGTTTCACCACCGTCGCGGCTCACGTACACCAGGCCGTCGTCTGAACCGGTGTACAACAATCCGAATTTCATCGGACTCTCGTGCACGGTGGTCAAAGTTCCGAACGGCACATTGCCTTTGCGGCCGCCAGCCGTGAGGTCGGCAGAAATGGCTTCCCAGTTGTTTCCTTTGTCCATGGAACGGTAAAGCCTGTGGGTGCCGAGGTACAAAATATCCGGGTTGTGTTTGCTCAGGTGGATGGGTGTTTGCCAGTTGTAACGCAGCGGGCGTTCGCCGAGGTCGTGTTTGGGACCCACCTTGCGCATGTCGCCGGTGTTGCGGTTCACACGGAAATAGTTGCCAAACTGGAAACCGGTGTACACAGTATTGTTGTCGCGCGGATCGATGGCGATTTGCATGCCGTCGCCGCCCAACAGCATTTTATACGGATAACGGCCGGTTTGATGCCATTCCACCGAAGGTTTGTAGTTGGAAGGGCCCACCCACACACCATTGTCCTGAGCGCCGCCGTACACATTGTAAGGGTCGGCTTCGTCGGCAGCGATGGCGTAAAATTGTCCGACAGGTGGTTGGTTGCACAAAACCCAGGAGGCGCCGTTGTCCCAACTGATGTTCAAACCGCCGTCGTTGCCGTTGATGAGGTGACCGGGTTTGTTGGGATTAAGCCAAAGCGCGTGGTGGTCCACGTGCACGTTGTCGCCGTTGATGTTGATCCAGTTTTTACCGCCGTCCTCGCTGCGTACGATGAGAAAACCGAGCAAGTAAACGTTGTCTGCGTTGTTGACATCGCAACGCAGGTTGGAAAAATAGTAACCGTAAGTGAAGTTGATGCGTTCAAGCGGTTCTTTGTGTGTTTTGAACCAGGAAGCGCCGCCATCGTCGCTTCGGTAAACTTCCGCACCGGTAAAATCGGTTTCAAAAAGGCTGGTATTGGCGTCTTCGAGGTATTCCACCAGTGTTTGTGGCGTGATGGTTTTTTTGGAAACGAGGTCCTTGATTTTTTTGGCGCTGTATTTTTCAGGAAACCCGTTGTTTTTCAAAAAGTCGGCGAGTTTGTCGTTTTCAAGCTTGGCAAATTGCTCGGCAGTCATGTCGCGCAATTGCTTTTTGGTCAGCGCATCACTGGTTTCTTCTTTGGCCGGTTTGGGATTTTGATTGTCCAAACTGGCGTACAAAACCGTTTTGCCGTTTTTCAATCCTGCGGCCAGGCCAATGCGACCGATGTTGGCGCCCGTTGGGAAACCACCACCGAGCCGGTTCCAGGTATTGCCGCCGTCGGTACTTTTCCAGATACCGGAACCTTCACCGGCGCCGGTGAAGTTCCAGGCCGAACGTTCGCGTTCCCAGGTGGCGGCGTAAAGGATGTTCGGATCAATGGGGTCGATGACGAGGTCCACCGCGCCGGCATTTTCCGCTACGAACAACGTGTGTTGCCATGTTTTACCGCCATCGGTGCTTTTGAACACGCCGCGTTCCGGGTTGGGGGTGTAAAGGTGGCCCAAAACGGCTACCCAAAGCACATCGGGGTTGTTGGGGTGCAACACCACGCGACCGATGTGGTGGCTTTCTTCCAAACCGCGGTGTTCCCAGGTTTTTCCACCGTCGGCGCTGCGGTACATGCCTGTACCGGCATACGAGGAGCGGCTGCTGTTGGCTTCACCGGTACCTACCCAAAGGATGTTGCGTTGCCAGTCCACGGCAATGTCGCCGATGGTCATGCTGGCTTCGTGGTCGAACACCGGATCGAATTTGGTGCCGTTGTTTTTGGAAAACCACAAACCGCCGGAAGCATAAGCTACGTAAAAACGGGTAGGGTCGTTGGGGTCTGCTTCCACATCGGTGACGCGGCAGGAAAACACCGATGGGCCGATGTTGACGGCTTCCAGACTGGAAAAAGGGTTGTTGTTGTTCAGTTGTTGGCGTTGTTCAAAACCTTTGAGCCGCATTTCGGCAGGGGTTTGGGTTTTTGCCGAATGGCTGAGCAGTAAAAGTAAAAAGAGCAGGGTACGCATGTGCATTGAGCAGGTGTTTTAAAGATGGTCAGGAAACGTGAAGCCATTTTTCCAGAATGTCGCGGATGCTTCCGTAAAGCACCGGCACAGAAGCAAGCCAGGCCCGTGGTTCCACCCATTCGATGAGGCTGATGTCTTCTTCGGTTTGGGGAACCAGACGGGTGTCGGTGGTGCGCATCTGGTACCACCAGGTGGTTTTGAGCATACGTTTGCCTTTCATGGTGTAAGTATGCAGGGTATGGTCGATGAAAGGACCCAGTTCGAGGTTTTGGATGCCGGTTTCTTCCTGGACTTCCCTGACGGCGGCTTCCGGCGGTTTTTCACCCGGATCAATTTTTCCTTTGGGCAAATCCCAGGAACCGCGTCGAAAAAAAACCAACAATTGTCCGGAAGGATTTAAAACAAGTCCGCCTGCCGCTTCAATCGGTTCGAAACAAGCTTGAAAATCGGACCACAGTTGGGGTACATTTTCGTGAAAAAGGACCACAGCTTCCACTTCGGTGTTTTTTTCAAGCAGGTCGATGAACTGCCTGATTTGTTTTTTTTTGCCCAAATAAGGGGCAACATGAGACTTTTTATCTTGTTTTATGCCCAATGCAGCAAGACCTGCAGAGTTTGTCAGAAAAACGGGCGTTCCGTTGACGTAGATTTTGTAATTTTGCACTTCCATAAGAATCAGATTTCCTGCGAAAAAAACGACCTTTTGGTCGTTTGAACAAACCAGATTTAGCATCGAATGACCATAGCTGCCGAAATAGCCCGCCGCCTGTTGCACATACGCGCTGTAAAACTCAGTCCACGCGAACCTTTTACATGGGCTTCCGGTATTTTATCACCCATCTATTGCGACAACCGCGTGGCCTTGTCGTACCCGGCTGTTCGTTCATTTTTGATCGAAAACATGGCTGCTCAAGCGGGTTCGATGGGCGAATTCAATGTTGTGGCCGGTGTCGCAACAGCGGGCATTGCGCACGGCGCATTGCTGGCCGACCGCCTGAACCTGCCGTTTGTTTATGTTCGCTCAAGCGCCAAAGACCACGGCCGAAAAAACCTCATCGAAGGCGAACTGCCTGAACATGCACGCGTACTCGTGGTGGAAGACCTGATCAGCACCGGTGGTAGCTGTATCAAAGTGGTGGAGGCCCTGCGCGATGCTGGCGCCCAGGTACTGGGAGTGATGGCCATTTTTCAATACGGATTCCCAAAGGCCGATGCTGCGTTTGCTGCAGCCGGAGTTCCTTTTCAAACCCTTAGCAATTACGACACTTTGGTGCAAGAGGCCGTGGCCGGCGGTTACGTCTCCGACGAAGACCTCTCGGTACTGCGTCAATGGCGCGAAAATCCCGAAGGATGGGGCGCACTTTTCGCTTAAAAAAACCGTCGTACGAAAGCAAATCACAAAATTTAATCGATGTACGTTATTTCACCCGAATCGGAAAAATTTCTTCGTCGCTACCTCAACAACGCCAGCCCCACCGGTCATGAAGCCTCGGGCCAAAAACTGTGGTTGCAATACCTTGAACCGTACATCGACGAGTGGAAACTCGACAACTATGGTACGGCTTACGGCATCATCAATCCGGGCGCCGATTACAAAGTTGTCATCGAAGGCCATGCCGATGAAATTTCCTGGTTCGTCAATTATGTCACCGACGATGGGTTTATCCACGTCATCCGCAACGGCGGCTCTGACCACATCATCGCTCCTTCCATGCGTGTGTACATACACCTGCGCAATGGTGAAAAGATCGAAGGCGTTTTTGGCTGGCCTGCCATCCATACCCGCACCGATAAGGACGCGACACTCGCCCCCGCCATCGACAACATCACCGTGGATGTTGGGGCCAAAGACCGCGAAGAAGTTGTAAAGATGGGCATCCACGTGGGTTGTGTGGTCACTTTTCGCGACGAATTCACAACGCTCAACGACCGCTACTACGTAGGTCGTGCCCTCGACAACCGTATGGGTGGTTTTTGCATCGCCGAAGTGGCTCGCCTGCTGCACGAATCCAAAGTCAAACTGCCGTTTACCCTTTATGTGGTCAATTCCGTGCAGGAAGAAGTTGGCCTTCGCGGTGCTGAAATGGTGGCCCGAAGCATTCAACCCGACGTGGCCATCGTTACCGACGTAACCCACGATACGCACACACCCCTCATCAGCATGAAAAAACACGGCGATGTGCGCTGCGGAAACGGCCCGTCCGTAACCTACGCCCCCGCTGTACACAACAAGCTGCTCGACCTCATCATAGGCGCCGCCGAAGAGAACAACATCCCTTTCCAACGTGAAGCGTCTTCGCGTGTAACGGGCACCGATACCGATGCATTCGCCTACTCCAACGGCGGCGTTCCCTCTGCGCTCATTTCCCTGCCCTTGCGCTACATGCACACCACCGTGGAAATGGCACACAAAGACGACGTTGCCAACCTTATCCGTCTGATTTATGCTTCGTTGCAAAAAATCAAAAACGGACATGACTTCCGCTATTTCAACAGCATCTGAAAAAAACACGTATGTACGCCGCCTGCCAGGTCAGCATAGCGCCCATGCGCGCCCAAGCATCTGACAAAAGCGAAATGGTCAGCCAGCTTTTGTTCGGCGAAACCGTGGAAGTCTTTGATCAAAAAGAAAACTGGAGCTTTGTAACCGGCAATTGGGACGGTTACAGCGGATGGGTCGATGCCAAACAACTCAAACGGCTCACCCCAAGCGAATACGAAACCTACAGCCAACACCAGTCCATGAACCTCTCCCTTGTGGAAGGACTTATGGCTGCCGACCACTTTATTCCACTAACACTTGGTGCCGTATTGCCACATTTCGACGGATTGCGCTGCCAGCTCGGCGACCAGGCCTTTCAGTTTTCGGGCCCTGTGGTTACTGCCGGGCAAGTGCCCGCTGAAAGCAGCTGGATTGTAAAAATTGCCCGACGTTACCTGCACGCACCATACCTCTGGGGAGGCCGTTCACCGTTCGGCATCGATTGCTCGGGACTCACCCAAATGGTGTACAAAATGGCAGGTATCAAATTGTTGCGCGATGCTTCGCAACAGGTGACCCAGGGTAGGCCGGTTGATTTTATGGAACTGTGCCAGCCGGGCGATCTGGCTTTTTTCGACAACGGTCGAGGCGACATCGGTCACGTGGGCATCATCCTGCCCGATTGCCACGTCATCCATGCTTCGGGCAAGGTCAGGATCGATAAACTTGATCATTTCGGCATTTTTAACAAAGAACAAAAACGGTACACACACCAGTTGCGTATCGTGAAAAGGCTCATCGAAGACGATACGAACAACCTGCCCGCCAACACTACCTCAGAATCTGTTGTTGAGGACGAAATGCTCAATCAGACAGCATTGTTCGACTAAATAGCTTTGAACATGCCAACAAAGGCCACCGCGCCAAAGCTTAAACTGGCACGCCTTCATGGCCGGCCGGAAATTTTTTATTCCATTCAGGGCGAAGGAAAAAGCCTCGGGTGGCCTTCTGTTTTTGTGCGCAGCAGCCTGTGCAACCTGCATTGCATCTGGTGTGATACCGATTACACCTGGAACTGGATCGGCACCCGATTCCCACATGCCAACGACAACAAGCCGGGTTATCAAAAATTTGATAAAAAGGCCTGGATTGAGGTTTGTGAGGTAGAGGCGGTGGCCCGTGAAGTTATGCAACATCCCTGCCTGAACGTTATCCTTACCGGTGGCGAACCCATGTTGCAACAACCCGCTTTCACCGAACTGATGGTTGAACTGCGCAGACACAACGCCGGCTACAGGTTTGAAGTGGAAACCAACGGCACCTTGATGCCCAATGAAAATTTTGATGCCGCCATCGATCAGTACAACGTTTCTCCCAAGCTTGAAAACAGCAACAATCCGAAAAAACTTCGCGAAAAAGCTTCGGTTTACCGGTTTTTCGCAGCAAGCCCCAAAGCGCATTTTAAATTTGTCGTAGCAACCCCCAACGACCTGGAGGAAGTGTTTGAACTCATCAGGCTATACAACATCGGCAACGACAAAATTTGGCTCATGCCCGAGGGATCGGGCAGGCAGGCACTGGCGCGCAAACGCAAATGGCTGGTTGAAGTGTGCAAAGAACAGGGTTTCAGATATACCGACCGATTGCACGTTCAGATTTGGGGAAGCAAAAAAGGCGTGTAATTTTACATCAGCAAAACTTCAAACCAAAACAATCAAAATACAAACCATGTCCGCTCAATTCGATAAAGTCAAAACCACAGCAGGCCGCTGGGGCCGCAGGTTCCTCTGGATTCTTTTCTTTGTGCTGGTGGGTGTTGGTATCGGTTATTACATCTACCGCAATTACACCATCAGTGAAGGCTCCCGTACCGGAACGCTCGTAAAAATGTCGCGCAAGGGCGTCCTGTTCAAAACCTACGAAGGACAGCTTCACCTTGCAGGCAGTACCATCATGAACACCCAAAGTTCGTGGGAGTTTTCCGTAAGCAACAAAGCAGCTTACGAAGCACTGCAAAAGCTTGAAGGCAACGACGTGACGGTATACTACAACGAAAAAGTGGATGCTTTTCCATGGCAGGGCGACACCGATTACTTAGTTTTCAAGGCTGAAAAAGCCAACATAAGTCAGTCCAAATAAGGCACCAGTCCACGCAAACCCATGTCTGTGATCTGCTCCGACAGCGTGCCATCGGCGTAAACATCCAGCTGCCCGTTGCCGTTGGCATCAATCCATTCAAAACTTTGATTGATGGAAAACGACAAGGTTAACAACCTGTCGGTGGTTTCATTGCCCGTTACAATCAGAGGCTGAGCCAGTTTTCCGGTAACGACACAGGATCCTGCGGGCACCGGGCTGCTGTCGAACAAGGGGTTCACCACGGTGGTGGCGCCTGCCGGCGCTTGTCCGCTGTAAATTTCATTGTACACGTTGTACGGCGGTGAAAGTTGGGTTTCAAATGTCCAGAAGCCCTGTTTTTTATTGGCATTTACAGGAAAGCTGCCTTCCAATACCGGAACCGATTCGATGTAGGTATTGAAGCCTACAAACGAAGATACTTGTCCGGTTTGCTGCAACAAATCACCAACAATGGGGACATTGCGTATGTTGAACTTCACACCATAATTTTGGTAAGTTACACTGGCGCGTATCCATTCGTAGGTTCCCGGAGGTATGTCGGACAAATTAATGTTTAAAAAAACGGAATCTTCGCCGGCGCGTACGGCTTTTTTGAAATCGACGGCTGTTTCTCCACCCTGGGTGGTTTCAGCGGCATGGTAAATGACGGCGCCCTGGCCCAGCAGGGTAAAAGCTCCCGGCGCCAGTTCGATGTAATGCACGCTCATTTGGTTGAAGGTTGGTGTTTGAGCGGCATGTCCTGCCGGCATCGTAGCCGGCAATCCGAGGTTGTTCAGCCTTACCTGGTCGGCATCGAATTTGAACTGGATGCCCAGTTGGGCTTCTTCGGTGTCGTCATCATTGTCCTTACTGCATGCGGTGAAAAACAAACTTGCAAAGAGCACACAGGCCAGGGGCAAATGAAATACGTGTTTCATAACAAATCGGTTTTGGTATTAAAGAAAAATTTACGGAGTGGCTTGGGAGAACAGAACCATCTTTCCAAACCACACGTCAAAATTTGCGCATCGGTTGATTCTGATCAAAGCTTTTTCTTCTGATCATTTTTTGTATTGCTGGTTGTTGCGCCGCCATTGATGGGTGGCAAAGGCGTATCGGGCACGTCGCTTGGAACGTCGTCGGGGTTTTGCAGCGGTTCGCTGGCGTCGGGCGAAGGTTTGGCTTTGGGCGCCTGAATTTCAGCCCCTGCCACGGTTTTGTTGGCCAGGTATCTGTCGATGAGGTTGGCTTTTTTCATCCTTTCCTCGATGGGTAGCCTTTCGGTTGAGATCGTATCGTTGATGTATTTTTCAATCATCAAACCGGCGATGGGGGCAGCATAGGATGCGCCCCAGCCGGCGTTTTCCACATACACGGCAATGGCAATTTTTGGGTTGACTTTGGGTGCGAAGGCAAAAAACACCGAGTGGTCTTCACCTTGCGGGTTTTGGCTGGTGCCCGTTTTTCCACAAACCTGGATGCCGGGAACCTGGGCAATGCGCGCTGTTCCCCGGATCACACATTCAGACATACCCTCCACCACTGTTTCAAAATGTTGCCTGTCGATGCTGACGAGGCGTTTTTTCTCAAATTGAGGCGGAATGGAAGTTTTATCCCGAAAAGCCTTGGCCAGGTGGGGCGGAATCCAGTAGCCACGGTTGGCAATGCAAGCAGCCAGATTGGCCATTTGCAGGGTGGTAAGCTGGATTTCACCTTGTCCGATACCTACCGACATGATGGTAGGTGAACGCCATCCGCCCAGGCGGCGCGGATAAATTTTATCGTAATAGGCGGAAGAGGGGATGTTGCCCGCACTTTCGTTCGGATAATCGATGCCAAGTCGTTCGCCGAGGCCAAATTGCCTGGCATATTCACCAAATTTATCCAAACCCTGTTGCGGATTGGAAAAACCGAATTTGTCGACGATGTTGCGGAATTCGCGAAAGAAGTACGTGTTGCAGGAATAGGCCAGAGCGTCTACGGCATTGCCTACGCCACCGTGGCCGTGGCATTTGTACAACCTTCCGGCATAAAAATAACCGCCGTTGCAACTTACGCCTGCTTCGCTGTTCAGGGTTCCTTCCTGCAGTCCGACCAGTTCAATCACCGTTTTAAAAATGGATCCCGGTGGGTATTTGGCCATGACGGTGCGGTCGAAAAAAGGTTTGAGCGGATCTGTCAGCAATTGACTGAACACTTCGCCTCGGCCCTGTGTCATGGTGAGCAGGTTGGGATCGTAGGTAGGACCACTGATCATGGCCAGAATTTCGCCTGTAGAGGGTTCGATGGCCACGATGCTGCCGGTTTTCCCCTGAAGCAACTGCTCCCCGTATTTTTGCAGTTTAATGTCAATGGAAGCAACAAGATCGCTGCCTGCTTCGGCGGGTATGTCGTTTTCGCCGTTGTTGTATTTGCCTACGATGCGGCCGAGGTTGTCTTTCAGCAGAGCCGTAACCCCTTTTTTGCCCCGGAGGTAGCGTTCGTATTCCGATTCGAGGCCTGCGGCGCCGATGTAGTCACCGGAGGCGTACACGTCTTTTTCACGTTCGATGTCGCGGGGGTCCACCTCATTGATGTAGCCCAACACGTGGGCGCCTACGCTGTAAGGGTAGCCACGGATGTTGCGTACCTGAACGAAAAATCCAGGGAATTCGTACAGGCTTTCCTGAAGGCGTGCATAGGTTTCAATGGAGATCTTTTTGAGGAAAACAAAGGGGACAGAACGGGAAAACTTGCCACTTTTAAAGTCCTTTTTGATGTTTTCCTCGTATTCTTTTCTGGTGATGTTGAGCAGTTTGCAAAACTTTTCAATGTTCATGTTCTTGTGATCCACAAGATTGTACGTAACCATGAGGTCGTACATGGCATTGTTGTTCACAATGAGCTTGTCGTTTCGGTCAAAAATGAGACCGCGGGGCGGATAAACCGTCAGATTTTCGATGGTGGTTGCATCTGCCTTGCGCCTGAACGAGTCGTCGAACAATTGCAGTTGTGCCGCTCTCATCACCAGCACGACAGCGCAGATGATGATAACGATTTGGATGTTTTTTTGCCGTTCGAGCAAAGCTTTCATAACAGCAATTTATTGTTTCGGGTAAAACAGGAAACCATAAAACACCACAAACAACAGGCTTAGTATCCAGCCGGCAAGTGTTTTTAACGTGATGGCACCCAGGTAAGCGAAGGTAAACGAATCGACGGAGAAATACCAGAAGGTGTGCAAGAGGAAAAACACTGCAGTAACCTGAAGAAACCATGCCCAACCGAAATAGGCAGGCGACGCGATGGGTTCTTTGCCTGAAAACCCGCCTTTGGGTTGAAATGCGAGCAACACGGCGTTGCGCACGAAACCGGAAAATGCACCTGCACTGGCATGAAGGCCGATGATTCCAGCAGACAAATCAACACTTAAGCCAATCAAAAAACCGAGCAATACAGCGTAAAATGTCGGTAGCTTGATGGGCAGCAATAAAATAAACAAGGGGTACAAGAGCACATTGAAATACTGCCCGGCCTGTGGAGCGATCGGATTGAATATCAGGACCTGAACGGCGGTCAGTCCCAAAAAGCGCCACAGATGGGGCAAAATGCTGGCATTATTCATCTTT
>JADLBE010000086.1 GCA_020847915.1 Saprospiraceae bacterium | reverse complement strand
CCATAAACTTGTTGCCCGTCCAGTTGTAACTTTTTTCGCCGGCGCTCATGGCGCGGTCGGATGTAAAAATGAGCCTGCCGTCGGAAAAATAGGTCGGTGCGTAGTCGTTTTGGGTGCCGTTGAAAGGGGCAGACTCCACCTTCCAGCCGTTGCCGTCGCGTTCCTTGATCCAACCTTCGGCCACGTTGCAGGCTGTGATTTCCTTGCGGTATTCGTACGGACTGCCGATTTCGATGCCCAGGTTTTTAAATGCTTCGCGGGCTTCGCCGTAACGTTCGAGTTTTTTCAGGGTATAGGCGTAGCCTTTGAGGGCGTCGGGACCGGCCTGATTGTCGTAGGCGTCTTTGTACCAATCGAGCGCTTTGGCATCTTCGCCGCTGCGCCGGTAACTTTCGGCCAGCAAATAGGCCAGTTGGCCTTTTTCGCTGCGGGTTTTGGCGCTTTTGTACTCTTTTTGCAGCATGGGAATGGCCGTGGCGAATTGTTTGCGCTCATAAGCCGTCCGTCCGTCCTCCACTTTGAGCGTGTAGGTGCAGGCGGTAAACAACAAAATCAGTACGAAGGGAATATTTCTCAGGATCATGCGGCAAGGTATTTGAGTATCAAACGTAAAAATAACGCAAGCTAGGATGCAGTGTTGAAGGAGATTGCGGCTTTGTCCGGCAAAAACACACTTTTTTCCAAAAATGTAGTTGCTTCGCACTTTAGAGTATGCTTCCGGTGTACCACAATGGGTATGTGTAACGTTTGAATATTTTCTGAGCCCGTCGGCTTTATCCTTTGAACTACATTTCTGCATGAAAGAAATCCGCCTGATGATGATGGCCTTTTGCTGCTGCCTCGGTATTGCAGCGATGGCGCAACCTGTAACCCACCCCAAAGTCAAATCACCCGGTAATCCGCCTGCTTCCGCAGTTGAACTCGACGATTACAAATCCAAACCCCTCGACACCACCCAAAACCTGGCCGTCATCGCTTTCGGCTCGTGCAACAAGCAAAAAATTTCGCAAAACATCTTTGCCGACATCGCCGCCAACAGCCCCAACCTGTACATCTGGCTCGGCGACATCATTTATGCCGACACCACCGACATGGTCGCCCTCAATGCCATGTACAAAAAATTGAAAACCAACCGTGATTACCGGCAAATCACCAAAAAAACACAGGTCATCGGCATCTACGACGACCACGATTACGGCGTCAACGACGGTGGCAAAGGGTTTCCTCAAAAAGTCGCTTCCAAAAAAGCCCTGCTCGACTTTCTCGACGTACCCAACAACGCTCCCGTGCGCAAACGCGAAGGCAGTTACCAGTCGTACGTGTACGGTAAGGGAGACCAAAGGATCAAAATCATTTTGCTTGATACCCGCTATTTCAGGGACTCGCTTGAAAAAGACCCTACCAAACAAAAACGGTACCTTTCCAACTATGAAGGTGATATTTTAGGCGAAGAACAATGGCGGTGGCTGGAAAAGGAACTCCGCACCCCGAATGCCAACCTTACCCTGCTTTGCTCCAGCATCCAGATGCTCCCCGACGAGCATCCGCATGAAAAATGGGCCAATTTTCCCACAGCGCGCAAACGCCTGCTGAGCCTTTTGGTTAAAACCAAACCCAAAAACCTGTTGCTGCTTTCGGGCGATCGCCACATGGCCGAAATCACGAAAATGGACCTTCAGGGTTTGCCTTATCCACTCTACGAATTTACCTCCAGCGGGCTCACCCACATCCGGTCGGGCACAGAAGAAATCAACAAATACCGTGTGGGTGACCTCATCGTCAAACGCAATTTCGGCATTCTTAAAATACACTGGGTAAACAACCGTCCGGTGGTGACCATGCAAGTGCGTGGTTTGCAAAATGAATTGTATCAGGAAGTTATTATGAAATTCTAAAGGCGCGCGTGTTATTTTTGTGCCATGAAAAGGATTGATTTGTTGTTGTTTGTCGTTGTAGCCGCACTTTTGACGGCCTGTCGTAACGATTCCCCCAAACCGAACGAGAAAGTATCATCAATCAGCCGCGAAGTGCCGAAAGTAGCCGGTGAACAACCCGTTGCCCGGATTCCGGTGACGGAAGATGTGCGCATCGCAAGTTATTTTACCTTCATCGACGCGTTGGTGGCCAAATACGATACCCTGGCACCGTACAAACTCACGGAGCACCTGCTCGTTCGTGCCAACCCCTGGCTCATCGATTCCCTTGCCGCCACCGATTATTACCTGCAGATGGCCAAAGGGAATTATGTGCACGAACAAAGGCAAACCATCGTGCTCCACGCCGGCGATACCCTGCAGGTGCCCGGTCCGCTACAAGCCGCCAGGATTTTGGAAGCCATGAACAATACCCTGATCGACGTCAACATTCCCGCTTTCCGGCTTCGTGTTTTGCAGTCCGACAGCGTGTTGTTCGAAGTGCCTGTTCGGGTGGGTAAAAACAAAACGGAATATTTGGAAATGGCCGGCCGGGAAGTCGACTTGCGCACCCGCACCGGAGAAGGCACCGTGATTCGGATCAACAACGATCCTACGGTGTACAATCCCGTTACCGGAGAAAAATACGATTCCACCAAACGCGACGACAAACGGTACACCACCATGCCGCGTATTCCCTGGCTGGAAACCATAACCAACGGCATACGGACCGGACAAATGATCCACCCCACCTCCAACCCCAAGTCGCTCGGAAAACCCGCTTCCAACGGCTGCATCGGCATGGGTGAAGCCGACGCCTGGAGGGTGTATTACCATGCGCCCCTCGGCACCCGTGTGCGTATCCGTTACAATTTAACAGAAATAACGCCCGGAGGTGATACCCTGGAGTACAAGGACATTTACGAATACCGGCGCAAAACAGCCAAAGCGCAAATCCTGCCTTTTGGCAGCAGCAAACCGCTGGAAAATCTTTGCGCCTGTGATACCTTGAAGTAGCTCCTTACAGGATGACAAGGTCCTTACAGGATGACAAGTTCCCGTTGTCATCCCGTAGGGAACCCTTGTCATCCCGTAGGGAACCCTTGTCATCCCGTAGGGATCTAGTATCTTTGCGCCATGGATTTCCTGAAACAACACATCGAAGCCCTCATTTTTGCCTCACCAACGGCCATTCCACTCGCGGAAATTCAATCCGTTTTGAATGAAACGTTCCAGCAGGAAATTTCGGAAAACGAAATTCTCGGCACGCTGGAGAACACCCGCATGCAGTTCCGCAGCGAGTTGTACGCGTTCGAACTGGTGGAAATCGCCGGTGGTTACCAGTTTATGACCAAAGGGGCGTACCACAACACGGTGGCCGTACACCTCAAACAAACCACCAAAAAACGCCTTTCACAGGCCGCTTTGGAAACGTTGGCGCTGGTGGCCTACAAACAACCCGTCACCAAAACCGAACTCGAGGAAATCCGGGGTGTAAACTGCGACTACGCGTTGCAGAAACTTTTGGAAAAAGAACTTGTTGTAATCAGCGGCAGAAGTGAAGGTCCGGGCAGGCCCCTGCTGTACAGTACGTCCGAAAAATTTATGGACTACCTCGGCATTCAGTCGCTCAACGACCTTCCCAAACCCAAAGATTTTAAAGAAGTTGAAAATACCGTCGGCGATCTTCCCTCCGCCGAAGAAACCATACAGCCATGACCACCAACACCGATTCCAATGCTCCGCTGGTGAACAAAGTGGCCCAAAGCGGCCTGATTACTTTCGACCTCGAGGACCTGTACCCCGGGGCCGAAGTGGCGTCGTTCGACCTGAAGGATTACCTGTTTATGGCCATGATCCTGAAGGAAAAAGATTTCCGTGAGGCACTGAAAGCGCACGACTGGTCGCAATACCAGGGCAAAGTTTTGGCCGTGTTTTGCTCCGCCGACGCCATCATTCCCATGTGGGCCTACATGCTGGTGGCCACCTACGCCACGCCTTACGCCCTCGACGTGGTTCAGGCAACGCCCGAACAATGGGTGGAACAGGCGTTTCTCAGCCAAATCGCTGGTCTCGACCTCGAAAAATTCACCGGCAAACGCATTGTGGTAAAAGGTTGCAGCGAAAAACCCGTGCCACCCGCCGCCTACCTCGCCATCACCAAACGCCTGCAACCCATCGCACAAAGTTTGTTTTTCGGCGAACCGTGTTCAACAGTGCCGGTGTATAAAAAGAGTGGTCAGTGATCAGTGGTCAGTGATCAGTGATCAGTGGTCAGTGATCAGTTGAGTCGACAGTCAGCAGTCGACAGTCGACAGTCAGTTTTAAGTTAGGTTGCTGACTTTGACCATTTGGCACTAAATTTGGCCCTATACCGTTTAATTTTTTACCCTAATTTACCAAAAGAAGGCCGAAGGCCTTCAAAGACTGTCGACTGTCGACTCCTGACTGTCGACTGTCGACTGTCGACTAAAACTGATCACTGACAACTGACCACTGAACATGAATCGCAAGCTCCTTATACTCAACCTTTTCCTGGCCTCCGCACTCATCGTGGTGGCCATTGCCGCATTCAAAGGGAACGACGGGAGTAAAAACGCTGATTCTCCGGAACAACGTGTGCGCTCGATCAACCTCGACAAGGACTTCGATTTTTGCGGGGAAAAATTGCCGATGGACAACTGGGATGTCCGCCAGCGCCTCGACGCGGAATTGTTGCGCAATGTGTATTTCCATTCCCAAACCATCATCGCGCTCAAACGCGCCAACGCCATTTTTCCCATCATAGAACCCATTATGAAGGAAGAAGGTGTGCCGGACGACCTGAAATACCTGGCCGTGGCTGAAAGCACCTTGTCGAACGCCATTTCACCTGCAGGCGCCAAAGGTGTTTGGCAGTTTATGAAAAGTGCCGCCGACGATTACAAATTGGAGGTAAATACCGAAGTCGACGAACGTTACCACCTCGAAAAAGCCACCCACGCCGCCTGCAAATACCTACGCAGCCAGAAATCGCAGCTGGGCAGCTGGACGGCCGCAGCAGCGGCCTACAACGGCGGTCCGGGTCGTATCCGCGACGAAATGGTTAAACAACGCGCCAAATCGTTTTACGATCTCAACCTCGCCGCCGACGAAACCATGCGTTATCCTTTCCGCATTGTGGCCATCAAAGAGGTGATGAAAAATGCAGCGGATTACGATTACGACATCGATCAGGAACACCTGTACCCGCCACTCACCGATTACAAAACGGTGGATGTAAAAGGTGCGATTCCCAGTCTGGGCGATTTCGCTGTGGAAAACGGCACCACCTACCGTATGCTGAAGTTGTACAACCCCTGGCTTGTAGACAGCAAACTCACCAACAAGGAAGGCAAAACTTACCAAATCCGTATTCCGAAATAAGCAATGATTTTTGCTTTGTCTAACGTACATTAGTGCCCGGTACCAAACCGCGCACTGCCTTGTTTTTACTTCCTACCCTTCAGCCGATCCGACGCAACACCCTGTGGTTGTTGTTGCTTATTTTTCTTGTCACGTCGCAGACGTCCGCACAGCCACAGGGTATGGCCCTTGGCCACATCACTTCCCAGAACGGTCTTTCACACGACATGGTGCTCAACCTGGGCCGGGACACCGCCGGCTACGTCTGGATGGGCACCTACGACGGCCTGACGCGTTACGATGGCAGGTATTGTGTCGTTTACCGCAACATTCCGGGCGATTCCACAAGTTTGCCCGACAACCGTATACGCGGCATAACCTGCGAACCTGGTGGCCGCATGTGGGTGGCCACCAACAAAGGCCTGGCCTGGTTCGATGCCGCCAAACGCACTTTCCATTCCATCAACATCCAACCACCGGAAGGCACGGCCAAATCTTCCATGTCGGCACTTGCGTTCGACGGGAAGGGACACGGCTGGTCGGTGGGCAGCGGTTACCTGCTCAAACTCAATCTGAAAACGTTTGAACAAACGTTTTACGACATGCGCAAAGCCTACACCGCCATGACCCAAACATTCGTGGATGGCAAAGGGCGCGTTTGGGTGATGGTGGACGGCTACCTTTTCCTTTTTAATGACAAAACCCAAAAAGCAGAGCCCTTCGACGTATCGGGCAAAAGTTCGCACGGGGGTGTATCCATGGCTACCCGGTTGGGCGCAGATTTGCAGGGCAATTTTTGGATCAGTACCTGGGGGCATGGGATGATGAAGTTTGACGAAACGCAAAACAAATTTTGGGATTACCCCGACGGACTCGACGCGGTCATCAGCTTTTCCTTTGACAAACATCCTGAATACGGCGATTTGATGTGGGTTGGGGTAGGCGACAAACTCGGTGTCGTTCGGTTGAAAGACACGACGGTGCATTATTTTACCACCGACCCGCGCGAACCTTACGGACACAACGCCCACACCGTTTACGACCTCATGCGGGACCATTCCACCGGTGTGGTTTGGGTGGCTACCAATTTTGGCGTGGAAAAATACGACCCCGGTGAGCTCAAGTTTGCACGCCATTTTTTGGATAAAAATATTTACCAGGGCGACCAGGTTGCCGCGCACGATGTGTACGAAAGTCGCACGGTGCCCGGCAGGTTTTACATCCAGGTTTGGAACAAAGGCCTGCTTGTATGGGACCGGCCTACCGACATGTACCGTGCGCTGGACAGCAAAACATCGGTTTACCACCTCATTCTTGACTCCAAAAACCGATGCTGGCTGGGCAAGGAAGGTTCTGTTGATGTGGTTGATCCGGACAATTTCCGAACCCTGCGCACTGTCAAATTTTCCAGGGTTCCGGGCCGTCCCGCCAAAGCAATTTTTCTTGTAGAAGACGGCAGTGGCGCCATTTGGGTTGGTACCAACAACGATGGAATGGCGCGCATCGATCCGGTTACTTTCACTGTGCAGTGGATCGATCTGGAAGGCATTCCCAACCAGGATAAATTGCGCATCTGGCGCATGTACACCGATCCGAAAAAACGTTTGTTGCTATGTACCGATGAATTGGGTTTTTTCCGCTACGATCCTGCAACTGGTAAAACAGACGACCAATATGCCAAAGGGAAACTGCCCATCTACGTAACAGATCTGGTTTTCGACCGCAACCACCACCTCTGGGTGTGTGCGGAGGGTGTTTGGCGTTTTGATGAAAACGATCGCGTGGTGGATACTTTGACACTCCGCGACGGTTTGAGGCACAAAACCTGCAACAGCATAGAAGTAGATGCGCAAAACCGCATTTGGATCAGCACCTACAACGGCGTACACCGTTACGACCCTGTTTCCAAAACCTTTGATGTGTTTACTGCTGCCGATGGTCTGATTGAAAATTTTACCGAAAACCACATGCGCACGCTGAGCACCGGTGAATTGTTCGTTGGGTTTCAATCGGGTTTCAACATTGCCCGAACCGAACGGTTACCCGTGAACCGGACCCCGCCGCGTGTATGGCTCAACGGCGTATCCGTGCTCAACAAACCCATCGAATGGGAACCCGGCAGGCCCATCGTTTTGTACCCCGGTGAAAACGTCGTGACTTTCGATTTTTCCGTAATACAATTCACCCAGTCGGATAAAAACAGGCTCATTTACAAACTTGAAGGCTTCGACAAAACATGGCAGGATCTGCCGCAAACGCCCATCACCTACACCAACCTCGACGGCGGACGGTACACCCTGCATGTGCGTGCCCGTACAGGCGAAGGCGTGGAAAGCAGCAACGAACTCGCCATTCCACTGCAAGTTATTCCACCGTTCACGCGCAGCCGCTGGTTCATCCCGTTGCTGTTGTTGCTTGGCATCGGCATCATTTCGGCCATCGGGTATTACCGCCTTTTGCAACGCCGCAAATTGAGCGAAATACGAACACGGATAGCGCGCGACCTGCACGACGACATCGGGAGTGGACTGAGCAGCATCCGTTTTTTCAGCGAAGTCGTGAAAAATCAGGTGGGCGCAACGCACCCCGAATCGGCGCCACTGCTCGAGCGTATGTCCGACAACGCCCACATCCTTGCCGACAACATGCGCGACATCGTATGGGCCATAGGCGGCAAACACGATGAAATTGACGACCTGGTGTCGCGCATCCGCGAGTTTGCCCTGCACCTTTGCGAAAGCCGCAACATACGTTTTGATGACCAGCTTCCACAGGAACTGCCCAAGCGACGCCTGCGTCCCGACCAGGTGCGCAACATCTACCTCATCGCCAAGGAAGCCGTGAACAACGCCGCCAAATACGGCAACGCCACCACCATCGGTGTGCGCCTCGAACTCAACCGCTCCGACATATCCCTCGCCGTAACCGACGACGGTATCGGCTTCGACACCAACTCCGAAGCCGCCGGCAACGGACTGCACAACATGCGCCAACGGGCAGCGGAAATTGGAGGAACGCTGGTTATTAAAAGTGAGGTGGGGAAAGGAACGCGTGTGAGCTTGGTCGTGAAGTCGTAGTTTGCGCTCTAAAAAATTTATAATCATTTCTCTTTCACAGACCAAAATCTTGTAAATCCTAAAATCCTGCGAATCCTGATTCAAACAAAATGGCGGAGTGTGGGCTCTTAAATTCAAATTTCAAATATCGTATTTCGTATCTCGTCAATCAAAATAACTTCGCACTTACGACTTACGACTTACGACTTACGACTTACGACTTTTTTTATGCTCCTCGGCCTCGATCTCGGTTCTTCATCCATCAAAGCTTGTCTTGTCGACGTGGATACTCGCAAGGTGCTCGCTTCCGCACAATCGCCTGAAAATGAAATGGTCATCCATGCTCCACAACCTGGTTGGGCCGAGCAGGACCCGGAGGAATGGTGGAAACACACGGTTTTAGCCATCCGGAACGTATTGGCGGCGTGTGGTCGGCAGGCGTCGGATGTGAAGGCTGTGGGCATCGGTTACCAGATGCATGGTTTGGTGGTGCTCGACAAGCAAGGCAAAGTCTTGCGTCCGTCGATCATTTGGTGCGATAGTCGGGCGGTTGATGTTGGGGATGACATTTACAGGGCGCTGGGTGAAAACTATTGCCGCGAACATTTACTCAACGCCCCGGGCAATTTTACGGCTTCCAAATTGCATTGGGTGGATATCTACGAATCCGAAGTGTACGAAAAGACCGCTGTTTTTATGTTGCCGGGCGATTATCTGGCGTACCGTCTTACCGGCCTGGCAGGCACCACCCAAAGCGGCTTATCGGAAGGCATTTTGTGGGATTTTAAAAACCATGCGCTTCCCGAAAAAATGCTGAGTTTGTTGGGCATAAACCCCGACATCATACCCATCATTTTCCCCACTTTTGGCATTCAGGGCCTGGTAACCAAAACTGCCGCAACCGAAACCGGCTTGCCCGAGGGCATTCCCATCACCTACCGTGCCGGCGACCAGCCCAACAACGCCTGGGCCATGCGTGCGCTGGAGCCTGGCGACATGGCCGGCAACGGCGGCACTTCCGGCGTGGTGTATGCCGTGAGCGACCAGCTCCGCGCCGATCCGCTGAACCGTGTAAACAACTTTGCACACGTGAACCACTCGGCCCAGGATCCCCGCATCGGCGTGTTGCTTTGCATCAATGGTGCAGGCAGTATGTACCGTTGGTTGAGGCGTGAAACTGGCACGGAAGATTATCCAGTATTGGAAAACATGGCAGCAAAAGTACCCGCCGGCGCCGACGGTTTGCGCGTATTGCCGTTCGGAAACGGTGTGGAAAGGATGTTGCAGAACCGTCCGTGCGGCGCCCGTGTGCTCGGCCTTGATGTGAACCGCCACAGCCGCGCCCACCTGCTTCGGGCCGGACTGGAAGGCATCGCCTGCGCTTTTCGTTACGGTGTGGACATCATGCGTGAAAATGGACTGGAGCCGAGGGTTTTGCGTGTGGGGCCCGACAACCTGTTCCGCTCCGCTGTTTTTTCCCAAAGCATTGCTGATCTTTGCAAGGTGCGCATCGACGTGGTGGCCGGCAACGGCGCCTGGGGTGCGGCCGTGGGCGCTGGTTACGGCGCTTACATTTACCATTCACATCAGGAAGCCCTGGGAGAAGTGAAAGCTGAAAAAACCTACGAACCACAGGACGATTCGGAAGCGTTGTATTCCTCCTGGAAAAGCCAACTTGAACAAGCCATACAGTAGCTGAAAGCAGAAAGCTGAAAGCTGAAAGTCACACAACAACCTTAATACATGCCATCCATGTCAATTTCCCTTACCCTCGGTAATACAGAGTTTTTTCCCGGCATAAGTCGGATCCAATTTGAAGGTTCTGACACCGACAACCCGCTTGCCTTCCGTTATTACGACGAAAACCGGATGGTTGCGGGCAAAACCATGCGCGAGCACCTGCGGTTTGCCGTGGCGTATTGGCACAGCTTCTGCGGCAACGGCGGCGATCCATTCGGCGCGCCCACAAGGCCCATGCCCTGGCTCAAAGCAACGGATCCGATGCAACAGGCACACGACAAAATGGATGCGGCCTTTGAATTCATCACCAAAATGGGCATCCCGTTTTATTGTTTCCACGACTTCGACCTGGTTGCCGAAGGCAGTTCCATAAAAGAAAGTGAAAAACGCCTGCACGCCATCGTGGATTACGCCAAACAAAAACAGGCGGCTTCGGGTGTGAAGTTGTTGTGGGGCACGGCCAATTTGTTTTCCCACCCGCGGTACATGAACGGCGCCGCCACCAATCCGCAGTTTGATGTGCTGGCACATGCCGGCGCACAGGTGAAAAACGCCCTCGACGCGTCGATAACCCTTGGTGCTCAGGGATATGTGTTTTGGGGCGGTCGCGAAGGGTACCTTTCTCTTTTAAATACCGACATGAAGCGCGAGCAGGAACACCTCGCGCGTTTCCTGCACATGGCCCGCGATTATGCGCGCAAACAGGGTTTCCAGGGCACGTTTTACATCGAACCCAAACCCATGGAACCCAGCAAACACCAGTACGACTTCGATGCGGCCACGGTG
>JADLBE010000085.1 GCA_020847915.1 Saprospiraceae bacterium | reverse complement strand
GTTTTTTTGCCTTTGTAGATGCCGTAATTTTCAACACCACGCATGTTGGTGCTGCCAAATTCGTCGGCATCGTGGCTGATGATCACCTCGCGAATTTGTTGCGGAGCCATCGTGTCAACCGGCGTTTCGGTTTGTGCCCAAGAGGCGGCCGGAACGGACAAAAGGGTACAAAAGGCAAGGATGAGGTGCCGCATGACAGGGTGGTATGTTGAAATTCGAGGCAAAGTTCGAATGATGTTGGAATGATTCTAAATACGGAAGTCTTGAGCTTGTTCGGATTTCGGTTTTGAGGCGAGCGCGAGTAAATTTTATTTTAAAGAAGGCAAAATTTGCAGCCGTAGCCGGGTGCCTACGGCGAAAATTTTAACGCACTTTAAAATAAAATTTGCCGTGCGTAGCCCAAAAGCCGAAATCCGAACAAGCTCTTAGACCACAATAATCCTCGTCATGTTTCACGGCGGCGGTAAAATCCATGATTTGTGCGCCCAGGTATCTTGTTGTTTCGTCAGGTCAAGGGTGGGGTCGATCAAAAGTTTGCTCGGCCGTGCGTTTAGGGTTACGTAGGTTTCGACGCGCACCTGGGGATTATACACGCCTTTTTCTGCATAGTATTTTTTCAAAAAATGGGCAAACTGCAGAACCATGTCCGGCTGAAATGACATTTGTTTTTCCTGGTGTGCATTCAAAAATTCGCTGTTCACCACCTCGCCTTCCCGACCGCTTTTGCTGTCTTTTACAAAAAAAGTGGCTGTTCCGGCTTTTTCCATCAACATCACACGCCAGGCAAAACGGTATCCTTCTTCGGTCCAGAACAGGTTGCCGGGGTAAAACAAATAACGCCACGGGAACAGGATTTGGAAAGCAATAAAAACGATCAGCGCTCTTTTTGTCCACTGCGACATCGGCTTGGATCCCGCGCTTCGCTGGGATGACAAATCCGGGCGCAAAGGTACTTCTGTAACAAGTACCCGAACATTAACCTTTTGTAAAACCTTCGTGACATTCGTCCACAAACGTTCGTGCCAGGCCAACGGAAAAAACACCAAAGCCGCACCCATCATCACCAGCGGAAACACGCCGATTTGGAACAACAAGCCGGTGAGGGTGTGAAAAACCACCACCGAGGCATAAGCCCAGGGCCGCGATTTGTTCCACATCAACCAGCCCACGATGGTGGTGTCGTACAACATGCCGATCCACGAAAACACCCAGGGCGTGTACTGCCACGCGAAAAGCGGACCGAATACCGGCATGGTATCGTGCGCAGGCAACCAGATTTTCAAAGGCAGGGCGTTGATGAGCCAATCGACATTCATTTTCCAAAACCCGGCATACACATATACAAGCGCTACCTGAAAACGGATGATCCAGATGGTCCAAAGCGGCACCGTTGCTCGTGCCACGCCCGGTTTCAGCCATGCATCCAGGCTGTATTTTGCGTGCATGGGCAGGAACATCATGAGTCCCAAAACCATGCTCACAAAGTAGTAATGGTTGAGGTAATACGTCAGGTCGATCAGCTCGGTGTAGGTAAATCCCAGGAAAAGCGCCACGATGGAAATCCTGTAATACCAACCCAGCATCACGCCGGCCGACGCTGCGATCATAACAGCATGCAAGGTGTACATGGCCCATGCGGGCATCACTTCCACCCACCCGAAACCGTAGTATTTGAAATGAAAAATGGGTTCGAGGTAATGGTCTTCGATCCAGCCCAAAGCCCAGAAACGAATAGTGCTAAAAAGCATCAACGCGCCGATCAAAAAACGGAAGGAGGCAAGAAGTCCGAAGTCCGAAGTGAGTTTGAAGTTTGAAGTTTGAAGTTTAAAGGGCGCGAAGGACCGGTAGATTCTGTCTGAAGTAAGAAACGCAGGTGCATCTCCAAGGGGTAAAACCGTGGTGATAGTCTTATTTTTCGATGCATCTATGCAGTTTTTCACGATCCTTTGCTTGTCCCCAACTTTAAACTTTAAACTTCAAACTTTAAACTCTTTTTAATCTCCGTCCCCGCTCGCATACGTGATCGAAATACCCAGCGCCGAAGACATATCGCTTTTGAAATAACGTGTCAATTTTTGCAGTTCGGTGTAAAAGCTGTCGACTTGTGGGTTGTTTTGGGCAATAAGGTCCGCCAGGTCGGGCGTGGCAGGAATGGCAAACATGGCATCGGTGGTTTTGGTGATTTGGGCTTCGGTGCTTGCTACCAACTCTGGACCACCTTCTACGGCCAGCAGGTATTCCCGGAAGCCGGTAAAATCTTCACCGCCGCCAACACGGCCGTACCAGAAGTCGATGCAATTGTAATAATCTGATACCAGGGCTCTGTGTGAAATACCGCTGTAATAACACTCCACGAGCTGGGGTTCGGTTTGTACTTGTCCGGGGCGTTTGCCCAGGGGCAATCCTAGTTTGAAGTTTTTAAGCGCTTCAAAACTTTTCACAAATTCGTTGTAGATCACAGAGGTGCTGGAGCCCACGTCGGTGCCGTCGTTGTTGACGAAAAGCATCAGGTAATCGCCCGACCAGCTGCTTTTCACCAGGTCGATGCGGGTATCGATGTCGATTGCCAGGTCCTTAAGGTATACCCGGCGGTTGTTGTTTACAAGTGCATCAACGATGGCGGCGTTGTTGTTGTCGCGGCGGAAAATGAGGTATTCCATGGCCAAAAAGCCACGCGCATCGCGGTCGAAATCGTTGAGATTCCAAACGCCCGAACTGATGCGGTCTTCAATTTTTGTACTGCTCACCGGGAAGGTGCCGATTTCTTCGATGAGTCCTTTGCGCGTGCCTGCTTCGCCGGCCGGACCGAAATTGTAGCTGTTGGCGCTTTGCCAGGACTGGTAAGCAGAAGACCATTTTTCCTGCATGTTTTCAAGGTTGGCCTCGGTAGGTGCACCAACGAAGAGGTTTACCGCATTGAGCAGTGTTTGACTTGCAGAAGACAGATCACTGAGTGCCGGCTGAATCATCTTCGTGGCATATTCCGAAAGCATGGCGCTGCGGTCGAAGTTGTCGGAAGGATTGTTGTCGTCGCCATCGCAGGAGGCGAGGAAAACCAAAAGCAACAGCAAAAATGGAAAAGCGCGCATCATTTCAGTTTGAAGTTTGAAGTTTAAAGTTTAAAGTAAGTCGACAGTCGGCAGTCGACAGTCAAACCTGAGCTGGACTGTCGACTGTAGACTGTCGACTCAACTGGCCACTGATCACTGACCACTGACCACTGATTACCTATTTTGTTCCGCTACCCAGTTTTTCTTAAAATCTTCCATTTGCAGATCAGAGAAACCATAGATGGTTTTCAGATCGGCGATGACCTGGGAGAGTTTGGGCAGTTCGTTCACGGGATCGGTAACAAACTTATACGATGTCGGTGTACCGTTGTAAGGTGCGTTGAGCAATACCAAAAGTGCATCGATTTGTGCATCGGAAATGTTGCGGTGTTCGGCGGCTACGGTGCGGAATCCGTGTACAAAACCCACACATTCGCTGTACGCGTGCAGGGCCGATGCTTTTTGGGCGTCGGTGGGGTTGGTGGCACTGAGGTTGCCGATTACGCTGTTGAGGTAGTTGATGACCGTTGCGAAATTGGATTTTTCCCAGTTGGTCATGATGGCGTGGATGGCATCCTCCTGCTCGTCGGTGTAATCATCTCCGGCTTTGGCTGCAGCCTGGAGTTTGATGAAGTTGTCGCGGATGGAGGTGTAAAAGCCCGATCCGTCGTTTTTGTCGCGGCGTGCGGCGTAGTTGGCACTTACCACGTCTGGACGGGCATGCAGGGCTGCCTGGTAAGAGTTGGGGAAGGTGGGGTTGGCGCCGAAAATGGCAAGCATACGGTCTGCCGTTGCCGCCGTAAACGGTGAGGTGCCGGCAAGGTGGTTGGCGTGGTTGTAAAGGGTAGCGCCGAACTGGCCTTTTTCGATCATTTGTTCGAATTCGAGGCCGTTTTCATCAAAAAGATAACCACCGAAAGTGCCGCCTTGGCCGGAAGGCGCGCCGGGTATGTAGGTGCCGCCACTTGCGAGTGCAATTTCTCCAAAAAAGTTGCTGAGTTGAACGCTGTAATAATCGGTTACGGTGTTTTCGAGGCTGTTGGGCGTGTCGAGGCCATACCAGTACAGCAGTGAGTCCGACGATACCGTCTGACCGTTTACGCGGCCTTTTTTGGCTTCGTTGGTAAGTTTGGAGAGGTTGCTTAGGAGCTTCAATTC
>JADLBE010000084.1 GCA_020847915.1 Saprospiraceae bacterium | reverse complement strand
GTTCAAAAGTCCAGGGTGTCCAGGTAGATTGTGTTTTTACCTTTTTTAAACCTTTCAGCAGTGCCGCATCCACGGTGGCTTTGATGTTTGGCGTATCGGCCAAAACCGGAGCGTGCCAGGCGCCGCACACCACGGCCACCGTGCCTGAAGTCGTTTTTTGTGCAGCACGGATTTGTTGCCGCATCCATGCCTCGCGAAGTTGTGTTTCCCTGCTTTCCGGGGTGGTTTTGCTACCCCGAAGGACACGCATCAGCTCGAGTACGGTTTCAAAGGTTTCACCGCTGCTGCGGGTGCTGCGTTCAAAAGCGCTTTCCCACCAGCGCTCAGGATCGGCATATCCGGCGAGGGTGGCGATTTCTGTAAAAGGATCGTCGCGGTGGGTTTCGGTTTCCTGCACGTCGCCTTCACGCAATGCAAAAACGTGGCTCATGGGCAAATCCATAAACTGCACCGGTATGCCACGCTCCAACGCAAACACCATGGCCACCCACTCGGGCGAAAACTCGGCAAAAGGAAAAAACGACGCCTGCCGAAGGTTGGCAGGGTTGTACACCAAAAGCGCTACGGGCGGTGTCATACCGGCGTGTGTGGCAAAAGGTATCAATCCATCGGCATCGGGTGGCCCCTCTATCAGCACCACATCGGGCGGCGACGCCTCAAGGGCGCTGCGCAAACTGGCGGCGGAGCCGGGACCATGGTGTCTTATGCCGTAGATCGAGATCATGTGCGAAGTGCGAAGTTATTTTGATTGATGATTGATGATTACATGAATTTTGATATTTGATTTTAAGTCGGCAGTCAACAGTCCTAACTCAAGCATGATTGCCGACTGTCGACTGCCGACTATCGACTGTTGACTGTTGACTGTCGACTGTTGACTGTTGACTGTTGACTTAAAATCAAACATCAAAATTCATGTAATCGTCAATCAAAGCCATTCACCGCCGTCTGAAAGGCGAGCTTTGCTGGTGAATTTTTACAAGCGTTCCGCAGTAAAACAAACTTAAATACAGCGAAACGGAGGCAAGCACGAGGAGCCAGTCTGTCCAGTTTTGAAGAATTAAAAAATCGTACAGCCCGTGCAGCAGCAGGGCGATCACAAAACCACGGATCAAAAAAACGCGGCGCCTGGCGGGCCTGAATTTGGCCAAACCTACAAAATAGCCCTGAACGATGGCAAAAACAAGATGCGCCGGCACGGCGGTAAAAGCGCGCAATGCCATGGTTTGCCAGTTTTGGCGATCGGCGTACAACAGGTTTTCAAACGTGGCGAAACCCATGGCAATGAGCACAGCGTACACAATACCGTCGAGCGGTTCGTTGAAAAACCGACCGGGATAAGCGCCTGCCATCAGCACCAGGTACTTGATGCCTTCTTCCACCAAAGCAACACCTATGAAGGCGAGGAAAAATACTTCCAAAACATGATCGTACGGAGCTTCACCCACCATCCCAAACAACCAACGTTCAGCCCGGATGGTCGGCACCGTTGCCGCGCCGCCCAGGGCAAAACACAATGCGAGCGCCCACCACGGCTCTTGTTCGTATTTGTCGATACGGAAGATCAGGTAACTGATCAGCAAGCTGGGTAAAACAGCCAAAATCAGAAGCAGGTAATAACTCATGCCTTTTGAGGCGGCGCCATCAGGGCGCACAGCCCATGGAAATGCAGCAGGGCTTCGGCCACACGCCTGGGGTTTTCGAGCAAGCCCATGTGCCCGCAATCGGATAACCATTGCACATCGCTCACCATCGGTTTGGCCAGCAGGGGCAACAGAAGGGAAGGGGGCACCAAAGTATCAAGTTCTCCCACCACAAACTGTACCGGAACCGTAAGTTCCGACAGCAAAGCGCTGTGATCGGCACGGTCGATCATGCCCTGAAGTGCCATTGAGATGCCTTCTGCGCTTTGCCGGCGCGCCTGTTCAAGCTGGTTTTGCACCAATTCGGGCAAATTTTTGCGAAAGGCTTCGGGAAAAAGACCGGGCACCAATTGGCTTACGTACGCTTCCTTTTTTCCGTTTTGCAAAAGTTCGATGCCGCGCCGGCGGTTGGCCTTTTGTTCTTCGGTGTCGGCAAAGGGGTGGGAGTGCACGAGGCTGAGCCCGGCAAGTCGTTCGGGGTAATGTGCGGCAAAAGCAAGTGCTGTATAACCGCCCATGGAGTGGCCTGCAAGGGCAACCCGTGAAACATTGAGCTCGTTGAGCACGGCGCAAAGTGCGTCGGCATACACGTCCATACCCGGCGCGACGGGTATTTCGGACATCCCGAAACCAGGCAGGTCCATACAGATGATCGTTTTTTGAGCGAAATCTGTACTTCGAAGTACGGGATCCATACGCATGGCCCTGAGCACAGGCATCCAAACATCAGCGTCTTCGCAAAAGCCATGAAGCAGTACCAGCGGGGTGGTATGTGGGGCGGGGGCGGGTCCGTGAACGTACCAGAACACGCGACGACCGTTGACAACAAGCGTATTTTCCATAATTTTAAGTCAATGCTGCAACTCTGCTGCAAAACTGCTAAAAAAGCGTGTCTGTTTGTCGGGTATTTGCCGATTTTTACCGCAACGAAAACAATACGCACCTTGCAACTTCAGATATTTAAAGACATTGGCCAGGCTTTCAGTCCCGACCTGCCCCACGACCTGGGCAACATGGACGATCACCTCGACTTCATTGTGCCCAAGGTCATTCCCTTTGGCGAGGACCTTGCCGAGGATAAATTCTGGGTGGGTAAACGGTGGCTGGAGGTGCGCGACGACGAAGGTTTCCACGAGTCGATCCTGCACCTTTTCAATGAGGGCGGCGAGTACATGTTGTCGCTCGACGGCAACATCGTTCGCGGTACCTGGAAAAAACTGGGTCAGTACAACACCCTGATTTTGGAGCTCAGCGGCCGCAGCGAGTTGTTCGACCTGCGTTTTCTGAGTGCCGATTTTATGGTGCTTACCAAACACGGCGATCAGGCCCGAAAAGGGTTGCGTCGCTATTTTTGCCTCATCCACGAGCCGGCGCTGAAGAGCGGTGGTCGGGTTCTCGACTGGCGCCATGTGATGGAAAAAATGTTCAACATCTGGCGCAGCAACAGCCTCAGTCTTTGGGCATGGTTCATCTTTATCATGCTGCTGGTTTTGGTTGTTTATCTCTCCTTTAACTGAGCCTGTTTAAATTTCCGTGCTGCTAATTGCCCGGTAACTGAAACTAAACAAGTTCTAAACGCCGGCTCCTGAAAGATGGGAGCCGACCAAGTAAATTGCATGCAAACTCTCGATTGGTTCGTGCTTGTAGGCACACTTGCATTTGTAGTCCTTTACGGAATTTGGCGTACCCGCAACCTGCAGTCAAGCGAAAATTTCCTTGCTGGGAAGCGCGATTTGAAGTGGTGGACCATTGGTCTGAGCATCATGGCCACCCAGGCCAGCGCCATTACATTTTTGAGTACCCCCGGGCAAGGTTTTGCCGATGGCATGCAATTCGTGCAGTTTTACCTGGGCATGCCCATTGCAATGATTTTTCTGGTGGTGTTCGTTTTGCCCATTTATTACAACCTGCGCGTAACCACCGCCTACGAATTTCTTGAGCAGCGTTTCGATTTGCGCATGCGCAGCCTTACCGCATTGCTTTTTCTGGTGCAGCGCGGCGTAGCGGCAGCCATCAGCATTTATGCGCCCAGCATCATCCTGTGTGCCGTATTTGGCTGGAACCTGGCCCTCACCAACTTTCTTATGGCCATTTTTGTAGTCATCTACACCACTTCCGGGGGCAGCGCTGCGGTGAGCCGCACCCAGGAACTGCAGATGACCATCATGATGGGCGGATTGCTGATGGCGTTTTTTATGGTTTTGAACAAGCTGCCTGAAGGCGTGGACATGAGTGAGGCATGGAACCTGGCTGGGGTTACCGGAAAAACACAGGCATTGGACTGGAGTTTCGACTGGCATGACCGCTACAACGTATGGTCGGGTATCCTTGGCGCAACGTTTTTGTTTTTATCCTATTTTGGTACCGACCAGAGTCAGGTGGGCCGTTATTTGTCGGGAAAATCGCTGCGCGAAAGCCGTTTCGGATTGTTGTTTAACGGCTTCATCAAAATACCCATGCAGTTCCTGGTTTTGTCGGTGGGCGTCATGGTATACGTGTTTTTCCAGTTCAATCCCTCGCCGTTGTACTACAACCAGGCCAACCGTGCCAAGGTGGTGGGTACACCTTTGGAGGCGCCCTTCCAACGGCTCGAAGCACGCAACGACAGTCTCTTTCTGGTAAAACAAAGCGTTCTTAAAGATTACCTAGCCGGCCGCCAAACAGGCGACGAAGCTATGCAACAAAAAGCCGGCGCCATCCTGGTGAGCATCGACAAAGAACGGTCGGACCTGCATACCCAGGCCGAAAATCTGGTGAAGCAAACCATCACGGGAGGAGACGCCAAAGACAAGGATTATGTGTTCATCCACTTCATCCTCAACCACATACCTTCCGGCCTTATCGGCCTCATGCTCGCCATGATCTTTTGTGCTTCCTGGAGCACCACTGCCTCGGAGCTGAGCGCCCTGACCGCCACTACAGTTTCCGATATTTACCGGCGCTCCATAGCACCCGGCCGCGATGACACGCACTATTTCAGAGCTTCCCGCATTACCACCGTACTGTGGGGCGTTTTCATCATGGTGTTCGCCACGTATGCCGATTTGTTCGATAACCTCATACAGGCCGTGAACATGATCGGATCCATTTTTTACGGTACCATTTTAGGTATATTTTTTACCGCCTTTTTCCTGAAAAAAGTAAAAGGAACGGCTGTTTTTTATGCTGCTGTAGTAACCGAAGCCATCATCATGTATTTGTTTTTTATGGTGGATAAAGATGCGTACCTCTGGTACAATCCGCTTGGATGTGGCCTGGTGATGGGTATATCGTGGCTCTTGCAAACGTTGTATTTGGATAAACGTTAATTCTATCCTAATACAAACGATGTATTGCGCCAATATGCAACAAAAGTTTAAATTGCTGTGTTTTTACCATTGAAGCAGTTTATCGTTTGCAGTACACATTTACCACAAAACCTTAATCCATGCTTATTCTCACCTTTTTAGTACTCATCCTGCTCGTTTGTGGCAATGTCCTTTTTGGACAAGAGAAAAAACGTCGTCCCATTTAGTAAACGTTTTGCAAACTTCCCTAACCACAATTTTACAACAAGAGCCTCTCCTGATCGGAGAGGCTCTTGTGTTTGTGTAGGTCTTAGAGGTTGTCGGACTAAAGTCCAACCTCCATAAAAAAAGCCGCTGGCATTGCTTACGCAAACCAGCGGCCAATAAACCCCAAAAAACCAAATGAAAACTATTGTTTAGAACGTACAAAATACACATTTGGTTGCAATATTTGTGTCACAGAAATGTCACGAAGCCTTGCCCGCCAAACCTTATTCTTCCGGTAGCCGGAATTCTGCCCAAAGCGGGTAATGATCTGAGATCATCCACGAAATTTGTTGTTTGGTAAGGTTTAAATCGAGAAAAACCTTGTCCGTAAAATCAAAATTCCCACCCTCTGTAAATTCCATAGACAACCGTGGTATGTTGTTATCACCGTCAAACCAGGTGATGTGGTCGTAATATTTGGTTTCGTCGAAGATGGAACGTGAGTGCCCCATCAGCCCTTCCGGGATGTGCAGACCTTCAGCAATGAACGTTTTTTCCAACAAGTCGCCTCTTGCTTCAATGTTGAAATCGCCCAGGGCAATGAAATTTTGTTCGTAGGAGTTGACACGTTTTGCCCAATCAGACAACCATTTTGCAATGGCGCGCAATTCAGGTATACGATCCCTGGCGTTTCCTCCATACAAGATGTGCAGGGTCACAAGAACAAACGTGGTATTCATGGTTCGGAAACCCACGGCATAGGGTGTACGTGCGAACTGCTTGCTGAGTGCATCGGTCGAAACATTATCCACTTCGTCGGGCACCACCAGTTCGCATGCGAGTCCGGAAAGTTGTACGCGGCGTGTATCAAAGAGGTAAGCCATACGTTCGCCGTTGCCGACATCGCCACGGTTTACATCGGTAAGTATCATCGACCAGTCGCGGCCCAGTATTTCCATCAGGTCGCGCAGGCCCCGGATGTTGTCTTTCACTTCCTGCAATGCAATCACATCAAAATGGCGCACGATCTCGGCTATGGCGCGAACCGAATGCAGGTCACGACGGGGTGAATCGCCCTCTTCGCTGGTCCATTTTCGGGTGATGTTTCCAAAAGCCCGGATGTTCCAGGTAGCAATGAGCAGGTTTTCTCCAAGTCGCTTGGATGGCACTTTTTCACGCACGGAAGTCCTTAATGCCAGCAGCTCCTGCATGATGTTGGCAGGTGGAATGTCTGTGATGTTGGGCATGTTTCCAAAATTAAGTTTCAGGTAAACCAAAGGTAATTCAATCCATGTTAGCCTATGATGGTCTTAACATGGTGTTAAACCGCCTATGGCAAATAAACGTATGGGCCATTGCGTCGTCTATGGTTTCTGTAAACACACCTACAATGACGAAGCAGCTTAAACTTCAACATGTTTTATGGCGCGCCGGCTTCGGCCCGGCGCTGCACGACAAAGATGCCTGGCTCGCCATGCCTGAACAGGATTGGTGGCCGGCCATCCGCAAGGCTTCCGCCGCAAAACCTCAGTTGTTTGATGTAGCAAGCAACGCTTTTGAAGGGCTCACCATGGGCATCGGGGAGCTTGGCCAACAGGAAAAACGCGAGCTCAGCAAGGAAGAAAAAAGGAAACTCAAAGAACAAAGTCGCGAAGACCTCAAAAGCCTCAACCTGTTGTGGCTCGACACCATGGTGCATTCGCAGGCGCAACTTCGTGAAAAAACGGCCTTGTTCTGGCACGGTCACTTTGCCAGCCGCAACATCAACATACTCTACCAGCAACAAATGCTTGATGTGGTACGGAGCAACGCTTTGGGCAATTTTGGCGATTTGTTGCGCGGCGTTTCCAAATCGGCCGCCATGCTTGCGTTCCTCAACAACCAGCAAAATAAAAAACAACACCCGAACGAAAACTTCGCCCGTGAAGTCATGGAACTTTTTACCCTCGGGCGTGGCCATTACACCGAAACCGACGTACGTGAAGCCGCCCGCGCCTTTACAGGGTGGGGGTTCAAACTCAGCGGCGAATTTGTGTTCCGCGAACGCGACCACGACGCCGGAAATAAAACCATTCTTGGGCGCACCGGCCCTTTCACCGGCGATGATGTGCTCAACATCCTGCTCGAACAACGGCAAACAGCCCATTTCATCAGCGGAAAAATTGCCCGATTTTTTTGCGGCGAACAACCCCTCCACCCCGAAGTACACAAAGAACTTGCCCGTAGGTTTTACGACAGTAATTACGACATCGCCGACCTGCTTGATGCGATTTTTGAAAGTCCGTGGTTTTACAAACCCGAACGCATCGGCGCCCGCATCAAATCGCCCGTAGAATGGTGGGTCGGCATACGCCGCGCCTTACCATTTTCCCTCGAATATCCCGAATCACAACTCGCCATGCAACGCGCCCTTGGTCAAATCCTGTTTTACCCCCCGGGCGTGGCAGGCTGGCCGGGTGGCAAACATTGGATCGACAGCTCCTCTCTCATGCTGCGCCTGCGCGCACCATTGCTGCTGTACGGCGGACAGGAGCTGGACGTACGCGCCAAAGACGATGACGACCAACAAATGGGCCAGGGTGACGAAGGCAAAAAACCGCGCAAACAACTGGTCGCACGCATCAAAGAACACCAACTTGCCGAAGCCTTTAGCAAGTTGCCAAACGGCGATATTTTCAACCACCTGACAGAATTTTTGTGGCAGACCGATGCTCCTGTACCCACCCGTTTGCTGCAACAATACGCCGACACCAGCAGCCGCAACAAACACCTCGTTTCTACAGCCATTTACCTGATGGCCACACCCGAATACCAACTTTGTTAAACTGCCCGATACCATGCTGATCAAACGCCGCGACTTTCTCAAAACCGCAACCCTTGCCACCACTTCGTTGTGGTTGCCACGCTTTTTGCACGGCTACCAACAACCGGGCGTACTCCAAACGGATGGAAAAATTCTTGTCGTTCTGCAACTGAGCGGTGGCAACGACGGGCTGAATACCTTCATTCCTGTGCGCAACGACGTATACTACCGCGAGCGACCACGCCTGGCCATTGAACGCGACAAAACACTTGCGCTAACCAGTGAAGTTGGTTTGCACCCGGCCCTGGGCGCCATGAAAAAACTGTACGATAACGGCCATCTCGGTGTGTTGCACAACGTAGGTTACCCCAATTCCGACCGGTCGCATTTCCGGAGTATGGACATCTGGCACAGCGGAAGCAGCGCCAACGATTATGTGCAGACAGGGTGGTTGGGACGTTACCTTGATGCCAGTTGCAATGGCTCCGATGCCCCCAAAAACGGCGCGTCACGGGCACTGGAAATCGACGATACCCTCAGTCTGGTCCTGAAAGGCGAGCAAATGAAAGGTCTGGCCCTTCAGGATCCGAAACGCCTTTATGAAAGTGCAAAAAGCCCCTATTTCTCCGATTATGTTTCCGATCGGTTTGTGCAGCATGAGCCCGACGCCCGGCCGTTCGTAACCTCCAGTGCAGGAAGTCCTGAACCCCATGACCATGAAGCTCCGGCCGATTACCTGTACAAAACCATGTCAGAAACGCTTGCTTCGGCCGATTACCTGTACACCCAAAGCAAAAAACAGCGCAGCACGGCCAGCTATCCGTCCACAGGATTGGGTAAAAATTTCAAAACAATCGCTTCCCTTATCCTCAGTGATACCGATACGAGCATCTATTACTTGTCGCACGGCAGCTTCGATACCCACGTCAACCAGCAGGGGCAACAGCAGCGCCTTTTCCAGGAAATGAACGATGCCCTGGAGGCGTTCTGCACCGACATGCAGCAAAACGGTCGCTGGAACGATGTTTTGGTGGTTACGTTTTCGGAATTTGGCAGGCGTGTAGCGCAAAACGCTTCGGGAGGCACCGATCACGGCAAAGCCAATCCGATGGTGTTTATGGGTGGCGCCCTCAAACAACAAGGCCTGCTGAACGACTTGCCGGACCTCACACGTCTGGACGACGGCGACCTGACGTTCAACATCGATTTCAGGCAAGTGTATGCAACACTTTTGCAAAACTGGCTTCAAACCGACGCCCGATTGGTGCTGAACGCACCTTTTACACCCATGAACTTCATTTGATAAACCGGAGCCGCAGGACTTTTCCCGCGGCATCCGGTTCAATTCTCCGAATCTTTAAGTCATTCAATCACGCGGTGTTTTATCATTCAATCATGAATTCTCGTTTCCAAACCTTGCCATCAAGGGAAAGCAGCACGTAGTAAGTGCCCGGGATGTTGGCAGACAAGTCCACCGTGGTTTTGTTCTCTCCGGCGACGCTTTTTTGGTCACTGGTATGAACCGACGTTCCGTTCAAAGCAATGATTTCAAGTTTCGCCGTTTGTAGGGCTAGTGCAGTGTAAACAATGGTGAATTTTTTGGTTTTGGGAATATTGCTGACGGTAAGCAAATAGGGTTCCGGAGCTTTTGCAGCGCCCATACGGATGATGTTGGCTTCCTGTTCGGGCGACAGTTTTCCCAGGGAAACTGCATTTACATTGCCGGTTTTGGAAGCATCGGCAACCGTGATTTTGCCGGTGCTGATGTTCACTTTTTCGATGTTGCAATTGTAAAATTCACCGCCTGATTTATCAAAAAGGCTTTTGCCTTCGGAGGTAATGGTGAACAACGCGACACCTCCGACAAGGATGTTGTACGTGCCGTCGGCATTGGCTACAAGCAAATATTCGGTTACACGTGTAAGGTGGCTGTTCAAATCTTCCAGACTTACACCTGGATCCGAAGTGCGGTTTCCATTCGGACAATTGTTGCAGTCGTTGTTGTCCACACACATTTCACCACTGGATGAATTGATGATGAAATGGCAACAGCACAGGGTAGTGAAGGTGTGCCATTGTCCGTTGGATGATCGGACGTAAGCTTTCCCATAGCCGTTTTGCAAACCGATGGCCATAAAAACAAGCGTTAGAAGCAGTGGGTGATAGAAGATTTTTTTCATGTGCAACTGTTTTTTGTTGTGAATGATGTCACAAAAGTGCTGTGGCACGAAACCCTGCACAAGGAAACTTTTGCAGTTTTCGGACAGGGCAAATCGGGCCTTTTAGCTTGTTTTTGCCCACCCTTCCGCGTTTGGATACTCCCGCAATTAGCGCCGGTTTTTGGCAAAAAATGCCGACTTTTGCTGCATTAGTTACAACAAACGCACCGCCAAAACATGGGATTTCGCTCCGCCATCGTACGCCCTTTTGCCAAAGCCATTGCCCGCAACATCGACCGCTGGTCGGCCGAACCTCTGTTGCGTCAGGAGCGTGTTTTGGCCGATTTGTTAAAAAATGGCGCCAACACGGCCTTTGGCGCCGACCACAAACTTGGGCAGGTACGTTCCTGGGAGGAGTTTAAAGAAGCTGTACCCATCCGCGATTACGAAGACCTGAAACCTTACGTGGAAAGGATCAAACACGGCGAAAGCAACGTGCTTTGGCCGGACAAACCCGCTTTTTTTGCCAAAACCTCGGGCACCACGTCGGGCGTTAAGTACATTCCGATGAGCAAGGAAAGCACACCGCTGCATTTTGGTACAGCGCGCAACGCCTCGTTTAATTATTTTGCACGTACCGGCAACGGAAAATGGCTCGACGGCAAGATGATCTTTTTGTCGGGCAGCCCCGAACTCGACGAAACCGCCGGCATCCCTACCGGTCGCCTGAGCGGCATCAGCAACCACCTTGTGCCGGGCTGGTTGCGCACCAACCAGCTTCCGAGCTGGCGTACCAACTGCATCGACGACTGGGAAGAAAAACTCGACCGCATTGTAGACGAAACCATGAACACCGACATGCGCCTGATTTCAGGCATACCGCCGTGGGTACAAATGTATTACGAAAGGCTACTGGAGCGCACGGGTAAAAAAACCGTGAAGGAAGTATTTCCCAATTTTTCCCTTTTTGTGTACGGCGGCGTCAATTTTGAACCCTACCGCGCCAAGCTCGAATCCTTGGTGGGCGGCCACGTCGATAGCCTCGAAACCTACCCGGCATCGGAAGGATTTATCGCTTTTCAGGATACTTTCCCTGCCCAGGGCCTTTTGCTGAACGTAGATGCAGGCATGTTTTTCGAGTTTGTACCTGCCGGAGAAATTTTTGATCCTTCACCCACACGCCTGCGCCTGCACGACGTGGAACTGGGCGTGAATTACGCCCTCATCATGCACACCAATGCCGGACTTTGGGGTTACAACATTGGCGACACGGTGCAGTTTGTTTCCAAAAACCCGTACCGCATTGTGGTGAGCGGCCGGGTAAAACATTTTATTTCTGCTTTTGGCGAACACGTGATCGGCAAAGAAGTGGAAGAAGCTTTGTTGCCCATCGCCAACGATGCCGGTGTACGCATCGTGGAGTTCAGTGTAGCACCCCAGGTGAACCCGGCTGAAGGTGGCATGCCTTACCACGAGTGGTTTATTGAGTTCGACAACATACCCGCCGACATGCACAGCTTCGCCCTGGAGGTAGATGCACGTTTGCGCGCACAAAATATTTATTACGACGACCTGATCACCGGAAACATCCTAAGACCATTGGTGATCACCGCATTAAGACCCGGCGCGTTTCGGGATTACATGAAAAGTGAAGGCAAACTGGGCGGACAAAACAAGGTACCCAGACTGGCAAACGACCGAAAAATAGCTGATGTACTAACCACCATGCGTCTTTAATAGTACAAAAGGACTGATCCCGGACGGCATAGCCCTGTCTCCGTTGTACGTATCTTAACCCTTATTCCATGCGTTTTCTGGTTTTTATATTTGCCCTGTTTTTAAATATTGCGCTTGTTGCTCAAAACAAAGCGCCCATCCTCGTGGCCGACCAAACCTTCAAAGTAGAAGGCACCCACGAGTTCACCTATGCTTTGGCCGAAGGCGACATCGTTGATTTCCACGTACAGGTGATCGGTGGACGGAAACTAAAATCGGTGGAAATTCTGCGGTACCCCAGCGAAATGTTGTTTCGTTCCTACGAGCTCGACACGGCATTGCAAAGAAACATCCAGATCCAACAAACCGACGTTTACGTGGTGCGTGTTACGGAGAGTGGATTGAGTAAAAAAGTGTGTCGCTTCACCTTGCACCGAACACCTACCCGTGCTGAAACCAAACGTTTTGATACACGCCTGGCATGGGACATCAAGCAATACCCTCGTTACCAGATACGTCAAAGACAGGTACTCGCCGGCAACCGTACCGAAGTGGTGGCTATCGGCGGACAGTCGACAGTGCCCGGCGGCAACTTTTACACCAAGAGCCCTGTAAACCATTACCAATTTACCCTGCCGCCACATACCGTACGGTGGGCTTACCGGGTGTCGGTTGGACAAGCGGCCATCGAAGCGCGGAAAAAGGACTCGGAGAAGTTGTCGCAAATGTTAAAAACCAGCGCCGCCAAAGCATTGGTGGTGGAGCCCCATTCGGCCCTGGCGGCATTTGCTCTGGGCATGGCCATCAACATGACCACCAGTTCGGCCGGTGAAGATGTGGAATACGCCCTGCTCGATGACACCAACCTTGCCCTGTTTTACAAAAAAGAAACCTACCAGTCGTTTATGCAGCAAGGCGCCATTACCGTGGATGCCCAAAGGCGTTACAACCCCCTTTCCGGCACCCTGTATTTTGCCTTCCGGAACAACAATTGGGTGGAATCCATCAACGTACTTGTTGATATTGAAGCTGTGACGGAAATCCCGATTTATGAGACGGAAATATACTTAGAACCTATTCGACTGTAATTTTTCAAACGTTTTTCAATCAAAGCAGAACGGTTGAAAAAGTGTTTAATTGCCGTAAATATTCAAAACCAACCCTTCGCGCTCGCTTAGGGCCACGAGCACACGGTGCGCTCCAAAATCGAGCAGCAAAGCGTCGTTTAAAAACAGATCATCTTCGCCCCGGGACAGTCGAATGCCTTCCAAAACCTTGTCGATGGCGGGCAACCAAAGGGGCAAACTGCCGGCTGTAATGCGTTGGATGGAGATGGCGCCGTTGAGGTCGCGCAGGGTTTCCGCGGTTTTTAACAAAGCCGTGGCGTCGATTACCTGGATGGATTCGGAGTCATCGCCGGAAGAAAGCAGGAGTGCTTCGCCCGAATCGAACACCAGTTCGAGGGTGTACAAAAAGCGGTAGGGGATACCGGCTTCATCGCCGTTTTGGTTCAGCCACAGGTAGTAATTTGCATCAACCAAAACCTGGCCTTCGAACGATTGCAAGGTTTGAAGTTCCTCGAGTTTGAAATATTGCGGTGGGGTGGATTCCATGGTTGGTGGTTTATACAGGCAAAGCCTGGGATCTGTTTGTTGTTTTAAAAAAGATATGCTTTGATGCCGCAATTTTACAAACGTGCGTGATTCTTTTTCAAAGAACAAGAATACGGCCGTGCGGACTAAAATTTGGTCACATGGTACAACTCTGGCGTTTGGCCCTTTAGCAACTCTTCCCGTAGGACTTTCCCGACAAAAACGGTATGATCGCCCCATTCGCGCACCTCGATTACCTTGCATTCCAGGTAGCCGGATGCCTCTGTCAATATCGCTGCCTTCACCTGACTTGCCGCTTGCCTACCCAGGTCAGACAGATCAAATTTATCAATATCCTTTCCGGAAGATCGGCCACATAAAAGGATTTTATCCTCCAATTCGGCGCCCACAAAATTAACCACAAACTCGCCTGTCAAGCGGATCGTTTTTGCCGAATGATTGTTCCGTTCCAGACAAACAGCATATAATTTTGGTTCAAAAGAGACAGGCATATGCCAATCTATGGGTAACACATTGTCCTTATCTTTCAATCGGGTTGTTACCATCACTACTTTACGGGGACTTAGGTACGCCACCCGCATGTATTCTGCTGTAGTAAAATTAAAACGGAGCCGTTTGAGGAGTTTTTTAAAGTTCATTTTTTTTCAAGGTAAGGATGTAAATATCACAAAAATTATAAAAAGGATATGTGCGCAATATTGGGCGCTCCAGCATTGCTAAAATTTTGAAAAAACGCCTGAAATATTTACCTGAATACAGTTGGGAAGGAGGCACCAACAGCCCAAATGCATCTATGGTTTCCAAATTAAAATAAGGCTCAAATGCCGCTGCCGCATCCTTGGGGAAGTAGAGTTGCATAGGCGTGGAAAACGTATTTTGACGCGACCGCAATTTTCGGAAAGCGGAAACAAATCGCAGCCTTATCATGTAGCCGACTATTTCCGATAAACAAACCCGATTCGCCATGGTGAGTACGACAACAGCACCGGGAACCAATTGATCCGATAAGTCTTTCGCAAAAGTACTTAGCCCGGGAATGTGGTTGAGTACATTAAAATTGGAATAAGCACCATCAAAACGACCAGAATTAAGCCCTTGCAATTGGTTTACATCGCCTACTGAAAATGTAATCGTATCCGTTAACCCAGCCGCAATTGCTTTTTGATTGGCTACTTTTATCATACCGGGCGAAATATCAAAACCGTACACCTTATCACCTCTTGATCCTAAAAAAAGAGCGTCTTTGCCTGAACCACAGCCAATATCAAGTACGTTTTTGCCACCTGTAAACCATTTAACGAGGAGTTCCTGAAATCTAATGCTGGTTAAACGACTGATAAAGCCTAGCTCCATCATATCGTCGTAATCCGGCGCAATCTCGTCGTAGAATGCCCTAATTATATCAATCATTGGATAGGTTCGTTGGTGGGAAATGCTGGTCAAATATACGTTGCCGAGTGGGAAGACGGTTGCAGCAGATTGTATTCAAAGGTATCTTTACAGACCATGAAAAAGGTTATCTACCTATCAGTGTTTATCGTTTTTGTAAGTTGTAGTTCAACGGATAAAAATGTGAACGGCATCAAAAGTAATGTCACCAATGGTGATACATCGACTTATATATTGAATCATTTCTCAATTGAGAACGCACCGTCGTTATCAGGTAATGACACCTTAATTGACCTGAACTTTGACGGAGTAGATGACTTTATCATTGGTTATTATGGTCAGGCAGGAACAGGCATTAAAAATAGAGTTAATGTTTATTTATTTGACATTGACAAAAACTGTTACACTTTGAATGAACAACTCTCTGACTTGCCCAACCCTACATTTTATATAAAAAAGAAGAAGATAACGGGATTTTATATCGGCAATGGTGGCGGAAGTGGCAGCAGACTTGAATGGATAAACGGGAGGTGGACTACAACCAAAGAATTTGTTGTTGAAAACGAGGGAGAAAAATCACTCTGGCAAATAAATTATCCTTTAAAAAACAAAAGTGAAAAGTTGGTTCGACCTTTTCAAATGATACCGCCGGCTGAAATTTTAGAGACAAACATTAGCCTTTAGATTTTCTAATAAGACCTGTCAATACCTTTCCGAAAGCACGTTCGAAGAACAGTCAGAAACGACTGTTTTTTACATCTACGAAAAATTTCGTAGAAAAAACTTGCAACTACGAACAACTTCGTAGATGTTTGCATTGTCTTTCGAAATACACAACACCAGACGACGTATGCAAACCAGCAAACCCACCGAATCGGAACTTGAAATCCTGCACCTTTTGTGGGAGATGGGACCAAGCACGGTACGATCCGTAAACGACAGCCTCAATACCCGTCGCGAAGTAGGTTACACCACCACCCTGAAACTGATGCAAATCATGCACGAAAAAGGGTTGGTAAACCGCATCGAAGATGGTCGTACACACATTTACACGGCTTCGGTTACCCAGGACGCCACACAATCGGTACTGCTGCAGCAGTTCGTGGATGCGGCGTTCCGGGGCAGCGCCATGAAGATGGTGATGCAGGCCCTGGGCAACCACGAAGCCAGTGCCGAGGAGCTCGACGAAATCAAAGCCCTGATTGCCCAAATTGAAGAAAATAAGCCATGAAAACGCTTCTTCTTATCGACCAAACGGCGCTCGTGCAGGCGCTTGGCCTAACACTCGTACACTCCCTGTGGCAGGGCGCCCTGCTGCTGGCCGTGCTGCTGCTGGTTTGGCCAAAACTGCGCTCGGCACGTATACGTTACCTGTTGGCGTACACAACGTTGTGCAGCATTACACTGCTGGCGGCCAGCACGTTTGTATGGGTATTCGAACCAGCAAATTCGGTGGCAAACCAGGCTCCGGAGCCTGGATATTTACCATCGTTTTTGCCTGCCATCGAAGCCTCGCCGGTTTTAAAAACCACCACCTTTTCACCCGAGCCCTGGTATCCCCTGCTGGTGGGGTTGTGGGTGGTTGGACTGGTGTTTTTCCTCCTCAAACTAGGGGGCGGCATGTTGTATCTGGGCCGTATGCGGCGCACTGCACTGGTTGTTGGAGACAACTCCTGGCAGCGCCGTGTAGACGAACTGGCACAACAACTTTCATTGAGTCGACCTGTGCTGTTGCTCGAATCGGCTTTGGTTCACACGCCGCTTACCCTGGGATTCCTCAAACCCCTCATCCTGATGCCCGTTGGCCTGATCAACCAACTTTCAGCCTCGGAAGTGGAAGCCATTTTGGCCCACGAACTCGCCCACATCGCACGTCGCGACTGGCTGTTCAACCTGTTTCAGGCCTTTATGGAAACCCTTTTTTATTACCACCCCGCCGTTTGGTGGCTTTCCGACCGCATCCGTGCGGAACGCGAAAACTGCTGCGACGATGTGGCCGTCGCACTCAGCGGCAACCCTTTGATGTACGCCAAAACGTTGGTACGGTTGCAGGAAATGGCCCGTCCGACACCCATTTTGGCGCCTGCACTGCACGGAACAAGCTTTGTCCTCAAACACAAACGCCGTCCCATGCTTATGCGCATCAAACGTATCCTCAACCCTTCACAAGCATCGCACAACACCATGGAAAAAATAGTGGCAACCGCCATCCTCATCGTCCTCATCGTATTGTGGACCATCCGCTCGGGTACCGACAACTTCACAAGCGCGCTCAAAGCCATGAACCCCGTGGAATGGGTGGCCGGACAAGTGCCGGGATTTGGCGCCGATTTCGGAAATCAAACACCGGCAAACGATACCATTCCGCCCAAATCCAAAAATACGCAGAAAATCGTACGCGAAGACGGCGACAACCGCGTGGAAATGGAGCTTCAAAACGGCGAAATCAAACGCCTGAACATCGATGGCAAAGACATTCCCGCATCTGATTTTAACCAATACCAAACGTTGGTGGCCGAATTGATGGAGGATGCTACGCCACCGGCCCCACCAGCCCCACCGGCTTTCGGATTCCCGCCCGATGCCCCTGATGCTCCCTTTGTGATGGCGCCTCAGGTTCGTGTAACCACCGAAACGGAGGGTGACAATACCGTCATCAAACTCGACAATGGCGGAAACCCTATGGAAATTGTGGTGAAAGATGGCCAAGTGTGGATCGACGGTAAAAAAATGGAAGAAGGCGAAAGCCTCAACATGCCGTTTGAAAATTTCAACTTCCCCAACGGCGCCGTATTTTACAACAACAACCAACACACGTTTTGGGCCCCCAACCCACCCGATTTCCCCGAAGTTCCGAATTTCACATTCAGCCCCGGGTTTTTAAGCGGCGATTTTGAAAACATGAACGAGCAGGAAAGGGCCGCTTTTGAAAAAGAGATGCAACGTGTTGAAAAAGAGATGGCTGCATTTGAAAAGGAATGGAGCAAGGAATACGACAAAATGCAAAAAGAGCAACAAAAGGAATTCGATCGTATGCAGCGTGAACAGGAATTGTACGAGCGACAAATGCAACGCATGCAACTCGATATGGAACGCGATTTACAACGCGCCACCTCTGAACACATGCGCGCCGAAAGCGAAATGGTAAAGGCCATGGAGCAACAACGTCACGCCGAACGCCTCAGCAATGTCCTGAAATCCGAACTCATCAAAGACGGCCTCATCGACAAGGACAATTATTCCTTCAATCTTTCTTATAAAAAGTTGACCATCAACGGCGAAAAACAAAGCGATGCCGTTCATCAAAAATACCTCAGGCTTTACGAAAACATTTCCGGTAAGGAAATGAAAAAAGGCGATGATATTCAGATGACGGACTAGTCAACAGTCAACAGTCAAAAAAATGCCCAATCGCTAGTTTAACTAGTAATTGGGCACTTTTTTCGACTGTTGACTGTCGACTGTCGACTATTTAGATTTCGGACTTTTCTCCACCATCAACCCAACCGAATGAATGCCCGGTACCGAATCCTGACGCATGAATTGTTCGATCAGGATTTGGTACTCACCGGGCTGGCGGAAAAATGCATTTTCCTGAATCACACTTCTTAACGTGCATTGTCCACTGGAACATTTTCCGTTGTTTTCACCTTTGCTGTTGAAAAAATCAAACGACAGGACCGAGCTGGCGCGTTTCCCGTCGGGGAAAATGGTGTGAAACCGCAGGTAAATGTTTTGCGTTTCAAAAGTATCGGCGTGGATGATGTCGACGTACAGGTTATACTTTGAGGCTGTATCGCTGATGTTGTAGGCAAAAAGCAAACTGTCGGCATAAGTCCATACGCCGTTTGGAATGGTTTTTTCTGCATCGTAATGGTAATTTTCGCCGCAGGAGGCGAAACAAAAAACGATGCAGAAACTGTATACAATGGAACGCATGGAGGTTGCTTTAGGATGCGGAAAGGAAATTCTGGCAAGGCATGAAACCGGATTATTTACCACTTGTTTTTTCGCAGGTAATGATGAATGCCGGCGGCATGTTGAGTGCCACAAAATCGACGGTCGCATTGCCGAAAATACGCTTGTAATAATTCACCAGAACACGTGAATAATGAAATTGTATGAATTGGCCTCCCGGTTTCAACCACCGCAAACATTCGCCAATGATGTTTTGCGCAACGGCTTCGGGCAACATAACAAATGGAATGGCTGAAACAAAATAGTCTACATGTGTAATGCCATGTTTTTCAAAATGTTTGCCCATTTTTTCTGCCGAATCGTGGATGAGCAAAATGCGCGGATCATCAAACTTTTGCGTTATTTTGTCCACAAAGGCATCGTTGATTTCAAAAATCAACAAACGCGCATCAGGTCGCAACCGATCAAGGATGTAACTTGTAATTACGCCATTGCCTGCACCCAACTCGACCACCACCTGCGCACGAGCGGTGTCGATTTTATCCGCCATATTTTTGCATAAAAACCTCGAACTGGGCGCTATGCTCCCTGTATTTCGCAAATTTTTCAGGCTTTCGCGCAGAAAATCGATACGCTGGTTGATGCTGTGCATAATGGATGATTAGACTATATTATCCTCTGACAAAGGCGGTAAGTTCGGGATACTTTTTGAGCAATGCGACGGCTTCTGCTTTGGAAATTCTGATGCCATGCACATAGGCGCCAACCGTTGCTTCGGCAAAGCCCTGGTTCTGCAGTTCCTTGCGCAACTGCACCGCTTTGGCATGGTCTTTAAACAAACCTGCTGTATACAAATACAATCCGGTTCCCTGCTGGTTGTCGATGATTTGATCCCGGTACATGGCAAGCACATCGTTGTTCAACAATTGCCTTGTGGTGGTCACATCCACGCGGTAGGAAACACCTGCCATCATTGCAGCATACTGTTCGGCGCCCTCTGAAGCCATCAGTTCCGACACCACCGGTTTTTCCTGGCGTACCAACACCGGCAGTCCAGCATCCGAAACCGTGGGCAGGGCCAATTCGATGCGGCGGTTCAAGGTGCTGCCCATCGGATTGGGTGCGGCATCCATCACGTTCCGGGCGACAGGGTAGTAAGGTCCGCAACTTCTGAGTCGTATCCTCGAGGCAGGTACGCCCCGTTCGGTAAGCGCTTTGCCTACAAGTTCGGCGCGTTTGATGCCGTTGTACAAATCAAACTTGGCCGGACCAGTTTCGTCGGTATGCACCGTGACCAGCACGACGGCGTCAGGCACCAACCGGGCTGCCGCTGCGAATTGATCGATGGCTTTCAGGTTGTCCGGATTGAGTACGTCGCGCTCGTCGGTGTACAACATCACCGGCAGTACAAACTCTTTTTGTTCCGATGCCTTTGCCGGCGCTTTTACCTGTGCAAACGTAGGCGGATTGCTTTTTTCCAGGTGGTCTTCCTGCGCTTCGCGGAACCAGGCTACAAACAAATCCCTTTCCCCCAAACTTTCGAACCTTGAAGAGGCGAAATAAGCAGCCGCGCCGTCGTTGGCAAGGCGGAAAAACGCATCGTCGGCCGGTGAATTCACCAATGGGCCCATGTTTACAGGTGCTTGCCACAGGGCTGTTTTGTCGTCGAAAACAGCGTTAAAAACATCCAGTCCACCCATACTGCTCAACCTGTTGCTGCTGAAGTACAGGCTGCGACCGTTGCGGGCAAGAAATGGTGTTGTTTCGTCGTAAGGAGAGTTCACTTCAGGACCCAGGTTTTGCGCAACTGTCCAGGCGCTGTCGCGCAAAAAAGAAACGTACAGGTCCAGTCCACCCAATCCGCCTTCGCGTCTGCTTGCAAAAAGCAGGATGGTATCGTTGAAAAAAAACGGGGCTGCATCGCCGTTTTCGACGCTGAGTGGGCCTTGAAATGACGGCGAGGTGACGGCAAATTCGTCGTTGCGCCCGGCCGAATCGATCAGCATTTCGCCGCTGAAATGGGTAAATCCGCGAAAAAAATACAACAATTGCCCTTTTTCATCAAAACAAAGGGGCACTTCATGCCGCGAGGTATTGAGCAGGCTGGCGAGTGGTTCGGCGGCGCTCCAACCGCTGGTGCGCAGGTCGCTGAACATCATGTCGGTGCAAAAATGCCCTGCCACAGCGTCTTCATAGCCTTCGTTGTTGCGGCGCCCGCCGATGCTGCTGTCGCGCGCTGCCGCAAAATAAAGTCGGTTTCGGTTGTTTACCGAAGGCAGGGGTGCAAATTCGTCGCCTGTGCTGTTCACGCCCGGACCCAGGTTTTCCACCAGTGCCACGGCGGGGTTGTCCGGAATATCTATCGCCAAAGCACAACGCCTGATGTTGTCGGTCACGTTGGCGCGCAGCGGGTGTTTTTCACCGGCACGTTCCAAAAAACCTTTGTAAAAAGGTATGGCTTTGTCGAACTCTCTTTGGCCGTGCAACGTACGGGCCATGTACAGGTAAACTTCCGGATCGGGGGTTGCCGGATTTTGTTTGAGGATGTATTCGAGGTATTGCCTGGCTTTGTCGGGCTGGTTGACGTAATAATTGCAGATGCCCAATTTGGTAAGCACGGCTGTTTCGCCGGGTTTTTCCTGTTGGTACCGGGCAAGCAGCGACAATGCTTCCGCGTAACGGCGGGCTTCAAACATTTTTTCGCCATTGCGTTTCAAATCAGACGCTTTTTGGGCGAACAAGGCAAGGGGAAATAAAAAAACAAACGCTGCGGTGCAGAACCGGATCATGTTTTGAGCTGTAAGGATGATTACAAACGCATGAATAGCCGCAAAATTACCTTTTTTATCGGCTCAAAACTGTCAAACAACACCTTCAAATGCATACCGGCAGAACAAGCCGTCTCTAAAGCGTGTTGATTCGCAACAATTTCGCCAATTTTGCGTCCTGTATAGCCTTGGGTTACTACCCTCTACCATCGACAATGTCCAATCTTACGTTTCAATACCCTGCCTGGTTTTTGCTGCTGTGCGTGCTGCTCGGGCTCGCCTACGCCGCATTGCTTTATTTCCGCGACACCACGTTCCGCGAACAGCACCCCCACCTGCACCGCTGGCTGGCTCTGCTGCGCTTCCTCGTCATCACCCTGCTCAGCGCCCTTTTGCTTTCCCCACTGCTGAAAAGTGTAATCACCGAAACCAAAAAACCGGTGGTCGTTTTGGCGCAGGACCACTCGGAAAGCATTGCCTCCGAACTGCGCGGTGAAGGACTCGAAAATTACAAACAAAACTGGAACGCCCTGCGCGATGCCTTGTCGGAGGACTATGAAGTGCATGAACTCGCTTTTGGCGACGATGTGCGCGAAACGGTCGACTTCAACTTTGTGGACAAAGTCACCAACCTCTCGCAGCTCATGCGCGATGTGTACGACCGTTACGGCGGACAAAACCTGGGTGCCGTCATTGTAGCCTCCGATGGTATTTACAACGAAGGCAGCAATCCGGGTTATGCCGATGTGCAACTCAACGCCCCGGTGTACACCGTTGCTCTCGGCGATACCACGCCCAAAAAAGACCTGCTCATCAAACGGGTTTTCCACAACAAAATCGCTTACCTGGGCGACCAGATGAGCATCCAGATCGACGTGGCAGCTACGTTTTGCGGCGGACAACAAAGCGTACTCACCATAAGCCGTGTGGAAGGCGATAACCGTCAAACTTTGCAAAGCATTCCGGTGGGCATCAACGGCAACGACTTTTTTACCACCAAAGAAATTTTGCTCGAAGCCAAAACGCCGGGCGTGGTACAATACGTGGTTTCGCTGGCCAAATTGCCCGGCGAAGCCAGTACCGTGAACAACAGCCGCGAAATTTTCATCGATGTACTTGACGCCCGACAGAAAATTTTGCTGTTGGCAAACAGTCCACACCCTGACCTCTCGGCCCTGCGCCAAACCCTGGAATCCAACAAAAACTACCAGGTCAGCATCGCCTACATCAACCAGCCCGGACTCGACGTATCGAAATACGACTTCGCCATCCTGCACAACCTGCCGTCGGTGAACAACGACGCGGTGGGTGTGCTCAACGCGCTCAATGCCAAACGTATACCACGCCTTTTTGTGGCGGGCATGCAAACGGGCTTTGCCAACCTCAACGGCGCCCAGGATCTCGTGCGCCTGCAAAGCGACGGCCGCCAAAGCGACGACGTGCAGGGCAAGGTTTCGACGCGTTTTGCGACGTTTAGCCTGAGTCCGCGCGTAACCGACGAGTTGCCCAAGTTCAACCCCGTGACCTCCGCTTTCGGCAAATTTGAAGCCCTGCCCGGAGCTCAGGTACTGCTGTACAAACGTATCGGCAAAGTGGACACCGAACAACCCCTGTTGGCCATCGGCGAAAGTCAGGGCATCAAAACGGGTGTATTTCTCGGCGAAGGCCTCTGGAAATGGCGCCTTTTCGATTACCTGCAACACAACAACCACGAAATTTTCGACGAGTTGGTGGGTAAAACCGTGCAGTACCTCACGTTGAAGGAGGACAAACGAAAATTCCGCGTTACGCTCGACCAAAACATTTTCAACGAAAATGAAGCGGTCGGTTTCGGCGCCGAGCTCTACAACGACAACTACGAGCTCACCAACGAACCCGACGTGGCCATGAGCATCCGCAACAAGGACGGCAAAGAGTACACCTACACTTTCAACCGCGTGGGTAAAGCGTATGCGCTCAACGCCGGTATTTTGCCGACAGGCAATTACACCTACCGCGGAACAACCACCTTCAACGGGCAAAACCTCACTTACGACGGCCGTTTCAGCGTAAGGCCCATCGAACTCGAACTGTTCGAAACCAGCGCACGACATGCCGTTTTGCGCCAGCTCAGTACCCGCTACGGCGGCGAAACTTTGGCGCCCGGCGACCTGGCCTCCATCGCCGAAAAAATAAAAAACAACCAGACGGTGAAACCTGTCGTGTACAGCACGTCTAAAACCAGTCCGCTCATCAACCTCAAATGGATTTTCGCGCTGCTGGCCAGTTTGCTGGTGGCCGAATGGTTCATGCGGAGGTACTTTGGGGCATATTAAATCGTTGACACAGGGTACACAGAGGAAAAAACAGGAGAACACAGAGGGGTATCCGGCTACGCCGGCTAAGTGAAATCAATTTATAGACGGCGTAGCCGGATACCCCTCTGTGTTCTCCTGTTTTTTTCCTCTGTGTACCCTGTGTCAACGATATCAATCTTAAGTCTTAAGCATTCAATGACTAAATCAACAGATTTGCGCGCGATCAATCTTTTCGACCTCGAGGCCACACTTGCCGAGTGGGGTGAGCCGCGTTTTCGCGCCAAACAAATATACGAATGGCTTTGGGCCAAAAGTGTGACCAGCTTCGACGGCATGACCAACGTGTCGAAAGAACTGCGCGCCAAACTGAAGGAAAATTTCACGTTCCACACACTTCTTGAAGACGCCGTGCAGCACAGCAACGACGGCACCATCAAAACACGTTTCCTCACCCACGACGGTCACCGCATCGAAAGTGTGCTCATACCCGTGCCTTCGGACGACCGTTTTACCGTTTGCGTAAGTACCCAGGTGGGCTGCAGTCTTACCTGCTCGTTTTGCGCCACAGGCCGCATGGAACGCAAACGAAATCTGGAAGCGTATGAAATCGTGGACCAGGTGGCGGCCGTGAACCGCCAGTGCCTTTTAACCTTCGGAAAAAACCTCACCAACATCGTGTACATGGGCATGGGCGAACCCCTGCTCAACTACGCGAGTACCATGGAAAGTGTGGAACGCATCACCGCCGCACCGCCGCTTGGCCTCGGCATGGGCGCACGGCGCATCACCATCAGCACCGCCGGTATCGCCAAAATGATCCGCAAACTGGCCGACGACGGCTACCGAAGCAACCTCGCCTTAAGCCTGCACGCCTCCGACGATACCAAACGCAACGAGATCATGCCCATCAACGAGAGCAACAACCTCAAAACGCTGATGGAAGCCCTCGAATATTTCTACCAACTCACACACAACCGGATCTCCTACGAATACATCGCTTTCGAAAACTTCAACGACGGTCCCGAAGACGCCAAAAAGCTCATCCAGCTTTGCCGTCGCAAGTTCCCTGTGCGTGTAAACATCATCGAATACAACCCCATCGACGGGGCGCCCTTCACCAAATCGGGTGAAGAACGTCTCAACGCCTTCGCCGCCGCCGTTGCCGAAGCAGGCATCACGGTTACGGTACGCCGCAGCCGGGGCAAGGATATTGATGCGGCGTGCGGACAGCTGGCGAACAAATGATCAGGATTTCCAGGATTTAAAGATTTACAGGATTTTTATTTCAGGATTGTGTTACCCAATGGTTTGCACGCAATCCTGAAATAAAAATCCTGAAATAAAAATCAGCAGAAAGCTTGTTTAAGGATGAATAACCCAATGGTTTGCACGCAATCCTGAAATAAAAATCCTGTAAATCTTTAAATCCTGGAAATCCTGATCAGACTTTGAAGTTCAGCAGAAACCCCCGCACATCCTCCTGAAACTCGACCTCGTCGTTGTCGCAAAAGGCGACCTCTACGGGTAGGACGAACACGGGCAGGTTGTTTTCGAAGAAAAATTTGTGGTGCGGCTCGAGGCGGGCGGCGTCTTTTTCCGTGGTAACGATGATTTTATTGGGTGAGATCATGGACTCGAAGCGGCGTTGCACGTCCACCAGGTCGGCGAGGTCGTAGTTGTGGTGGTCTTCAAATTCCATGGTTTTGGCCGAGAGCACGCTTGTGGCCATGTAGTCGAGCAGGTAATCCGTGTTGGCGATGGCGCTCAGCAGGAGTACGTCGGTGGTGGCATCGAGCGGACGGCGCACGTCGGGGCGGAGCATGTCGTAGGGCAAGCCGTAGCGGTAGCGCGAGAAATAGACCCGCTGGCGCGGAAATGGATCGATTTCACGAATAAGTTTGCGGCGTTGTTCGGCGGTGAGTTCGGGCGGACACTTGGACACGACGATGATGTCGGCACGGCGGTAACCGGCGCGCCACTCGCGCAATCGGCCGGAGGGCAGGAGCCAGTCGCGTGTGAACGGTTTTTTAAACTCGGTAAGTAGTATGTTGAGTCCGGGCGTCACGGCCAGGTGCTGAAACGCATCGTCGAGCAAAACCACCTGCAATTCCGGGTTGCGTTTCACCAGTTCGGGTACACCCAGGGCCCGGCTTTCGCTCACGGCGATGGGCACTTCCGGAAATTTTCGTTTGAACTGCAAGGGTTCGTCGCCCACCTGCTCGGCCGTATCGATGATGGTGACCGGCAGGTAACCCATGCTTTTGCGGCCGTAGCCCCGGCTCAAAACGGCCACCTCGAGGTAATCGCCGAGCCAGCGCAGGAGGTATTCGATGTGGGGCGATTTGCCGGCGCCACCCACCGAGAGGTTGCCCACCGAAATGACGGGCATGCTGAACTTCACGCTGCGCACGATGCCGATGCGGTACATCAACAGGCGTAAACCCACGCCGATGCCGTACAGCATGGACAAAGGCAGGAGCAGGATTCGGATGATGATATCGTCGGACATAAAAGAATTATGGTGCAAGATAGGGGAAAACAAAAGACCTCGGAGCGGTCAGATGATTGTAACAAGGTTTCAACTTTTGTGTTCCAGCCTTCGGAAAATGTCGAGCTTAATCAATGTGAAACAGCTCCTTCTAGATTATGCAAAAAGGGTATTAAACCTTACTGTCTATCAATTCAACCGCTTTAGCGGTGGAAGGGTTTATAGAAATTAACTACCCACAAACCCCGGAGCCGCTTTAGCGGCGAAAGCCTTCGACACTCCGTAATTATCTCATATTCAAAAACTTATGCCTGGGTAAAGGCTTTCGCCGCTAAAGCGGCTCCGGGTTTGTGGGTTGTGTTGTCCTATAAACCTTACACCGCTAACGCGGTTAAAAAATTGCCTTGAACTTTAGCTACAGTATTGGAACTAAATCTTTATGTTATTTGTTTGTAGTGGGTTAGACAATATTTCTTAATGTAAAACAAATTCAATATGCGTTTGATTGTAGTAAATCAGAGAAAACCCGGACAGTATTATGGCGATAAAAGTATTGATGCTCAGCGTAATTTTAAATGGTCACCAAACCGGCAAGCCCAATTTTCATCGCACTTAGTCTTCAAATTGTAACCCTCCTTCAACACCTCTTTAAAAAATCACGATAAATACAAAAAAAAACGCCCACAGTCTTCGACCGTGGGCGTTAAACATTGGGCTCAAAAGTTCTGCCCGGTGGTGCCTCCCGGAATCGAACCGGGGACACATGGATTTTCAGTCCATTGCTCTACCAGCTGAGCTAAGGCACCGTGCTGATTTTTTAAGCGGGGCAAAGATACGGTCGTTTAAAGTAAAAAATATAGCCTTTCGGCAAATATTTTCATCGTTACACCAGATTTGACCAACCCGGCCCCATCAAAATCCGATTTACGGGGTTGATTGTTAGATTGTTAAGGAACGTCTGTGCAGGAACAACATACACACACCAAATGCTGTTTTAAAAGATAAAGTTCCCCGACGGGTCCTTTTTTCTTTCCACCAACCCCTTCGGACGTACTTTCGCGTCAAAGTCTGCCCGCATGAAATCGTTTGCCAACCTTGTAGCCCTGCCTCTTATACTCACAGCCCTGTTCTTTTTGTACCTGGCCTGGGCATTCGATAGCGACTACGCCATTTGGATGACACCTTTTGTGGTGAGCGCTGCCGTTGTTTACGTCTTTTCACCGCAAATCAACTGGTGGTGGTTCAGCAAACACCCACCCGAGCTCGATGAAGGTCAGCGCAGGCTGCTCGAGCGTTTCCATGGTTTTTACCGCCGCCTCACCGAAACGGATAAAAAACGCTTCCGCGAACGCACGGCCATGTTTATGCTGGGCACCGATTGGGATCCGCTGGCTTTCCCCGAGGACGACATGCCTGCCGATGTGCAACTCGGCATTGCAGCACAAGCCGTGATGATCGCGTTTAAAAAAGAGGAATTCCTTTTCCACAAATTCGAAAAGGTGATCGTTTATCCTTTCCCTTTCCCCACGCCCGAATACCCTTTCAACCACGCTTCCGAGTTGTACGAGGCCGACGGATGCCTGCTTTTTTCGGCCGAACAGGTCATGCTGGCCTACCTGCAGCCCGCCAAGTGGTACAACATTGCCGTACACGAATACGCCCGCGCTTTTGCCATTACCTACCCCGACGAGGCTTATCCCGCGCTCGATGGTCCGGAAGTTTGGGACCATCTGGAAAAGGTAAGCGGCATACCGCGCGACAGGGTAGAGGCCGTGATCGGGCTCACCGACGTGCCCGTTCTGGCTGTTGCCATCCACCATTTTTTTGCGTTCCCAGAACGCTTTCAGGAGCTGATGCCTGCGGAATACGCACAGCTCAAACAGATTTTCGCCTAAACCATGCTTTTAACCACCCGCGGTATCGTGTTCCGCACACTCAAATACGGCGAAACCAGCGTGATCTGCGACATTTTTACCGAAGACCGCGGCCTGCACGCCTTCATTGCCGGCAGTGTGCGCAGCACTCGTGCGCGTATGCCTTACCCCTTGTTCCAGCACATGAGTGTGGTGGAAATCGTGGCTTATTTCCGCGAAGGAGAAGGGGCGCTGAGCCGGTTGAAAGAAGCCCGCTCCGGACTGGTGTACGAACGTATCCCTTTTGATGTGAAACGCGGCGCCGTGGCCTTGTTTATGGCCGAAATATGCAGAAAATGCATCCGCGAAACCGAAGAAAACCGTGAATTATTCGATTTTTTGATCGAACAACTGCTTTTTCTCGACCATACGGATACGCCCATCGCCAACTTGCATCTGCATTTCCTGGTGCAACTCAGCGCTTACCTTGGGTTCCAGCCGCAGGATGAAACTGAAGACGGCGAAAGCTACTTCGACCTGCAGGAAGGCGTTTTTTTGTTGGAAAAACCGCTGCACGGCCCGTTCCTGGCACCTGCAGAAGCCGGCGTTTTGAAAAACTTCCTGCTTACGCCGCTGGAAGAATGCCATACCATCGTTTTGGACCGTATGCAACGCAGGGGTATGTTGCAAAGTCTTTTACAATTTTACGAAATGCACGTGCCGGGGTTCGGGGAGGTGAATTCGGTGGAAATTTTGGAAACGGTGTTCGGATAATGAAGAGGGGTTTCGCACAGATGTTCACAGATTTAAAAAGCAGATGTTCACAGAAATTTCCCACAATCATTTCTGTGAACATCTGCTTTTTAAATCTGTGAACATCTGTGTGAAACCTTCTGCGAACATACGCGCGAAACCTGCATCCAACAATTTCAGTAAATTTACGTTCTTCAACGTTCAAACAACCACCTATACTCATGATCAAGCAACTTTTTTTTGTCTTCGGCTTTCTCTTTTTTGCCGCAGGCAGCATCTCCGCCCAGGGCGTTAATTTTTTCAAAGGCACGTGGTCGGAAGCCCTCGCCAAAGCCAAAGCTGAAAACAAAATCATCTTTGTAGATGCGTACGCTTCGTGGTGCGGCCCGTGCAAATACATGACCAGCAACGTATTCCCGGATGCCAAGGCGGGTGAGTTTTACAACAAAAACTTCATCAACCTGAAAATCGACATGGAGAAACCGGAAAACAGGGAGTTTGCTGGAAAGTATCCCGTTCAGGCTTACCCAACCCTTATGTTCATCGACAAAAACGGCAAAGTGGTACACAAAAACGTGGGTGCTTTGCAGGTGAATGATTTGATCGAGGTCGGCAAAAAGGCCATAAAAGTTTAAAAACCCTTAAATTTGCGTTCTTCTACGCATCAACAATCCTTTTGTCCCATGATCAGGCAACTCCTTTTCGTTTTTGGCCTTTTGTTTTTTGCCGCAGGCAACACCAACGCGCAAGGCATCGATTTTTTCCACGGCACCTGGCCGGAAGCCCTGGCCAAAGCCAAAGCTGAAAACAAAATTATTTTTGTTGATGCCTATGCTGCGTGGTGCGGTCCGTGCAAACGTATGGCCGCCCAGGTTTTCCCGGACCCCAAGGTGGGCGACTTTTTCAACCAGAACTTCATCAACCTGAAGATCGACATGGAAAAGCCGGAAAACAAGGAGTTTGCTGGAAAATACCCCGTTAGAGCTTATCCGACGTTGATGTTCATCGATGCGGAAGGTAAAATCGTACTGCAAAACGTGGGTGGCATGCAGATCGACGGGCTCATCGAATTTGGGAAAAAAGCGGCGGGCTCGGGCGACAAATCGGTCGATTTTGAAGCCGAATACGCCAATGGAAACCGCGACCCGCAGTTCCTGTACGACTACGTGAAGGCCCTCAACCGCGCCAATAAACCTTCGTTGAAAATTACCAACGAGTACCTGAATACGCAGTCAGACCTGACCACGCCTTTCAACCTTAAGTTTATCCTTGAAGGCGCTTCGGAGGCCGACAGCCGTGTGTTCGACCTGCTGCTCAAATACCGCAAGGAGATCAATGCTGTTGAAAAACCCGAAACAGTGGACAAACGTATCGAGCAGGCCTGCAACAATACCCTGAAAAAGGCCATCGAATTTAAAAACGAAGAACTGCTCAACGAGGCCAAATCCAAAATGAAGGCCGCCATACCCGCTCGTGCCGATGCCTACGAAAACGAGGCCGACATGAAGTACTATGCAGTCACCAAGGACAGCGGCAAGTACCTGAAAGCCGCCCAGCGTTACCAGAAATCCGAGGTTAAAAACAACGCCGCCAAGCTCAACGACCTTGTAATCGTGATGTGCAAAACCTTTCCGGAGGATAAAAAAGTACTCGATCAGGCTGAAAAGTGGGCCAAAATTGCGGCCGAAAACGGCGGTTTGCCCGATTATTACATGACCCTGGCTGAAGTGTACAAACGCAAAGGCGACAAAGACAAAGCCCGCCAGGCCGCCGACCAGGCTCTGAAAGCCATTGGAGAAAACGACACCAGCGGTATGCGTCCCAAAATTGACTATTTCAAACAATCCCTCGAAGGCATCTGATGCGTATACAAAAACTGTTCTTCTGCCTTGTAATGTTGCTGCCACTGGGCGCCACAGCCCAGGGCATCCAATTTGAAACCGGCACCTGGTCCGAAATTTTGGCCAAAGCCAAAGCGTCGAACAAACTTGTTTTCCTCGACGCCTACACCACCTGGTGCGGACCATGCAAATTGATGTCGAAAAATACCTTCCCGGACCCTGCCGTTGGCGCTTTGTACAACGAACGCTACGTGAACGCCAAAATCGACATGGAAAAAGGCGAAGGCCCTTCCCTGCTGGCCAAATACGGCGTGGAGTATTTTCCGACCCTGCTGTTCATCGACGGCAACGGCGAATTGGTACACAAAGCAGTGGGTTATTACCAAACACCCGATTTCCTTGAATTGGGAAAAAAAGCAGACAACCCAAAAGTTAACCTACGCGGTTTGAAACAACTTTACAACGAAGGCGACCGCAAACCGGAAACCCTGCTCGCCTACACCCAGGCAACTTCGGCAGCTTTTGATCCTATTTCGGGCCAAATCGCCAACGAGTACATGAAGACCCAGAAAGATTTCGGCACGGAAGAAAACATGGAGTTCATTTACAACTTCGTGAACGATCCTTATTCCGACGGCTTCAAATATTTCGTGTGGAACCAGGAAAAATTTGCACAAACGTACACCGAAGAGCTGGTAGCCACCAAAATTGAAAACACCATCAGCGAGTACGTAAGCAAACATCCGGAACTTACACTCACCGACATACGTACCCTTTTTGTAGGCGCTTATCCCAAAGAAGGCGAACGTATGGCCGGGTATTATGCCATGAATTATTACGCGCAGCACGAAGACTACGCCAACTACGCCAACGCGACCATCGCTTATTTTGATACGTATCCGGCTGAAACTCCCGAGGAGCTCAACGAAGCGGCGTGGAACTTTTACGTACACTACAACGACAATTTCCTGCTCGAAAAAGCATTGGAATGGGCCAAACAATCGGTTCGATTGGGTGAAGCTTATTACAACCGCGACACCCTGGCAGCCCTGTTCGCCAAACTGGGCCGCAAAAACGAAGCCATCGCCCATGCCCAACGCGCCATCGAACTCGCCAAAGCCGAAGGTGAGGATTACAGCAGTACCCAAAAGATGCTGGATGAACTGACAAAACGGTAGGTTGGTCGCAGGTATAAATGAACAAAACCCGTTGAAATTCTGTTATTTGTCGTACTTTTGCGCTCTTTTTTCAACTTAACACACACCATGTCACGTAAAGGCCGAGCACTTGTCGCCATGTCGGGCGGCATCGACAGTACCATGACCGCCGTTCTTCTGCACGAAGAAGGTTGGGAAGTGGTGGGCGTCACCATGAAAACATGGGATTATGCCACTTCGGGCGGCTCGAAAAAAGAAACCGGTTGTTGTTCGCTCGACAGCATCAACGACGCGCGCCAGGTTGCTGTAAAACTGGGTTTCCACCACTTTATCGTGGATATCCGGGAAGAATTTGGCGACTATGTGATCGACAACTTTGTGGATGAATACATGGCAGGCCGCACACCCAACCCTTGTGTTTTGTGCAACACGCACATCAAGTGGAACAGTTTGTTGCGCCGTGCCGACATGCTCGACTGCGAGTTCATTGCTACAGGCCACTACGGCATCATCAATGAGCTCGAGGGCCGCAAATACGTCAGCAAGGCCAAAGACATTCAGAAGGACCAGTCGTACGTTTTGTGGGGCTTATCGCAGGATTGCCTCAACCGCACGCGTATGCCGCTTGGAGTATTCACCAAACAGGAGGTACGCCAAATGGCTGCCGAACGCGGTTGGGACGAACTGAGCAAAAAAGCAGAGAGTTACGAAATTTGCTTTGTGCCCGACAACGACTACCGCGGCTTCCTTCGCCGCCGGGTGGAAGGTGTTGACGATGCCCTGCGCGGCGGTAATTTTGTAAATACCCGCGGCGAAGTGCTCGGCAAACACGAAGGTTATCCGTTTTACACCGTTGGTCAGCGCAAAGGACTCGGCATCGCTTTGGGCGAACCCATGTTTGTAACCGAAATATTACCCGACACCAATACGGTGGTGCTCGGACAGGAAAATGAGCTCATCCGGAATGGCATGATGGTTGGCAAGGTCAACCTCATGAAGTACGCCGATTTGCCCGCCGAAGGCCTTGAAGTGCTTTCGAAAGTGCGTTACCGCGACGACGGCGTTATGAGTACCGTGCTCCCGATGGGCAAGGACCTGGAAGTGCGTTTTCACGCCAATGTAAAAGGTGTTGCCCCCGGACAAAGCGCCGTTTTTTACGAAGGCGACGACGTTGTGGGTGGCGGTATCATACAGGGTAGTTTCCAATAAATCATGGCCGACATCCTTTTGATTGAAACCGCTACGTCCGTTTGTTCGGTGGCTGTTGCCCGCGACGGCAGGGTGTTGCACCTGGTAGAAACGTCCGAAGCCGATCGCCATGCAGCTTTGATCACAGTGTTCATCCGGCAGTGTCTCCACGACCTTGGCATGCAACCCCGCCAATTGCATGCGATAGCCGTAAGTTCAGGGCCAGGCTCCTATACAGGACTGCGTGTGGGCGTATCTGCCGCCAAGGGTTTGTGCTTCGCTCTGGGCATTCCGCTGATTGCTGTCGATACCCTGCAAGCTTTGGCTTCGGCATGCCGTGTACAAAATGATGCTGCAGGTAATGATTTGATTGTGCCGATGATTGATGCAAGGCGGCAGGAAGTGTGGACGGCCGTGTATGAAGCTGATCGGTTGAATACCCTGAGAATTGCTGCACCGTTGGTTTTGGAAAACAAAATGTTTGATTATTTTTGCAGTGAAATTCGCGCAGATGACATGCATCGTCGGATACTTTTATGCGGCAACGGTGCGTTTAAAACAAACAGCGGCTGCCTTCCGGAGAATGCGGTCCTGGCAGAACCTTATGTATGCTCGGCATCGAACATGGCGGAACTTGCAGAGTCCTGTTTTCAACAAACTGATTTTCAGGATGTTTCACATTACGAACCATTCTACATGAAACCTCCGAACATCACATCAGCAAAAAAAACATTGTGAAGCATAAATATGTTATAATCCTTCGATAAGCCAATTATTTGTTGTATTTTTGTCTTGTTTACAGAACCCTTATGTGTTAATGAAAATTTAAATGTCATTTTTTTATTGTATCAAAATGGCACGATTTTCGTCACAATAATCCACGTTTGATTTACAGACGTTTACTATTTAAAACATTTAATATGAGAAAAGCGAAAACTGAGCCGGTAGTTCTATCGAAAGGGAAGAAAGATATCCAGCTTGATTACCTCGAACTGCGCAAAGCCGTATTGGTATTGCGTGCGGTTAATCACAAGTTGCGTCAGCGCATCATCGATCTTTTAGAAGAGAATGAGCGCATGACGGTAACGGATATCTACATCAAACTTCGATTGGAACAAAGCGTTGCGAGCCAACATCTTGCCATTTTGCGCAAGGCTGGCGTTGTAGCCACGGAACGTCAGGGTAAGTTCATCTATTATGGCATCGACAAAGAGCGCCTGAACCAAATTTCACGTTTGGTAGAAGAACTGGCCATCTGATCAGAAGAGTACCAGAGAAGCGAAAAAAAATGCTGCATGAACCGTTTGTTGTTCACGCAGCATTTTTTTTGTCAATTTTAGCAAAATTTGATATTATATTAGCATATTTGCCAAGAGAGACAACTAGATGCCAGAGTAACAGCATCCATCCATACATTACCCAAAACCACCCCATGGACCAGTCTAACTCCTTATTTGACGACCAGAAGCTCCAATTCTCCTGTGAATTGGTGCGTGCCCTTGCACATCCTTTGCGTTTGCGCATGATCAGTTTGATCGACAGCAACGACTCCCTCTGTGTTCACGACATTTTTGCTGCGCTGCAACTTGAGCAGTCCGTCACGTCGCAACACTTGCGCATTTTGCGCAATGTAGGTCTCGTACAAACCCAACGCCGCGGCAAATTCATTTATTACATGCTGAATTACCCGAGGCTGGAAGCGACACACAGCTTGAAGAGGCTTGCTTAGCCGTTAGCCGTTAGCCGTTAGCCGTTAGCCGTTAGCCGTTAGCCGTTAGCCGTTAGCCGTTAGCCGTTAGCCGTTAGCCGTTAGCCGTTAGCCGTTAGCCGTTAG